>NZ_JAZBQR010000024.1:0-85484 GCF_036348395.1 Pseudomonas sp. AL 58
GTCGTCTGGTCGAGGTCGGTGGCCAGTCACCGGCGTACTTCGTTGAGCTGGCCATCAGTCATGGCTACCCCGAGGCCCGCGTAATTGAGCACCGAGCCCCACGCTTCGGGCGCTCACGCTTCGGCGCGGCGTACTTTGGCACGTGGGTCGCGCAGTTCATGTGGACGCTTGAAACCGGGCCTCGGCGCCGCCTTGGTCGCCGGTTCGGCGTGAGCTACTTCGGCGAGCAATTCGGCGGCAACCCAAGCGGCGCCCTGGAGTGTGTGCTGCGCCGTAGTGCGCCGGCGCATGCGGTTGAATTTATTAAGTATGGTGAGGACTGAATGGATTACCCAAAGAGCGTACCCAATGTCGGCCTAGTGGATGGTCAGTTTGCTGACGAGAATCCCGCAACTGGTCAGGTGGGTTCCCTGATCCCATCTGCCTGGGGTAATGCGGTCACCCAGGAGCTGCTGAACGTGATCAAGGCGGCGGGTTTTGTGCCTGCTGAAGGTCAGACAAACCAGTTGCTCAAGGCCATTCAGGGGCTGGTGTCTCAGGGCATCAAGAACTCTGTCCGGGTTGCGACCACGGGTGCCATTGCACTGAGTGGCGTCCAGACAATCGACGCCATTGTGCTGGTCGCTGGTGATCGGGTGCTGGTGAAGAATCAGGCCAGCGGTGCACAGAATGGCATCTACGTCGTGGCCGCTGGAGCATGGGTGCGTGCGCTCGATGCTGACGAAAGTGTCGAGGTGAAGCCGGGCATGCTGGTCGGTGTGGATGCAGGTACGGTCAACGGTGGCTCTGTCTGGCGCCTGTCCAATGCTACGCCGCCAACGCTGGGTACCACTGCATTGACCTTTGAACAGGTCTTCGGCAAGACCGGCGTGGTTGCGGGTAGTTATAAAAGTGTCACGGTGGGTGCCGATGGCCGGGTTACGGGGGGCACGAACCCCACTACCTTGGCCGGATTTGGCATCACCGACGCCTTTACCAAGGCTGAAAGTAATGCGGCTATGCAGGCGGCAATTGCGGCCCTGGTGGGTTCTTCTCCAGACGCATTGAATACCATCAATGAGCTGGCAGCCGCTTTGGGCAATGACCCTAACTTTTTGACCACAATGCTCAATCTGCTTGCGGGTAAAGCGGATAAGGCCACCACCCTGGATGGGTACGGCATTATCGATGCACTAAAAATTGGTGCTGTGGGGCTGGCTGCGAAAACGGCGCCTCTTTTGCCCGACTTCAAAGCAGTGAACCCAGGTGGTTTATACCAAGCCTACGGCGCTACATACGTTGCAGCGACGCCAAATGCACCGGCAGGAAGCCAAGGTAATGTGTTGGGTGTGATTGCTGTTACGCCGAGGACTGATGCTACTTACTACTTTGTGTTTGAAAATGCTGGAAACTCGCTGAATCGGCGCTTCTGGGTAGGGCAGTACAACAGTAGCACCGACGCGCTGTTCTGGTCGGGGCTAATGACTACGGACAAAATCGCCACGCAGGAACAGGTCAATGCGGGTGCCGACGACACGACTATTGTGACGCCGAAAAAGCTGCGTTGGGGTGTTTCGTACTTGCTGGCTGCCAATGGTTATTTAGCGCTCCCAAGTTGGCTCGGTGGGCTCATCATCCAATGGGGTACGGCAGTCATTACAACTAGCTCCGCTGGCGGAAGCACAACCGTAAGCCTGCCATATAGCTACCCAAACAATCATTTTGGGGCCGTTGGTAACTACAAAAAGAACAGCATTATCAACGACGTATTCCCGGTTAATACCTATCCGGCCAGTCTAAGCACTATGACCATTTCTCTTGACGCAGCGACTGGGGGAAGCACCCCCACTGGCGCTCAAGAGGCTTTCTATATTTCGGTGGGGAACTAAGCATGCAGTATCTATTTTGTCCCGAAACGATGGGGCTCTATCCGGGCGGCCTGACTGGCGACGCGGTGGGCCGCCCCTATATTGAGCTGAGTGAGGCAGAGTACCGGGAACTGGCGGGCCATGCGTTAGGCTTGGCCGTCGATGGGCGTCCTGTATTGGCTTCCCAGATGCTGCCTACCCCTGAGCAGTTGCAGGCCTCTGAGCGGGCGTGGCGAGATGGCGAACTGGCGGCCTTGGCTTGGTTGCGTGACCGGCACCGCGATCAGTTGGAAGTCGGTGTTACTACCAACTTGTCGGCGGATCAGTTCGCCGAGTTGCTGGTGTACATGCAGGCGCTACGCGACTGGCCACAGTCGGAGCAGTTCCCCGTGATCGAGCACCGACCCGTGGCGCCGCCTTGGATCGCCGAACAACACCAATAGAGCCCCGCACTGTCGGGGCTTTTTCTTTCCTACCGTTTACTCAGGGATGCAACTGATGGCTATTACCGAGCAGCAACTGCTGCAGATTCTTCCCAACGCCGGCCAGAAAGCCGGCGTTTTTGTTCCTGCCCTCAATGCCGCTATGGGCAAGTACGGGATCGTCACCCGGCTGCGCACTGCGGCATTCATCGCCCAGATCGGCCATGAGTCCGGCCAGCTTCGCTACGTCCGAGAGTTGGGCGGTGACGCTTATCTGGCCAAGTACGATACGGGCACCTTGGCTCAGCGCCTGGGTAATACGCCAGAGCCTGATGGTGACGGTCAGAAGTACCGGGGCAGGGGGCTGATTCAGATCACAGGTCGGGACAACTATGAAGCCTGCAGCGAGGCACTGTTCTGCGACAGTCGTTTGCTCAGCACACCTGAGCTGCTCGAGCACCCGGTCTATGCGTGTCTGTCTGCAGGGTGGTTTTGGCATCGAGCAGGGCTCAATACGCTGGCTGACAAAGGGGCTTTTGTGCGGATCACCAAACGTATCAATGGCGGCATCAATGGTCTGGCTGATCGTGAAGTGCTGTATGAGCGTGCTCTGAAGGTGTTGCCATGAAATGCATGGATTTTCGTCTGGCCTTCTTGGCTCTGCTGCTAGGGCTCGCCCTGGGTGGTCGGGTGGTGTGGCTGTGGCAGGCCGCCAGCTACGGCCAGCAACTGGCCGTGCAGGCCGAAACATTCCAGAGAGAGCGTGAGCAGGCTGCTGCAGCCGTGATTGATTGGCAGGAAGAAGAGCAAGGGCGGCGCCGCGAACTGGAAGACCGCCTGCAGGCCAGTGATGAGGCCCACTACAAGGAATTGACCGATGAACAGAATGACCAAGCTCGCCTGCGTGACCGGCTGGCTACTGCTGATTTGCGGCTGTCAGTCCTACTCGCCGGCCCCGCCGCCGTCCCGAGTGGTAGCAGTGGGGTGCGAGAAGCCCCTGGCCCCAGCAGCGTGGTTCATGGAGGCACGCGAGCCCAACTTGACCCAGCGCATGCTCAACGAATTGTCGGCATCACCAGTGACGGTGATGAAGGATTGATCGCCTTGAAGGCCTGCCAAGCATACGTGCGCGAGATCGTGCATTGACATGAAAGGAGCGAGCCGAGTGGATGCGTCAACATCCAACCGGCCCGCCAAAACCGCAGACCATTCCTGCAAGCCCAGCCAAGGCTCCCGCTCTGTGCACAAAGCCGAGCGAGCCTGGTAACTGTTCATCCGTACAGTAAAGGTTTGCAAATATGACCAACCCTATCGTTCCATGGATGGGTGGCAAGCGCCGCCTCGCCAAATCCCTCCTTCCTCTTTTTCCCGATCACAGCTGCTACGTCGAGACTTTTGCAGGCGGCGCTGCGCTCTTCTTCAGGCGTCCAGAGCCAGCCAAGGTCGAGGTGCTCAACGATCTCAACGGCGACTTGGTGTGCCTGTACCGTGTCGTCCAGCACCACCTCGAGGAGTTCGTCCGGCAATTCAAGTGGGCGTTGTCGTCCCGCCAGATCTTCGAGTGGCAGAAGATGACGCGGCCGGAGACGCTGACGGACATCCAGCGTGCCGCCCGGTTCTTCTACCTGCAGCAGCACGCCTTTGGTGGCAAGGTGACCGGGCAGACCTTCGGTACCGCGACAACCGGCCCGGCCATCAATCTGCTGCGCATTGAAGAAAACCTCTCTGCTGCTTGGCAGCGGCTCGCTGGCACTTACGTCGAAAACCTCCCGTGGCTGGAGTGCGCCGAGCGCTACGACCGGGCGCACACGTTCCACTATATGGACCCACCGTATTGGCAGACCGCAGGGTATGGCCTCGACTTCCCCTTTGAAAACTACGAGCGCATGGCGGCGTTCATGCGCAGCTGCAAGGGCAAAGTGATGGTCAGCATCAACGATCACTCAGATATCCGACGGGTGTTCGATGGCTTCCATTTTGAAACTTTGGAGATTCGCTACACCACCGCGAACCAGCGTCAGGGTAAGGCCGAGGTGACGGGTGAGCTAGTGATCATGAACTGGACGCCAAGTGATCTGGGAGGGCTATTCTGAGTGAGTTAGTACCAGTGCTTTTTGCTTAATTTTTCAGAACCTGGTGCAAATTGAAGCATGACTATTTACCAGTTCCCGCCAAATCGCGTTCCTACAGGCGGGGCACAACTTATATACCTTACAGTAGGCGACGCTGTAGCCGTAGCGCAGAGCGCCACCAGCGATGTTTCGGAACCCCGACTCGACTCACTGAGCCAGTTATGGCCGCTCAGTTGAGATGGTACTCGTACGGACACTCATCGCCACAAGTAGAAAGCCCCCGTAGTGGGGGCTTCTACTTGTATGCATCATCAAAAGGTGTGGCGAATTATTCCTGATTGTTAATTAGTTTTAGTTGTTGAGAGGTTAAAAGGTTGTGGCTATCAGCTCTAGCTGCAAAATACCTGAGTGCGGACATGCGTACTTGTCTAATGACTTGTTCCAGGCCCTGCTGGGCAATATAGTTGCTCAGCCTTTTTAGGTACTGAAGTTCAGTCTCTATTTTACCTGTTAGTCGCTGTAGCGTTGAACTATGTCTGAAGAGCTGAAGCATGCTCTCGAGCTGCCCAGAGTTCTCTAAAAGCACCCATAAAGCTGCATGACTTTGTGTGAACATTCGTCGCTGCCGCTGGCTGCAGGAATATATATAGGCAGACACAAGAGTGTCCAGATGCTTAGGGTCAATATCAAAGCCCAAATCTATAGCAAGCTCAAACCACCATATGCGAGCGCGCATCATGTTAAATTCGTCGCCATCTTTCTGCGCTCGCTCGGCGAGCTTTCGATATTCCTCTAGCTGTTCACGTGGGTCATTAAGTTCTGCAATGATATCCATTTTTATTGTGTTGGATGTTTTTACGGAGCCTTTTCGACGGGCCATTTCTGCTAGATCGTCAAGTCGCTTAAACTTATGTGCATCATCAGACAAGCCGATCAGGATGCTTTCTGCATGAAAAAAAGATGATCCTGCACGTTTTATTTTTTTAGCGTGGCCGGCCATTTCCTTTGCTTTATCTGTGTCGCCAGAGTTCTCGTAGGCATAGGCCATATTGATATACAGCGATGCCCTTATTTCTGCAGGGTTTTCCTGTATTAGAAGTTTTTGGCACTCAGTGATTGCCTCTTCGTACTCGCCCAGCATTCGTAACGCACGAGCAAACTGAAGTCTAATGTTTTTTACGAAGTGGTGGTTGTCGTAGTCGTCCAACTTGGGAAGTAATGCTCGGCACAAACGTACGCTATAGAGGAATTTGTCCGTCTGCATAAGTCTTTGCAGGTACGAATGGAATACCAATATTCGATCAATGATTTGCTTTTGTTTAAGGTTGTGCTCTTTTGAGTGAAGTGCATCTGATAGAAGTCGTGCTAATATTAGGGCTGCATTTTGTTCAATTATTGAGTTGATTCTATGTGTCGAAAGTCTAAATGAGCTATGGATTTTAGGTTTTCCAATCTTCCAGTCTTTGCCGAAATATATGGATGCGGCTTCCTGATAGGCGTCTACAAGTTTTTCTTCGCCTAAGAGTTTGTGGATATATTGTTGTACCGCTGGCTTTATTACGATAAATTTATCGTGCGCACCCTGCTCTATAGATAGTTCATGGGTTTCGGCTGGTTCTGCTAGGCCAGCACTAACCAGGTGATTTGCCATGCCAGGTTTTAGTCTTTGACAGTCACCAAAATACCTAATGGTTTTAACGCATTCTCCGTACTTGAAAAAAGTCAGCGCAATCATAAGGTTATACGTAGTGCGCTCATGTTCATTTCCAAGCTGAAGCTTTTCAATTTCCTCTTGAAGCGATCTGGGTATCGTGGCCTGAAAGTCAATAGATTCATCTGAGCTTCCTAAAGCGACACTATCGAAGCTATCGAAAGTTAGAGCGGTCAGCAGCTGATCGATACGCCCGGGACGACCTGAGGTATGGGAATAGATAGCCCCTGACTTGATCTCATCTTTCCGAGCATTATTGGACAGCGGATGTAGCTCGATATAACTGTTGCACTCTGGTTCATCTAGCGCCTGCAAGACTACCGGCTGTACGCCCGGAACTGAAAATGCGATGGAGCTCCTGATTATAATTTTTAAACTCTTGCAGAAATCTAGAAAGGTTCTAGCGAGCTCTTCGGCTCCTGAAGCAATACTTCGCCTTTCACTCGGACTGCCCAATACACAAACGTCGTCCAGAAGAAGATATGCGTCCTCAGTCTCTAGCTGCTCACAAAGAACATTAATATTCCCACCGATAACAATTTCTTGTAACGAATTTAGGTCGTCAGTGAGTCCTTTGAATGACTGAAGATCGAGACGGTAGACAGTCTTCTTTTCGGCTTGATCGGCACACAACAAGACCGTGATGAAGTCGTCTCCTCCCATATCTTGTTCAGCAATCAGCCAGACCATCCTGTGCTGGTTCAAGACATTAAGAGCCTCTCTCGTTTCCAAACGGCGGCAGTCCATATGCCGAGCAAAAGCAGGCAACGAGTATTTATAACGACGTAAATTATTCGTCGTGGGCCATTTCCTAAGGCCCCGCTCGCCTTCAAAAATGTTAGCGACCGGGGCTATATCTTTTTTAACTCTAGACCTTCAACCTTTCTAATGCTCCACGGTTCATCGTAGAAGCTATCATCTCGACTTAATATTTCACCATCGCGTGAGACCTGCCAGATGCCACCTTGCTTTTTTTCAAATTTTCTTGGCCAGTACTCACAACGCTCTTTGTTCGCGTCTAATATCGCAAAATAATAACCATGTCTTCTTTCTTCTTTGTCATTGACTTTCTCTAGTCCAAAAAGCGATGCTGCCTGTATTGTTCTCCTGTTGTGAGCGCCAGCACTAGTAAGCACGGGGCGATTATCGTGCATGTGACCAAAAAGGTGAGCATCGAAGTAGTTTGGATTGAATATCTCGCCTTCAAATTCTTCCTGTGCAGCTTGACTAAACCAGTTTGCAGGATGATGTGTAACCAAAAAGTTTACATGGTTTTTACGTGACCATCTCGGTAAGTCAGAATCAATAACGGAGTTCAGTTGGCGAACTGATATGTCGAGTTTGCCGATGGCCTCCCCGCCTGAAAGATGCGTCCAAGCGGAATTTAGGCCGACTAAACCAACGCTCAATCCATTTACATTGATTTGAGCAGAAATATCACCAGGAAGCATTCCCTCTTGATCCAGCGCTAATGGAATGCCACTCTCCCTAAGATCTTTAATGAATTTTTTATAGTTGGCAAAAGCTATTTCTGCTTCATCTCTATAGCTGGACGGTGTTTGGCTTAAAATTTCTTCTCTGACATCTTGTTTTAGGCGAAGTATATCGGCCATATTTCGAAGCGGCGATGTCGATCTAGGGCGTACAAGGTCGTGATTTCCTGGGACTACAAACAGGCTTGGCTTGCTTCCTTGTTTTGCAAAAATTTCCCATAGCGTTTTAAGCTCTTCCTTTACGCTAGAAAATTCTTCACTGTCACCCTTAAATGCCAAATCCCCAGAGAATATAACCAAATTAACAGGGCCGCGACTATCTATTTGCCGCTTAATGTCGTCATGGATCTCTTGGCGTACTACAGACCATACTTCGGCAGTGCGATCCTGGCCGCGATGAAGATCACTAAGATGCATCCAATGTAATTTATTTGTGTTGTCCATATTATCTTGCGCTATGTCGGGCCAATACATTTACTTGCTGCTTCAGCGCCTAGCGCGCTTCGGTGTTAGCAAGTGCTTGATCATTCATTTGCGTTCTGGTTGCAACTCCTGCATAGGAGGGATTTACGTTGGGAAATCATTATGCCACCACATTAATCTCAAACGGCTGCTGGGTCTAGATGTAGTCTTGATGAGGCTGGTGAGCCACTGTTGTCGCAGACTCTTGAGGCGTTCCGCCTTTACTGGGAAACGTGCACCGTCAGAAGAGTCGAGCGCCTTAGTCTTGAGGCTGTATCGCTGATGCAGGTCGAGATTCAGTATCAGCAACTGGTACTGGGCGGATTGGGGGGTACGTTGCACTCGGGTGGTGTATGCGGTCGGCAGGATGCCGAACTGGTAGCCACCAAAGCAACGGTCAGTCCAGTTCATGGAAGGCATTCATGAGATCGAAAGAAGAGTTTCGGTTTTTCTCCGGCGGGTTAGCTTCCGCATAAAAACGAAGCTTTGCTTTCGTTTGGTGACTCGCAGGCCGGAGGCTGAACAGGCCTGATAAATCTCGGATGATGTTCAGTAAGGGGAGGGTGATGTTCGTTCGGCAGGACCCCTGAAAGGGCTAAAAATCGGTTCCAAAACTCAAAGTGGGCACCCTTGTAGAATGCGGCTTTCAGGGCGACGGTAGTCTGAAAGTTTTGGAACTGAAAAGCGGCTCAAGGCCGCAGCGGGCGGGATTCTTTCTATCGGATTGCAAATCCGTCTACGCCGGTTCGATTCCGACCTCGGCCTCCATATTTGAAAGCCCCGCAGATTAACGTCTGCGGGGCTTTTTCGTTGTGGTGCGGAAAGCCAAGAGTTCCGAAACTTTGAGGGCGGAGTTCCGAAACTTTCCTACTTCGAGGGCTTGGCGATGGCGCCAACCCTGCGGTAAACGCGCTCGGTAATGCCTTCCATCGAGTGTCCCAGCAGCACGCTCGCATCGCTCAGATCGTTGATCTCCGACGCTGCCTTCGGTCGGATATCGCGGAACTGGAACTGGGCGATCCGGTTGGCGAGGTCCGGCTTCTTCTCGACCTCGGCCTTCACCTTGGCGGCCTCACGGGCGTCTGCCCACCGGTTGCGCAACATAGGCCAGCTCATACGCTTGCCGTGCTCGTTGACAATGAAGAACGGCGAAAGGTGCTCGCTGGTCCTGCGCATGATTCGCTCAAGCAGCAGGCCCAGGCTGTTTTTCGCCCCTCCACTTCCAAGAAGACGTAAGGGTCAATTACGTACCTGACGTGACAAGTAATCATTCGATCATTCCTTTGAATATTGGCAAAACAAATTTTACACATGGTATATGCCAGACAGTCTATAACCGCTTCGGGTCAGCTTCTTCCTCTGGCTTACACCCGGTAACCAAGTCAATCGTAAGCCGGGTAATGACATCGGCATTGTCTGTCAGCATCTCAAGATGCTCGCGGACTCGCTCATGCGTGTTCGTTGAGCCTCGCTCTTTAAAGCACATCGTCTAAGGGCTGAGTCGAGGTTGCAAGAAGCTCTTTCAACAATGCTCTACCTTGAGGCCAATCACCGAACCCATTGGCCGAACTGATATGTCCTTGGTCTCCGATGTTCACCAGACGGCTGCCCCAGGCATCAGCACATCGCAAGCTGAAGTCTGTATCTGCATAGGGGTCGTTGGTACTTGCGACAACAACACTAGGGAATGCGAAACGCTTCAGCTCTAACGGACTAAACCCCAGCGCCTTGTTTGGAAAAGTGGGGCGATCAGGGTCAGGTACGGCAACCAGCAAGGCGGCTCGGATCGCTGTGTGTCTACTCTGCGCCCAATGGGCAACCTGCAAGCAGCCGAGACTATGGGCTACCAACACCGTGTTAGGTCCAGTTCGGCGAATAGCAGCCTCCAGATTATCGACCCATTTTGCGCAAACGGGGCGCTTCCAATCTTGCCCCTCGATACACTCCATAGAGGTATCGCTGTTGGCCCATATTGTTTGCCAATGCCCTGGTCCGGAATTGCCAATGCCTGGTAGAAGCAATATTGAAGGTGTCATTTCTTGTTTCTCGGAAGTGGTGTCCGCAAAATGTAGCGAATGAGGCATCGACCTTGGATGGCAAGTCATTTGAAATGAAGTACCTTTGACCGATGAGTCATCGGATTATTCAGCGGGGAGGGCGCATGGGGCTTGATAGCAAAGACCTGCAGATTCTGGAGGCTCTACAAAAAAATGCACGGCAAAGTCTGGCATCGTTGGGTAAACGCATTGGGCTTTCGCAGCCAGCTATGAGCGAGCGAGTCCAGAAGCTTGAAGCTGCTGGTGTCATAGAAGGTTATTGCGCTCGAATAAATTTGCGTAAGGTAGGACTAGGTCTGCAAGCAATCCTACGCGTTCGCACAACCCATCAGCACATCAAACATTACCTGGATTTATTTAACGATATACCTGAAGTCTTAGAAGCAGACAGGATCACCGGGGAGGATTGCTTCATCGTTCGCTGCGCGTTTTCTCAACCCGCTGACTTGGAGTCCATAGTCGATGCGCTGGCTGTCCATGGTTCAGTCACAACCTCGCTGGTTCTGTCCAATGCTGTACGCAAACCGGTACCTGTACGTTCAATAAGTGGGTCAGACAATTAACTGTCTGCAAGATGGGGTTGTCCATATTTCAAGGTCCTTCCTGTAAGTCCTCCTGCGGGGCTTTTTCGTTGTGGGCTGGAAAACCGATAGTCCCAAAACTTTTAGAGGGCAGTCCCAAACTTTCTCATTTTGAGGGCTTTCTGTACTGGGCAACCATGGCAGGGGTGATGGCGTCGATTGAGGCGATAGAGAAGGGCGGGGATTGGATCGTCTGGCATGGTGTTTCCTCCGTTTCGAAGGGAACCTAGCAGGCACAAAAAAGCCCGGCGCTTGGCCAGGCTCTCTGTAGACGGGGCCAAATCCCTTTGGCTGAACTCATTGTGTTCTGACAGTGTTACGAGCGGATGACAGGGCAGTGAAAAGCCCGTAAAGACGGGTTTACTTCGTTTGGTAGTTGCCCGTTGCTGGGGCGTCTGTGGAAACCGGTTTAACGCTTATTTCCTTAGTGCAGTGTCACAGCCCTGCGACTTTGGCCAATCCTGATTCGGTCCAGCGCCCGGTTTAACGCATCCAAGGCATCGAGGAGGGCTTTCGCCTCGGCCTCGCGGCCATCGCCCCAAAGGCGTTCAGCCATTTTGTTCAGGGCCTGAATGGATTTTTCAATGTCAGCAGCGGTTGCTGTGGCGGTGTCTGTTGGCGGCTTCTTTTTCGGCATTTTTAGAGACTCTGCAGCGCCCACAACCATGCCGACCGTCCGGCAATTCTCGTCAAGCGGCTCAATCGGGCATCCAGGGGGCAGCGGCTTCAAGAAAAATCTCCCCTCACATCCTGAAGTATGTCTGGAGAGTCGTGCGTAACCTCGCCATCCCTCATGGCGACAGAGCCAGCCTTTAGCTAGCTGCTACAGAGTGCCGCTTGAGGGTCTATTGCGTTCCCGCTCGGCGGGGAGCATGAAAAACCCGACCACCGCGTCGGCATTTTGTATGTGTTTTCCATCCCTCTGACTATTCTCAACTGACCTGAGATGGCAGAAGAGAACGTGAATATGAAGCGGAATTGGAACTACATCAAGGGCCTTCTTGAGCAAGTTGAACGGGCCAACAGAAAAGGGGTTCTTCAAGAGGATGCCCTGAAGGGAGCGCTAGGCCCGGACATTCATGATCACGCCAAAAAGGAACAAGGGACCCACGCACTCCAGCTCATCATCAAGGAAGCGTTCGTGGAGTACTCCTTGGATGCTGCAGGCGTTGAGACGTTGATCTCACTCACATGGAAAGGCCATGACCTGCTTGACGACATGAGAGCGAACGTTGCCAAGTACGAGTTCAAGTCATTTGGTTAATTCTTATCTTTCTAAGCTCCGTCATCGAACGGGGCTTTTTTGTGCCAAGGAAACACGATTCACTGCAGCCAGGGCAACCTGCGGGGAGGCCTGGCCTGGGCACTGGTAGCCTGCACACCTGAGAGTCGTTCTCTGCCTAGCCTGATTACAACGCAAACCTAGTCAGATTTCCTGGCGGGGGCCATGAGCGAATTGGCCTCTTGGAAGCTGATGGCGTTACTGGCGAAGTTGAACGTCCCCATGGTTTTTACCTCCAGCGCCGCGCGGATAAACTCACCCAGTGCGGCCCGGGCCAATGAACTACCGAGGCTGATTCTTCGGACGCCAACCGCTGCAAGCTCATCCACGGTGAACGTAGAGCCTGCCAAGCCCATCACCACGTTGACTGGTTTTTGTAACGCCTCGCACACCCGCTGGATAGCATTCAAATCGGGCAGGCCGGGGGCGAAGAGGACATCGGCTCCAGCCTGCTCAAATGCAATGAGTCGGCGAATGGTGTCGTCCAGATCATGTACGCCAGCACTGAAGTTTTCAGCACGCGCCACAAATACAAAAGGCAGTGACAGGCTGCGTGCAGCCTCAACACCCGCAATAACTCGCTCCAGCGCATGGTTGAATGCGTAGATTGGCGCTTGCGGGTTACCCGTGGCGTCTTCGATTGAACCGCCAACGAGACCAATTGCAGCAGCCATGCGGATAGTTTCGGAAACCTCCTCAGGTGAGTCTCCAAATCCGTTTTCAAGGTCGGCACTGACAGGTAAATGGGTTGCCTCGACGATGCTTTGAGCATTGGCAAGTATCTCCTCGCGCGACACCGCGCCTTCCGCATCCCGACGGCCCAGGCTAAATGCCAGACCGGCACTGGTCGTTGCCAAAGCCTCAAACCCCATGGACGTCAGAATTTTTGCGCTGCCAGCGTCCCACGGGTTCGGCAGGACAAGGGGTTGTCTGCGCGTATGAAGCGCTTGAAACGCCAAGGCTTTATCCAGGCTATTCATGTAGGTTCCAGTCGTTGGTTTGAGCAACAGCCAGGTAGCCATAGCCGAATCGCTGATGTCGGCGGTGTGCTTCGCTCAGCCAGGCGTAAGCAGCCTGGCTGAGCAGAGCGTCAATCAGGTGCAGTTGCGCAGAGCCTGAAAGTCGAAGTCTTTCATCTTCGCCCATCCAAACACTTTACCTGCATCGCGCTCCGGGTCAGCGGCGTCGTAATCAGGAACCGTCAGTAGCTGCACAAAGCCATTTGCTTCCGCGCCAATGGTGAATGCGCTGAACGTCTTCAGGACAGAATTGCCAGCCTGAGCATTGGGTTCGCTGAAAATTACAACGTTTTGCTTGAACTTCAGACTTCCATCTTTGGCAACGGTCGTTTTAGGGTAGACGCACTGGCCAACATTGCTGGATGCAGAGGCCATGGCGGGTCCAAAGGCAGCCAGTGCCGCAACCAGAATAAGCTTTTTCATTCTCGATCCTTGACGCTTTAACGTGGAGTCGCCAAGGCTATCACAGTGATGTCTATTTGATATCTCTTCGGCTCCAACACTCGACGTGAACACCCCAGTGGCATGCGGCCTGTAGGGCTGCTCGCCAGTTCTGATCGCTTCTCGTTGAGTATTTTCACCGCATCCGAAACAGTCCTCAGCCGTTCACCCGGGTGGCTATTTGAGGTTGGATGGGGTATTACGGGTAACCGGCATTGGGCCGGGCCAAGGAGGTTGTTGTGAGCCTGAATCAAGCGCAAGTCGATGCGGTAGAACACCTTCTGATGGCTTTTCTGAAACACTCCGAGAATGCCCAGATTGTTGCGAAGGTATACGAGGACGCGTATGCGTCCATCATGGGGAGCGATGGGCCGGCAGGCACAGCGGAAAAGATGGCCTCCCTTGAGCACTTGAATAACCTTCGGTTGCAGGCCAAGTAGTCAGCGTTTCCGGCGGGTTCTCAGAGCCTCGCGCTTGCGTAAATGCCCACGCTTGCGCGCCACAGTTGGTGATGCTGTTATGTGTGGCGCGCAACGGCAGCTTTTCGCTAATGGCGGCTACATTTCCGGCCGCTTTACACGCTAATGCTCCCCTCTAGATATTGCACCGCGTGCCCTGATACAAACACCCGGCCTGCCTCAACGCGGCAGTCCAGCACACCGCGTCGGCGTGAGGCCTGCAACGCTAACAATCGCGATTTCTGCAAACGCTCTGCCCAAAAGGGTGCCAACCCCGCATGAATGGATCCGGTGACCGGATCTTCGTCACCGCCGTTGGCTGGCCAGAAGTAGCGCGAGACAAAGTCGTACTGCTCACCTGGTGCCGTCACGACTACATCACGCGGGCCTAATTTGATCAATTTGTCGAGTTGTGGCACCACGGTCTCGACCTGCTGTTGATCGGCATAGATGGCAAAGTAGGCTTGTCGGTTGACCCAATATTCGCTGGGCGTGATCGAAAGACCTTCCACCAATTGGGCAGGCACATCAACAAGCGGCTGAGGCGCGAGCTCAGGAAAATTCAACTCGATCTCACCGCTGGGTAACTGCGTCACCGGGATCTCTCCAACCGCTTTGGCCCAGAACGTGATGGATTTGGAGACACCCGGTTGGTTGAACAGCACAAAAGCGCTGGCCAAGGTTGCGTGGCCGCAGAAGTCGATCTCGGTGAGTGGTGAGAACCAGCGAATCTCATACTGCCCGTGCGCGTTACGGACAAAGAACGCTGTTTCCGGTAGCGAGTTTTCAATCGCAATTGACTGCATCATCTCTACGGGAAGCCAAGACTCAAGGGGGACTACGGCTGCAGGACTGCCGGAGAAGACTTCGGAAGTAAATGCATCGACTTGGTAGAGTTTAAGGCGCATGAGGAGTCCATTCGAAACAGGGGGGAACGGTACGTTAGCAAGAGGGTTCCGTGCCCAGTAGTGACAGACCTGTGTTTTTTGGAGGATACAGCTGCTCATTTGGATGCGGGTTGAACGCATGCGCTGGAGTCACGTCGGGGCTTTTGGGCCTACAGTCTTAAATGTCTGCCACTGATAAGGAGTTCAAATGAACCTGTTGTCTTCGACCTTGCCGCCACGGCACGTTGCTCTGCTGGGTTATGGCGGCTTGCTGCCGTTTATTGCACTGGCGCTGCTGCTTCCGTTTTCTCTTGAATATCGGCCGTTGTGGTCGGTGGCGCTGGTCACCTACGGCGCGGTCATCCTGAGCTTCGTTGGCGCCTTGCACTGGGGCTTCGCCATGACCGTGCAAGACCTGAGCGCCGAGCAGCGCCGCGACCGGTTCATCTGGAGCGTCATCCCGGCCCTTGTCGCGTGGGCTGCCACGTTACTGCCGGTGTTCTGGGGGTGTTTGCTGTTGATCGTCGGGTTTGTTGTCCACTATTGGCAGGACCGGCAGCTGTTTCGGGTTATTAGCCTGCCTGACTGGTACCTGCCGATGCGATTGCGCTTGACCAGCGTGGCGAGCCTCTGCCTGCTGCTTGGGGCGGTCGTTATGGCGACCCACTCATGAAGCCGCGAGAGCCCGGTTCGTCGTCTGTGCCGGGCAGTCGTTTGTCGCGGCTGATACGTTTTGGCAGCTTGGCCTCGGGCGTTGCGAGCGGCATGCTGGCCGAAGGCGCTCGGCAGTTGGCACAAGGCAAACGTCCGGCGCTCAGTGACCTGCTGTTGACGCCTGGCAATGTACAACGCGTGGCAAATCAGCTGTCGCAACTGCGTGGCGCCGCCATGAAAGTCGGGCAGTTGTTGTCGATGGACGCAGGTGACTTGTTGCCGCGCGAGCTCAGCGACATTCTTTCCCGTCTGCGCTCGGACGCGCATCCGATGCCCATGAGTCAGTTGGTCGCAGTTCTCAACGAGAGCTGGGGCAAGGGCTGGGAAGGGCGCTTCGAACGGTTTTCCTTTACCCCATTGGCGGCGGCGTCCATCGGCCAGGTTCATGCGGCGCAAGGCAAAGACGGCCAACGCCTGGCGATCAAGGTGCAATACCCAGGCGTGCGCGAGAGCATTTCCAGCGATGTAGACAACGTCGCCACGTTGCTGAGCATCTCCGGGCTGCTGCCTAAAGGCATGGACGTTGCGCCGCTGCTCGAAGAGGCCAAGCGTCAACTGCAGGACGAAGCGGATTACCTCAAAGAAGCCGGGCACTTACGGCACTTTCATCAACTGTTGGCCGACAGTCCTGACTTTCTGGTTCCTCGTGAGTACACCGAGTACTGCTCGCCAACCATTCTGGTGATGTCCTTCGTCGATGGGGTCGCGGTGGAGTCATTGGAGCACGCGCCTCAGGCAGAGCGCGACCGGATCATCGCGTTGCTGTTCGGCCTGCTTATGCGCGAGGTGTTCGAGTTCCAGTGCGTGCAGACCGACCCCAATTTTGCCAATTACCGCTATCAGCGGGACACCGGCCGGATGGTGTTGCTCGATTTCGGCGCCACGCGCCGTTATGCCCGCAACAGCACCGAGGCCTTTCGTCGCTTGCTGATTGCAGGCCTGCGTGAAGACCGCGCCGCCATCGCCGACGCCGCGCTGGACATCGGCTACTTTCAGCCTGAAACCCTGCCCAGACATCGAGCGTTGCTGACTGATCTGATCGCCCAGGCCTGCGAGCCGCTGCGGCATCAAGGCGCCTATGACTTTGCGGCCTCTGACCTCGCCGTACGCCTGCGCGATGCTGGGTGGCAACTGGGCGCCGATCGCGACTTCTGGCGCTCACCGCCGGTGGATGTACTGTTTCTGCATCGCAAGGTGGGAGGCTTGTACCTGTTGGCCGCGAAGCTGAAGGCGCGGGTGAATGTGCGAAGCCTGTTTGAGCCTTACTTGGTTTGAACGTTTTGCGTGCAAACAGCTGGCAGGCAATGCTGCTCACCTAAGGGCAACGCTGCAATTCCTTGCCTGCGCCGCAAGGCTTTTCTAGCCCCAACGGGGCTCAGTGACCATACAGATGTTGGTGTACGGCATAGGGTTCGCTGCGCTCACCGCGGTGGGATTTGCGCTCATGGGTGTGTTTGCCACAGCGCTATCGCAGTGCCTGCGTCAGCGACCGCGACTCGTCAATGGGTTGAACGTGGGGGCGGGGCTGACCTTTGTCGCGTCGGGTATGTCGATTGCTGCGCTCTCTCAGAAGTAGCAGTCGATGCGCCGCCGTACGTGACGAGCAAGTGTTTATGGAACCAAAATCCTCTGGAGCGTCTACATTCCAGAGGATCATCACTTTCTGAGAGTACGGATATGTTCAGATCTCGCGCGTTGATTGCAGCGGTTACCTGTTTGGCGCTGGTTTCCGGTTCTGCCACGGCTGTGGCTGATCCTGGTAATGGCAAAGGGCAAGGTGGGGGCAAGGGAAACCCGCACAATAGCCAGGACTACGGCAACCAGGGCGGTCATGGCAACAACGGAAAAAACTCAGGAAGCAGTGACTGGCATAATGGCCCCAGCATCAACCGGGCAAGTGTACTGGGCATCGTTGGTGGCTATCGAGATTACTGGAGCCCAGGGCCAGCCTTGCCACCCGGCATACAAAAGAACCTGGCCCGCGGTAAGCCGCTTCCGCCGGGAATCGCTAAAAAGCTCGATGTTCGGCTGATTGGCAGGTTGCCTCACTATGATGGGTACGAGTGGCAACAGGTGGGTGCTGACCTGATCCTGGTTACGCTGGCAACCGGGCTCATTTATGAGGTCATCAACGGTGCTTTCGATTGACGATTGAGTGATCACCGTCACAAAGCACAGCCGTCCGTCGTGAGGGCGTGAACTGTTGAGTGGTTGGCGCGTCATAGGACGTGCAATATCAACCTTCACGGAAGCCATCATGCGTTTAAAAAACAAGAGTCTCGTTGCTGTAATGTCGTGCGTCATGGCGCTTGCAGCTGCCCCATTGCTCCCTGCTGGCCTGTCCATCATGGGCTCCGCTTATGCGAAGGATGGTGGTGGTCACGGTGGCGGTAATGGTGGTGGTCATGGCGGCGGCAATGGCGGCGGCAATGGCAATGGTGGTGGCCACAGTGGTTCAGGCCACGCCGGCAACGCTGACAGTAACGGTCGTGGTAAAGGGCTGGACGCTGATCATGCCGGCAAGGCTGTTCGCGACCATGGCACAAGCGGCAACCACTTCGGCAGTGATCGCAATAGCGATCGCGGCCATGGCACCACGACGTCTGGCATTGCCCATTCCAAAGATACGCGCGGTGTCACTAAAGCCACTGCAATTTCGACGTCTACCCCAGGCGACCACAATTCGAAGGGGTTGAGCAAAGCAGGGACATCGGGATCGAAAAAATCGCATTGAAATTGATGGAAGGTCTTCAGGACTGATGCGCTGACCTGAACGTCTGGCTGAGCATTGCAGTTTGCTGCTTGAGTTCCTGGCTTCAAAAGCCCCGCAGATCAACGTCTGCGGGGCTTTTTCGTAGAGGGACGGGAGGCGGTTGTTTTTGGTTTTTGGCAATTGGCCACTATTTGAGTGCCTGCCGAGTTCTGATGCTGATAAAGTGGGCGCCACAATCACTTTGGGAAGGAGATCCCGCATGAAGTCTGCTTTAGCATTGGTGTTCACAGCCGCTGTCGCTGCATCTGTGACCGGCTGTGTGGTACAGAGCACCTATAGCAAATCTGTAGCAGTTACCAAGGATGCAACTGGCCGTGTGGTCCAGACCGTAGAGACTGAAACGGTTGTTCAGCCAGGCCAAGGCTATCCGATTCGCCTGGAAAAAATTGCTGGTGTTCAGCCTTAACAGTGGGGCTGGCGACAGAGTGTTTGAACGCTCGGCTTGTGCCTGACGCTGTCCATGTAAAGAAATAGCGCCGTTTGTCTTTAAAAGGAAATGGCGTTTTTTGGGGCGCGTGATGTGGTTGATCGAGTGAGTTCAATCACTCCAAGGGCTGAGGTGACTGCACTATGGTCTTGCGCGGTCCTTTCAGTCGCTTTTCGTGAGTGGGGGGCTGCCTTAACCAGGCCAATCACCCCTGGCGCTGAGCAACCCAGTAGTCATGCAGTGCGCGGGCAGCCGGCTCGATGGCCTCTACCTGCAAGCGGTGCCGAAGCACATCCAGGTCTGCCGGAAGTTCGAAGTTGTCTTGTTCGGCGCAGGTGCTGATCGCCTGGAACAGTGCGGCTTGAGGTGCTGGCAGCTCAGGCCAGTTGCCTACGGCGACCCCGCGCAGGTAACCGAAGCACCATTCTTCAGCCAGCGTGAGTGCCTGGCCCTGGTGTTCGGTCTGTTCAAAGCGTGCCTTGAAGGCTTGCGCGTCGAGGGCCAATTGCGAGGCCAGCGTGTTCATGTGGCGTACGCTCAACTCAATGAACTGCCTGCACTCCTCAGGGCTTTCCCAGTCCGGGTTTTGCCCGCCCCAAATGGCCGGGAACCACTCGGCGATGTCCACTTGCACAGGGCTGGAGACCAGCGCGGTGAAGTAGCCGTCGAGTTCGGAGGGGTTGAGCACCGAGTGATCATCGCCGTACTTCAGCAAGGTGTCTTCGATAAAGGTGAAGTCAGTGGCGTCTAGGGGATGGGTGTGCATGGGGCTGTTCCTCGGTCTACGCGCGTAACGTGAGAGCGTCGCTTGAAAAAGGCGTGGAGGATGGCGCTTCTGGCGGTTTTAATCCAGCCCGGCTTGTTGGTGCCACGCTGACCTGCAGCGTACCCAGCCCTCTGGATGCGACCACCGCTCGATGTGTGCGGTGGTCATGCGAGGTGGGTCGTTAGAACGGAACGGCCACGGTGAGTTGGCTGTAGACGTTGGTGCCGTTGCCGCCCACCTGGTTGCCGCCGTTGGTTTCATCCTTCTTGGGTTGGTACAGGCCAACCAGCGGGCTGATGACCAGGTGCTCGTTGACCGCCCATTCGACGTACAGGTCCAGCTCGCGAGCATCCAGGTTCAGCGCATTGCTCTTGTGCAGGGTGTTGAAGTCGAAGTACAGCGCGCCGACGGTGACGTTTTCCAGCGGGTTGGCCTTCAGGCCGACGTGGTGCACGCCGGTGTTGCTGTTGAACGGGCCGGAGTAGTTGGCGGCCACTTCACCCTGGAACCAGGTGCCGTAGCCGGTGCTCAGGCCGTTGAACAGCGGGTCCCAGCCTTCGGAGTAACGGCTGTAGCGGTAGGTCAACTTCGGTGCCCAGGCGACATCGGCAAAGGTGTAGCCGGCCTCGGCGTACCAGGCTTTTTCGGCGCCAGCGTCCTTGTCCTGCCAGGCGTACTCGAAGGCGAAGCTGGCGTTTTCGATGCCTGCGTTGCCTTCGCCGCGCAGGCTGTAGACATCCATGCCATCACGTTGCTTCTGGAAGTCGCTGGCCCATTGCTCGCTGACACCCAGGCCATGAATCCAGGTCAGGCCCAGGGTGCCGACGTCAGCGGTGTAGTCCAGGGTGCCGGCGGCCAGTTCGGTCTCGGCCTGTGCGCGGTTGTCGGATTTGAGCCAGAGCATGCTGCCATGCAGGCCGTCCTTGCCTCCCAGGCGCAATACGGCGGTGCGGTCAAAGGCATGACGGGCGGCAAGGTAGTAAGCGCCGCCACGGTTCAGTGCGCCGTCAGCCGGGCCGTTGCCCAGGTTCGGGCCGTCGTCGTTAAGCAAGAAGCCGCTGCCGATCTTGACCACCTGGCGGCCTGCGGAGATATCGACACCGTCCTTGCCCAGCACCGGGAACAGATCGGCTGAACGCCAGCCCAGGTAGGCGTCTTCAATCTTGGTGGTGCGTTCGGAACCGTCGGTATTGCCTGCCGCGTCGCCGTCACCCCAGGTGCCCGAACTGACCCAGTTGAGTGCGCCATAGGCCGTACCGTTGCCGCCCAGCCCTTGATCGCCGCTGACGCCGTACTTGATGAAACCTTCCCGCCAGGTGGAGCCACCCGTTGTGCCATCGTAGTTCTTGCGGCTGTTGAACAGGCCATAGACCGCGAGAAAGTCGGCGTTCAGGTGCGTGTCGTCGTCGGCATACAGTGCGTAAGCCATGGCGGTCTGGCTGGCGGCGAGTGTGGCGACGCTCAGGCCGATGGCCTGTACCCACGGCAACAGGTGAATTTTTTTACCCATGAAACTCTCCCTCGTTTTTTCTTCGTAGCACGGACGGCTGCGTTTTTTGATTGAAGGACTACCTTGTTCAGACAAGATCGTCGTCGCGTGCTGGCTGGCGACGGGCTATTAGCGCGTTGTTGTGGGGGGCAAGTCTTGTTCGTGGCTGCCAGTGCCCTTGATCCCGGCGGCCAGTGTCGGCAGTTGCTCGGCTGCCGCCACGGTCGCGTGTTGCTCAAGGATGTTGCGGGGCTGAGGCCTGGGTTTCAGGTAGCGTTGCTCCGCCGTCGACAATGAGGGTTTGCCCGGTGATGTAGGCAGCCCGCTCCGAGGCCAGGAACAACATGGCGTTGGCGATGTCCTGCGGTTCGCCCAGACGACCCAGGGGAACACCCTGAGCAATGCGCGCATTGAGTGCTTCATCGCCCAGGTTGGCCATTGCAGGTGTACGCACCATGCCCGGTTCGACTCCGTTGACCCGCACGTTACAGGCGGCCAGTTCCAATGCCGCGCTGCGGATGAAACCGTTGACCCCGGCCTTGGACGCGGCGTAGTGGCTCAGCCCCGGAAAGGCGACCCGGGGACCGGTGACCGATGAGGTCACAAGGACAGTGCCGGCACCCTGGCGCTGGAACAGTGGCAGGGCGCCCTGGGTCAGCCAGAACAGTGCCGAGAGGTTCACCGCCAGTGTGCGCTGGAGGACCTCGGGGGTGATCTGGGCGAACGGTGTCAGGGGAAAGTAGCCTGCGTTATGCACCAGCACATCCAGCCGCTCAAGGCGTGCGAGCAGGCTGAAGATTGCCCCGGGGTCCGCCAGGTCGATGCCAATGGCTTCGGCCGTTCGACCTTCGGCCTGCAATGAAGCCACCAAGGCATGCGCCTGAGCCAGGTTGAGATCAGCGATCAACACCTTGGCACCACTGGCGGCGAAGCCCTCGACGATGCTGCGGCCTATGCCTTGTGCGCCGCCGGTGACCAGGACAGTCTGCCCGCTGAAGTCGAAGTGTGTACTCATCAGGCACCCTCCAGGTGGGTGTAGGCCAGGGTCGGCACATCGACGATGCTTGAGCCGCCGTCCGCGGCAATGACTGCCCCGGTGATGATCGAGGCCTGGTCGCTGATCAGAAATTGGCAAAGCGTGGCGATTTCGTCGGCACTGGCCGGGCGCCGCAGTGGCACATCGGCGGTAACCCGACGGTAGGCCGCCTCCAGATCTTCGTGGTAGTGCTGCATCAATGGCTGCATTTCCTCATCGGCCATGGGCGTGCGCACCCAGCCTGGGCAGACGCAATTGACCCGCACGCCCAGAGGGCCGTAGTCGCGCGCCAGCGACCGGTTGAGGCCGATCAGCGCGTGCTTGCTGGTGGTATAGCCGCACACTTGCGGGCCCGCAGCGAGAGCGGCAATCGATCCCATCAGGACGATGCTGCCGCGTCGCTCGATCAGCAGCGGAAGGCAGGCGCGGGCGCTGTGGAAGGCGCTGTCGAGGTTACTGCGCAGCGCTGCATGCCAGCCGTCGTCGGAGGTGCCCAGCGCCGCACCAAGGCCATGCCCACCGGCGCAGGCGATCAGTGCGTCGAGGCCACCGAAGCGCTTGCGGATCTGCTCGATGAAGCCGGCCCAGGCCTGGCTGCTGGCGGCATCGCCGACCAGCACCAGCGCGCCCGTTGCGGCAGCGACCTGTTCCAGTGCTTCCCGGCGACGACCGACCAGCACCAGGTTGGCGCCCTGGTCGGCCAAGCGTCGCGCGCAGGCTGCACCGATCCCGGTTCCGCCACCGGTAATCAGGATCGTCTTAGTCATGCGCGTGGACCGTGGTGTTGACCAGGTTGCAGTAGGAGGACACCGGGAAGTTCGACAGTTCATCGAAACTGCCGCCGGCATAGCCGAAAATCTTGCCGTCGCTGCGGTGGTTTTTCAGGTCGATCATCACCAGGCCCAGCGTTGGCACGATCTTCTCGCGCCAGACGAACAGGTAGAGCTGATCGGCGATCTTGTAGTAGTGCGCGCGGTCGGTGTCGCACAGGCCTTGTTCGACACCTTTCAGGCACTGCCAGGCGTAGTAGTGTTCGTTCAGGTAAATGTGCTCGTAGACCTCGGTCGGGCTGTAGCGGTAGCAGTTACGGATACCGACCAGTTCTTGCGTCGGTGCATGCGGGCAACTGCCTTCGCGCCATGGTGTGTCCAGGCTGCCGTGGAAAAATTGTGCGTCCACGCGGGTCAGGCTTTTCCCGGCCAGGGCCAGGTGGTAAAGGCCCTCATGAGTTTCTGGTTCACGCGGCAGACGGCCGATAACGGCGGTAAAGGAGTGTGTCAGGGTGTCCAGTACCAGCGAGATCGACCAGTCCTGGCCGTGCTCGCTCTTGAGGAAATCCACCAGGTAGATCCCCGGGCGTATCGAGGTCGCGCGGTAACTGGCACTGCCGCTGGAGTGGCCGTCGGCGGCCCAGTGCAGCTGTTCGGCGTCGAAGCGGTGGACGATTTCCCAGCCATTGGCGAAGAACAGGTTGAATTGCTTGCCGGCCAGTTCAGCGAGCTGCGGCAGGATAAACGCTTCGGGGGCGAAGCCCTCGGCCAGGGCGCCTACAGTGATCCAGTCTGAGTGGGGGGTATTCATGGTGGTTGCTCGTGCGGTGGAAGATGCACGGATGGTGCCTCCCGCTGGCGCACGGCGGTATCAACCAGAGGGTTGAGTTCCAGTGTTTTCCGGGAGGAACAGTGCCCCGACCAACTCGGTGCGGTTTTTCACGCCGACCTTGCGGAACAGGTTGATCAGGTGGGTTTTCACCGTTGGCAGGCCAAGGTCGAGATGGCGCGCCAGTTGTTTGTTGCTCACGCCTTCCTGTAACAGCACGGCTATCTCGCGTTCGCGTGGGGTCAACCGTTGCAGGCGATCATCCCTCGGCGTGTTTGGCAACTGACGCGCCGCTAGTTGCATCAGGCCGTGCAGCGGTAACAGGCTTTGCAGTTCGTGCGCCTGGAACAGGCCCAGGTCGCTGCAGCGCAACAACGACAGGCCGGCGACCGGGCGGCCATCGACGTGGGCAATTACCTCGACCACGTCCACCACCTGATGCTGGTTGAGAAAGCGCTGGTACCGACGGCCGTTCGCCTCACTGTGGTAAGCCAGGCCTTGGCGCAGCGACACCACGGGCAAGCCGATGGCCATGCAGTTGCTGGGTTGCAGTGGGTCGAGGTGACGGTAGTGCTCCAGGTAGGTCTGGTGCATGGGCGCTTGCATGCCCAATAGCTGGAAATCACAGGCTTGTAGCTGCGTGTCGATGCGATAGAACGCCCCTAGCGACGTGGGTACCTGCTGGCTGAAGGCGTGCAGGCAGTGTTGGCCGAGTGCTTCGGTGTAGGCAGGCATGGTGCAGTCTTCGTCCGCAGCAGGGGGTTAACGGCGGCCAGACCAGAAGCCTGACAGTTGGTGCCAGCTTTTGCCGGCACTGAGCAGCAGTGGCCGGAAATGATCCTTGCCATACACCTGAATACGTCTGACCGAACTGATCAAGTCGTAGCGCGCTGAGCCTTCGCTCATGCCCTCGGCCAACACCTTGCAAATGATATGGCTGGGGGTGACGCCAAAGCCCGAGTAGCCCTGTACGAAGAAGGCATTGGCACGGCCGGGCAGGGTGCCGATCTGCGGGAACAGGTTAGGGCTGCAGGCCATCGGGCCACCCCAGGCCAGGTCGATGTTGACGTCCTTCAGGTACGGGAAAATCTTCAGCATCAGCCTGCGGTTCCAGGCTTTCAGGTCAAGCGGGATGTGCTCGATGAACGGTGTGGCTGAACCGAACAGCAGGCGATTTTCACGGGTGACGCGGTAGTAGTCGATGATCGGCCGAATGTCGCTGTAGGCCCCCCGGATGGGGCTGATGCGCTGGATCAGTGCGTCCGACAGCGGCTCGGTCATCATCTGGAACGCATAGGTGTTGATCGTGCTCTTGTGCAGCTCGGGTTCCAGCTTGTTGAGAAAGCTGTCGCAGGCCCAGAGCAGTTTGCTTGCCTTGACCGACCCTTTGGCCGTGCGCACGGTGATCCGTTCGCCGTAGGACACCTCCAGTGCCGGGGTGTACTCGAAGATCTTTACGCCATGACTGGCCAGTGCCTGGGCTTCCCCCAGCAACAGGTTCAAGGAATGCACATGACCGCCGCCCATGTGCAGCAGGGCGCTGCTGTAGGCGTCTGAGCCGATGATCTGCTTGACCTCGGCGCCGGCCAGGAAGCGGATCTCGTGTTTTGAATCTAGAGATTTGAACGCTGATTCCCAGCTGCGCAGGGTCTTTTCCTGGCGGCGGTTGAAGCCCATGTAGCCATAGCCGTGGCAGAAGTCCGCGTCGATGGCGTACTTGGCGATACGCGCCTTGATGATGTCGGCACCGAGGTCACTGATCTCGAAGATCGAGCGCAGGCCCGCTTCGCCGACATCCTGCCTGATCTTTTCCAGGTCGTGGCCAATGCCCGCCATGATCTGCCCACCGTTGCGCCCGGTGCCGCCAAAGCCCAGGTAGCGTGCCTCCAGCACAACGGTATTGGTGATGCCTTTTTCGGCCAGCTCCAATGCGGTGTTGATACCGGAAAAGCCACCGCCAATGACTACGACATCCGCTTCCAGGTCGGCTTGCAGGTCCGGGAAGTGCAGGTCGTACTTCCTGGTCGCTGTGTAGTAGGTTGGCGTTTCGATGTTGATCATGGCTGCCACCTGGAACAAAGGTTGTGAGGTAAAACAGGATGCGCCCTTTGAGGCGACGGTGCGGGCCTTGGCCGTCAAGCGAGCTAGAGGTGTAACCGTTGACCTTGAGTCTAGTGGCCGAGCAGCGTGCGGACGCGTTCGACGGCGGCCTCGGCACAATGGCCATCGACGGCTTCGGAGGCACCGGAAACGCCAATGGCGCCGATTACCTGCCCCTCATGCAGGAAGGGTGCGCCACCACCAAACAGGGCCATATTGCGTTGCAGCGGCAAGCCTTGGCGGACGCCCTCGGAGCACTTCTCCAGGCGGGCTTGCCAGCCCTGCGTGGCGATGCCGAAGCCCACGGCCGTCAGTGCTTTGTTCAAGGCAATGTCCTGCGATGGCCGGGGCGCCCTGTCCATGTGCGCGCTGTGAATCGGCAGGCCGCTTGGGTCGACCACGACCAGGCTGATGCGTACCTGTTCTTCTTCGGCTTTTTCCAGGGCCGCTTGCAGCGCCTGCATGGCCAGTCGCAGGGTGATGGTGGGTTGCTGGCGTAGCAGTTCGTTCATGTCGCGACCTTGTCTGTTCAGTGATCGGTTGAAACGGCCGGGTGCGTGCTCAATGCGTTTCGCTGGGCTGTGCCTGTTGCCGAGCGCTTCGGCGTTGCGCCAGCAGTTGCCAGGCGCAGTAAAGCAGGAGCAAGGCGCCGGCGATCTGCATGGCCCATGGGCCGCCAAAGCGTGCCGCCAGCAGGCCGGCGAGCAGGCCACCGATGGCGTCGAAGCCGAAACGGGTCGAGGTGTAGAGCGATACTACCCGGCCACGCAGCACTTCAGGTGCCTGGCTCTGCAGCAGGATGTTGGTGCCGACGTTGTTGATCGTCACGCCGAAGCCCAGCACCGCCATTGCCGCCAACGACAGTGCCAGCTGGGTACTGGCCGCAAACACCAGCAAGGCGACGGCACTGGCGCCGGCGGTGGCGATGATCAAGCGCTGCAGTTGTTCGGCGGACCGGTGAGCGGCGAGCAGCAGGGTCGAAAGCAGCGAGCCGAACCCGGCCGCCCCCCAAAGCCAGCCCAGCGTCCTCGCATCACCGGCGAAGATGTCCCGGGCGAACACCGGCAGCAGCACGGCGTAGCTTGAGGCTGTGATGTTCACGATCAGTACGCCGAGAATCAGACCGCGTACCGATGGCGTCTGCAAGGCGTAGGTCAGGCCTTCGCGGAAGACACTGCGCATGCTGCCGTTGGCGCGCACACCGGCGCTCATGCGCACGGCCAGCAGGCCAGTGATCAGTGCGCCGTAGGACAGCGCGTTCAGGGCGAAGCACACCGCCTCGCCGGTCATGCCGAGCAGCAGCCCGGCCAGCGGCGGGCCGACGAAGCGTGAGCAGGTAAACAGCGAGGCATTCAAGGCCAGGGCATTTGGCAGGTCGTCGACATCATCGACGAAACGGCTGAGCAGCGATTGGCGCAGCGGTGTGTCCACGGCATTCAGCACGCCCAGGACGAACGACATGAGCACGATCAGGTTCGCGCCAATGTGGCCGCTGTAGGTCAGCAGCGCCAGTAACAGCGCCTGCAGGCCCAGCAGGCTCTGGGTCAGTATCAGCAACCTGCGCTTGTCGTGGCGATCAATCCAGGCCCCGGCAATCGGGCCGACAAACAACTGCGGCAACAGGCTGGCGCAGGTGGTGATACCCAGCAGCGCTGCGGAATCAGTCAACCGGTAGACCAGCCAGGACAACGCCACCATCTGCACCCAGGTGCCTAGCGTGGAAATCGCATGGCCAACGAAGTACAGGCGAAAGTTACGGTGGCGCAGCGCCCGGATCGAGGAGGGCCAGCGAGACGACGTGGAAGGTTGGGGGTGGTTCACGACAAGGCGCCCGTCAGCGGCTGATAATGTTCACATATTAACTTAGTGCGCCGTCCTGTCATGCGCCTGTGCCAACAGATTATTCATCCTGCACCGCGTTCAGTAGCGAATCATCACCGACTTCAGTTCGGTGAAGTCATCGATGAAGGCCCCACCGAATTCACGGCCGATCCCCGAGGACTTGGTTCCGCCAAAGGGGACGGCCGGGTCGAGCAGGGTGTGCATGTTGACCCAGACCGTGCCGGCTTCGATTTCCGGTACCAGGCGCAGCGCTTTGGACAGGTCGTTGGTCCATAGGCTGGCGCTCAGGCCGTAGGCGGTGTTGTTCATCAGCGCCAGCAATTCCTCTTCGGTGTCATACGGGAAGAAGGTCGCGACCGGGCCGAAGGTTTCTTCATTGAGCAGGGTGTCGTTCACCGAGTTGGCCAGGATGATCGTCGGCTCCACGTAGCAGCCGGGGCCTTCGCTGATCTGGCCGCCATGAATGATGGTGCTGTTTTCGGCGCGGGCGGTAGCGAAGAACCGGGCCAGTTTCTGCTGGTGTTGCTTGTTCGCAACCGGGCCAAACTGGGTGCTTTCATCCAGTGGCGAGCCAACCTTCAGTTGCGCCAGGCGTTTGGACAGCGCGTCCATCATCGGCTCGATCTGCGAGCGGTGGACGAAGAAGCGTTCTGCAGCGGCGCAGATCTGCCCGGAGTGAAGGAAGCCGGCTTCGATCATGCCATTGACGGCCTTGTCCATATCGACGTCAGGCAGAAAGCCTGCCGAGTTCTTGCCGCCCAGCTCCAGGGTGGCACGGGTCAGTTTGGCACCCATCGCGCCTTGGCCCACGGCGATGCCGGTCGGGACTGAACCCGTGAAGGACACCTTGTCGGTGCCTGGGTGCTCGATCAGCGCCTTGCCGACACTGCCGCCGCCGGTCAGCACGTTGAGTGCTCCGGCAGGCAGGCCCGCTTCACTGGCCAGCTCGGCGATGCGCAGGATGGTCAGCGGGGTGAACTCGCTCGGTTTGATGATGATGCTGCAACCGGTGGTCAAGGCCGAGGCCAGCTTCCAGATCGCGATCATGGTGGAGAAGTTCCACGGCACAATGCCGACCACCACGCCAATCGGTTCGCGCAGGGTAAAGGCGCTGTAGCGCTCGCCAGCAAAGGAGGGCAGCGATGGGGTGATGGTTTCGCCAGTTATCTTGGTTGCCCAGCCGGCGTAGTAGCGCAGGAAGTGGGCCGCCTGATCGACCTCGAAAGCGCGTGAAATGTGGATGATCTTGCCCGATTGGCAGGTTTCGATCTGCGCCAGCTCCTCACGGTGGCGCTCCAGCAGGTCGGCGAGCTTGAACAACACGCTGGCGCGTGCCGCCGGGCTGGTGCGTGACCAGACTTTGAAGCCGCGATTGGCCGAATCGACGGCGCGCTCGACATCAGCCTGGGTTGCATCGCTGACCTGCGCAATCGCCTCGCCAGTGGCCGGGTTCAGCACCGTGAGCCTGTTCGTTGAGCTGCTGGCGACATAACCGCCGTCGATGTACAGGCTATGGTCGCGCTCAAGGAAGGCGTTGACCGAGGGAAGCAGTGCGATATCGCTCATGCTGGGCAGACTCCAGGCAGGGAAGCAGGCGGCGGCTTGCCGCGCTGAAATAGACGTATGGCACGAGCTTACCCGGCGCTGGCGGGGCGATCTTGACTCTGCCTGTCAGCGACATGTCTGTGCCTGCCATCGGTCAGGCAGGTGGCTGCTGTCGGGTGTGGCCTGAAGAGGGTGTTGGCTATGGAAAGTACAATCTTCCATCTGGAACGTGCATTTTCCTGGGCGAGACTGCCTCGCATACTGGCCCGGCATTCGTAAGTGAGCGGCGCCTGGTCTAATGCGTCCAGCGCTCAATGCCGCAGCCAAATGGGTTTTGGCCGCGGCAGGTCACTTGGGTCCAATAATAATGAGCCAGACCATGAAAAAGCCAAACTCCTTGCTGGAAGATCTCAAGTCCATTCTGCCAACCATCGCCGCTAATGCGGACGAGGCCGAGAAGGCGCGTACCGTACCTGCCGAGAACATTGCGCTGCTCAAAGGCACTGGCCTGCACCGCGCATTTCTGCCGAAGAAGTTCGGAGGCCTGGAAATTTCCCTGCCCGAGTTTGCCGAGTGCATTGCACTGCTGGCCGGCTCCTGTGCCAGCACCGCCTGGGCCATGAGCCTGCTGTGCACCCACAGCCATCAGTTGGCGATGTTCCCGGCCAAACTGCAGGAGGAGATCTGGGGCAGCAACCCCGATGCCACCGCCAGCAGCAGCATCGCCCCGTTCGGGCGTACCGAAGAGGTTGAAGGTGGCGTCACCTTCAGCGGTGAAATGGGCTGGAGCAGTGGTTGCGATCACGCCGAGTGGGCGATTGTTGGCTTTCGCCGCAAAAACGCCGAGGGCACTCAGGACTACTGCTTCGCCGTGTTGCCGCGCAGTGACTACCAGATCCGCGATGACTGGTACGCTGTCGGCATGCGCGCCAGTGGCAGCCGCACCTTGATCATCGACAACGCCTTCGTGCCTGAGCACCGTATCCAGAAGGCCAAGGACATGATGGAAGGCAAGTCCGCCGGCTTTGGCCTGTACCCCGACAGCAAGATTTTCTACGCACCTTATCGCCCGTATTTCGCCAGTGGCTTCTCCACCGTGAGCCTGGGCATTGCCGAGCGCATGCTTGAGGTCTTCCGTGAGAAAACCCGTAACCGCGTGCGTGCCTACACCGGTGCTGCCGTAGGTGCCGCCACTCCGGCGCTGATGCGTCTGGCCGAGTCCACCCATCAGGTCGCTGCTGCCCGCGCCTTGCTGGAAAAAAGCTGGCAGGACATTGCCGAGCACAGTGAGCGCCACGAGTACCCAAGCCGCGGCACCCTGGCATTCTGGCGGACCAATCAGGGCTACGCTGTGAAGATGTGCATTCAAGCGGTTGATCGCTTGATGGATGCATCTGGCGGCGGTGCGTGGTTCGAGAGCAATGAAAGTCAGCGCCTGTTCCGTGATGCGCACCTGACCGGTGCTCACGCCTACACCGACTACGATGTCTGTGCGCAGATCCTCGGCCGTGAACTGATGGGCCTTGAGCCTGATCCTTCGATGGTCTGATTCAGCGGTTCTTCTCGTCACGCGTATCGAATAACAACAAACGAGGCTGTCGTCGCGACAGCCCGGGAGTCTTGCATGTCCACCCTTACTGAAACCACCTTCGACGCACGGGCCTTCCGCCGGGCGCTGGGCAACTTTGCCACGGGTGTCACCGTAGTGACGGCTGCCGATGCCAGCGGCCGCAAAGTTGGCGTGACCGCCAACAGCTTCAACTCGGTGTCCCTGGACCCGCCACTCATCCTGTGGAGCATCGACAAGCGCTCGAGCAGCCTTGAGGTGTTCGAGGAGGCCAGCCACTTTGCGGTCAACATCCTGGCGGCAGACCAGATCGACCTGTCGAACAACTTTGCCCGCCCCAAGGATGACCGCTTCGCCGGGATCGTCTACGAGGCCGGTGAGGGTGGCGCACCGCTGCTCGCGGATTGCTCAGCGCGTTTCAGTTGCGAGAAGTACCAGCAACTGGACGGCGGGGACCATTGGATTCTGGTCGGCAAGGTAGTGGCGTTCGATGATTGCGGGCGCTCGCCACTGTTGTATCACCAAGGTGCCTACTCCATGGTGTTGCCACACACACGCATGACCAAGCGTGAGGAGGGGCAGCCGCCCAGCAGCAACTTCCAGGGCCGTCTGAGCCATAACCTGTACTACCTGATGACTCAGGCCTTGCGGGCCTATCAGACCAGCTACCAGCCGCGGCAACTGTCTACCGGCTTGCGCACCAGTGAGGCGCGCATGCTGATGGTGCTGGAGAACGATGCGGGGCTGGGCCTTGCTGACCTGCAGCGCGAAGTGGCGATGCCCGAGCGCGAGATCGTCGAGGCTGTTGCCAACCTCAAGCGCAAAGGGCTGGTGTCCGATGACCATGAGCGGGTGGTGTTGACGGGTAAGGGTATTGAAGAAACCGAAGCGCTGTGGGCGATTGCCCGTGAACAGCAGGACAAGGTGTTTGGTCAGTTCAGCGAAGAGCAGATCGAAACCTTCAAGACGGTGCTCAAGGCGGTGATCAAGAGCTGACGCCCTGGCAGCGGCGAACAACTACCTTGGCACGGCGGCACAAGACGGCGATCTGGGAATACGGTCAACTCACACTCCCTCCGACTGGATAGCCAAACGGTGCGCTGATGTTTTTCAAACGCAATCACTGGGCAGGTGAGTTGACTGAGGTCTTGCTGCAAATAATTGCCGGCCAGCCCGGTACGGCGCATCAGGCGCCGCTGCTGGCCAGCCATCCGCAGTTGCGGGCGACGCTGGAAACCCTTGGCGTCGAGCGCCAACAGGTCGGCCAGCAGTTGGCGCAGGCGCAGGCCACTGCGGCAGAACTGGCCACCCGGCTCGATCAGGAACAACACCATCTGCAGAGCGCACATGCACAGCAGACGCTTCTGCAACAGCGTTGCGAGACGCTGCAGGCCGCGTTACTGGATCAACAGCACGAGACCCAGGCGCTTGTTCAACAGGCACAGATCTGGGCGTTGTTGCAGTCGACCCTCACCGAAGGTACTTGGGACATCTCGGTCGCCCATGGCGATGTGCGCCATCCCTCCAGCTCAATGCGTATCTCTAACCCGTTCCGTGCACTGATGGGCTACCTGCCGCAGGAGTTGCCCGATGGTTGGGACGCGCAGGTCAGTATCACGCACCCGGACGACCTGGCTGACATCATGGCGGTTTTCGACCGGGAGATCCTCAAGCCCGGCGGTAGCGGCGAGTATGTGTTCGAGTACCGGATGCAGCACAAGACCCGCGGTTTTATCTGGTGCCGTGAGCGTGGTCGTGCGGTACGTGATGAACAGGGCGTGCTGACCCGTGTGTTGGGCGCGGTGCGCGACATCAGTGACGAGCGCAGTGCACAGGCCAGTCACGAACAGATGCTGACCCAGAATCAGGCGACCTACGCGCAGATCGCGACTGTTGTCGGGGTCATCAAGAGTATCGCCGAGCAGACCAACCTGCTGGCCTTGAATGCCGCGATTGAAGCGGCACGTGCCGGTGAGGTGGGGCGCGGCTTTTCGGTGGTCGCCGATGAAGTGAAGAAGCTTGCCGAAAGTACCCGCCAGGCCACCCAGCAAATCCAGGCCATGTTGCACCGCCAATAAAGCCGGCGAGGTCGGTTGCAGGCAAGCGCTCGACGTTCATATGTGGCAGGCTGCAACAAAGACGACGGCAGCCACGGGCAAGACGATGAGCGGAGGCGAAGCGCACAGTGGACGTACACGGTGACAACCCGCACCTGGAAGGGGCGTTGCAGGTTGACGGGTTTTGTCGCCATTTATGTCACACACTGAAGTCAGGGGCATTATCCAGATGTCAATCAATAAAAAGCTCACCGAGCATCTGAATCGCGGCACCGTCGGATTTCCCACGGCACTGGCCAGTACGGTTGGTCTGATCATGGCCAGCCCGGTCATCCTGACCGCAACCATGGGGTTCGGGATTGGTGGCAGTGCCTTCGCGGTGGCCATGGTGATTGCCGCTGTCATGATGCTGGCTCAGTCGACGACCTTTGCCGAAGCGGCCTCGATCCTGCCAACCACCGGTTCGGTCTACGACTACATCAACTGCGGCATGGGGCGCTTTTTCGCCATTACCGGTACGCTTTCAGCCTACCTGATCGTCCATGTCTTCGCCGGTACCGCCGAGACCATCCTCTCAGGGGTCATGGCCCTGGTGAACTTTGAGCACCTCAATACCCTGGCCGAATCCGCCGGTGGCTCGTGGTTGCTGGGTGTGGCGTTCGTGATCGTGTTCGGCATTCTCAATGCCTTCGGCGTCAGCGCCTTCGGTCGTGCGGAGATCATCCTGACCTTCGGTATGTGGACCACCCTGATGGTGTTTGGCGTGCTTGGCCTGATTTCTGCGCCGGCAGTAGAGTTGGACGGCCTGTTCGGTGAGTCGTTGGTGGGCACCGACCTGATCACCATCCTGTCGCTGGTTGGCATGGCCATGTTCATGTTTGTCGGCTGCGAGTTCGTTACGCCGCTAGCCCCGGACCTGCGCAGGTCTGCCTCGGTGATGCCCAAGGCCATGGCCCTGGGGTTGCTGGGTGTGGCGTCGTGCATGTTCATCTATGGCGCGGCAATGAAGCGTCAGGTCGAGAACATCGTGCTTGATCCGGCCACCGGGCTGCACCTGCTGGACACGCCGATGGCCATTCCGAAGTTTGCGGCCCAGGTCATGGGTGACATTGGCCCGCTGTGGCTGGGTATCGGCTTCCTGTTCGCCGGCGCTGCGACCATCAATACCCTGATGGCCGGCGTACCGCGGATTCTCTACGGCATGGCGGTGGACGGTGCATTGCCCAAGGTGTTCACCTACCTGCATCCGCGCTTCAAGACGCCGCTGCTGTGCATCCTCGTCGCAGTACTGATTCCTTGCCTGCACGCCTGGTACTTGGGGGGTAACGCAGACAACATCCTGCACTTGGTACTGGCTGCGGTCTGCGCCTGGAGTACGGCCTACCTGCTGGTGACCCTGTCGGTGGTCATCCTGCGCATTCGCCGTCCTGACCTGCCACGTGCCTACCGCTCGCCGTTCTTCCCGCTGCCACAGATCCTCTCCAGTGTCGGTATCCTGCTGGGGATGTGGTTCATTACACCGCCGGGCATGAACCCCGCCGACATCTACGTTCCATTCGGCATCATGCTGGCGGCCACGGCAGCCTATGCGCTGTTCTGGACACTGTGTGTGCAGAAGGTCAACCCGTTTGCCCCGGCACGGGTCGAAGACGTCCTGGCGGTGGAGTTCGCCAACGAGCCTGGCATTCACGTTAGCGGTCATGTCCATCATGCTAGCAAAGCTGTTTGACCTGTTCAGCGCCCAGCGGGCCCCGGCCGGTTATCGGCCTGGGGTCACCCTGGAGTTGCTGCGGCGTAACCTGGGAATACACCGTTTCCACCTGACGGAGACGGGCCGTGCCGAGTTCGATCTGGGGGCGACGGGGCTGCGCGTGCAGGTCAGCGAGCGTACTCAAGCGCAGTTGCTGATGCATCTGGTCATGACCGAGTTCCGTCTCCAGGTGCCTGCCTTTGAACAGGGCAACGTCCACTTTGATCTGCACCATACTGGCTCGCTCAAGCGTACCGGTATTCGTTGCCGCTACCGTAGCGGCGACCGGACGCTGTTCGAGGCCGTGTCGAAGCGGCTGCTGGGCGACGCCAGGCTCAGCGCGGCGCTGATGCCGCTGGATTTCAAGCACCTGAGCATCGAATACGCGCTCAATGGCTGGACGGTTACTCTGGAACACATGGGGGGCAGCGAAGTCGTCAACCGTATGCCTGCCTTTCGTCGCTACGTAAAATTCAGCAGCGAACAGAAAGTGCTGCTCGAGCATACGCTGACGGCTCTGCAACGCGTGTTACTGGCACGTTAGCCAAAGGGTGGCATGAATACTGCTCCACATTGCGTGATGGATTATGGTTGTGCGCTCATTGGTAACATGTTAACAATTGAGTCATAAAAATAAGTTCGCGTGTGGAGGTATTCATGAGCATCCCCCAGCTTGATGGCAACAGACTGGAGCGTTGGACCACAGCCATGCAAAGTGTCTGTGGCCGTTTCGAGACCGAGTTGGCGTTTAACCGGTCGCTGTTCATCGGTGAAATATCGACCAGCCTGCGGGCCGGTCTGCAACTGTCCAACCTGCGAACCAATGCGGGCAACATCAAGCGCTTTGGTGACAACCCTGACCGTGACGATGACCAGCATTGTTTCCTGGTCAGCCAGCGTACCGGTTATTCGCAAATCACTCAGGGGGGCGTCAAAATCCAGCTTGCGCCGGGTGAGATGCTCTTGATGGACTCTGTCGGCCCCTGCGAAATCACCCCGTTCGGTTTGATTGAACACACCTCGTTGTCGTTGTCGCGCACTGAGGTGCGCAAGCACCTGAAAGGCCAGGGTGAGACCTTTGGCAAAATTTCCTCCAGTAACGCGTGTGGCCGCATGTTGCATGTGTTGATGGATGAGCTGTGCAAGGACACCGATGAGCATTCCTCGGCCAATGCGCAAGGTGATGCGCTGCAGAGCGCCTTTATTTCGTTGCTCAGCCCGGGTTTCGAGCGCGCCGACGCCAGTAGCACTTCGCTGACCGTCAATGGTGTCAACCTGCGCAGCTACGTGCAGAAGGTGATCGATGAATCACTGACCCAGCCAGGCTTGAGCCCGGCAAGCCTGGCCAGTCGCTTGAACATTTCGGTGCGCCATCTCTACCGTCTGTTTGAGGAGGAGGGCGACAGCGTTTGCCGCTACATTCAGCGTGCCCGCCTCAAACGCAGTGCCGACGACCTTTCCAACCCGTTCCTGAAGACCGAATCGATTACCGCCATTGCCTACAAATGGGGGTTTACCGACTCGGCGCACTTCAGCCGCTCGTTCAAGAAGCAGTTCGAACAATCGCCGAAAGATTTTCGTGCTCATGTACTCAACGCCGCCACGGCTGGCACGGCGTAACCGATAACCTCATCACTCGATAGCACGTTTACCCAGGACGTCCGTATGTCGTCGGCAAGCTCGGTGTTCGCTACCTACCTTTCGGTCGGTAGTGTCATTGGGTGAGCCGGTACGGCAGTGAATGCGCGGTGCTTGCATCGTTGGCAAGCCAACGCCCACAAAGGGGTGCCGCAGTCTGTGAATGCCGCTACGTTGGCTGGAAAAAAAAACCCCCGCTGAAAGCGAGGGTTTGTTGGTAACGGGGAGCCTCGAGGCGAGTCAGACGACCGCGAAGTAGTGCTTCACAAAGCTCTCGCTGACGATTTCCCAGAGCACTGGGGTGCCCTTGGTCACGAACCAGCTGTCGCCGGCTTTGTAGCGCGTGCTCTGGCCGGTGGACTCATCAGTGAGCAGCACTTCGCCGGTGACGACTACGGCCTGTTCGTTGAATGGGTAGACCATGCGGAACTTGCCTTGGGTCGTGCCGAAGTAGGCGCTGCTGACCGGATCGGTCGGTGCACCGAAGGTCATTTTGCCGAAGGCTTTGACTTCGCCTTCCAGAATCTCGGAACCCAGGTCGGCAACGGTGCCCCAGGCGTCGAGTTCGGACAGCGCAATGTTGTTCTGTACAGTTGTAAGGGTCATGGCAGTGCTCCAGTGAGTGAACGATAAGGGGGTTCAACGCCGGCCGTTGAAGTAGCCGGACAGCTGATGCAGGCTTTTGCCGGCCGTCAGCAGCAGGGGGCGAATGTGGTCTTTGCCGAGGATCTGCGCGTGTTTGACCGAGCTGATCAGGTCGTAACGCGATGAACCTTCGCTCATGCCCTCGGCGAGGATTTTGCAAATGATGTGGCTCGGGGTGACGCCGAAGCCCGAGTAGCCTTGTACATAGAACGCATTCGGGCGGCCGCTGAGTGTGCCGATCTGCGGGAACAGGTTGGCGCCGGTGGCCATTGGGCCGCCCCAGGCCAGGTCGATCTGCACGTCCTTCAGGTACGGGAAGATCTTCAGCATCAGGTTGCGGTTCCAGGCCTTCAGGTCCTTGGGGATGTGTTCGATGAACGGTGTGGCGGCACCGAACAGCAGGCGGTTCTCGTTGGTGACCCGGTAGTAGTCGATGACTGGGCGAATATCGCTGTAGGCGCCGCGGATCGGGCTGATGCGCCGGATCAATTCGTCGGACAGCGGCTCGGTCATCAGTTGGAATGCGTAGGTGTTGATGGTGCGTGCGTGCAACTCTGGCTCCAGCTTGTTGAGGAAGCTGTCGCAGGCCCACAGCAGCTTGCGCGCTTTCACCGAGCCGCGCCCGGTACGCACGGTGATCTGCTCGCCGTAGCTCACTTCCAGGGCCGGGCTATGCTCGAAAATACGTGCGCCCAGGCCGACCAGCGCCTTGGCCTCACCGAGCAACAGGTTCAGCGAGTGCACATGGCCGCCGCCCATGTGCAGCAGGGCGCTGCTGTAGGCGTCCGAGCCGATGATCTGCTTGACCTCGGCGCCGGCCAGGAAGCGGATTTCGTCCTTGCTGTTGATCGATTTGAAGTCTTTCTCCCAGGCACGCAGGGTTTTTTCCTGGCGGGCGTTGAAGCCCATGTAGCCATAGCCGTGGCAGAAGTCTGCGTCGATGGCGTACTTGGCAATACGGTCCTTGATGATCCCGGCGCCCAGTTCGCTGATCTCGAAGATCTCGCGCAGGCCTTGCTCGCCGACACTGCTCTTGATCTTCTCCAGGTCGTGCCCGATCCCGGCCATGATCTGCCCGCCATTGCGGCCCGTACCGCCAAAGCCCAGGTAGCGTGCTTCCAGCACCACAACGTTGGTGATGCCTTTTTCGGCCAGTTCCAGCGCAGTGTTGATGCCGGAAAAACCGCCGCCAATCACGACGACGTCCGCTTCAATGTCACTTTCCAGCGTCGGGAAACTGAGGTTGTATTTCTTGGTAGCCGAGTAGTACGTAGGCGTTTCGATAGTGATCATGGCGCAGCCTGAACGGTTGAATTGGCACGACGGCAGGGCTTTTCGCAAGCGCTGTCCCCTGGGGCCTATTAAGTTCCTAACGAGCGGTAGGTGTCTTGACTCTGCGTGCCGACGGCTTTGATCTGGCCTGCCAGCGCAGGCGTTTCAGGCCGGGCCGCTTGACGGCAGCCCTTGCATTTCGGATGATCGTTTCATGAATACATTAATGACCTGTCGCAGCGACTATTACGGCTACCCGCTCACCCCATGAGGCGGTAGTTGCTGCGTGCACCCGATCCGCCTGAGGCGAATCGGATAGTGCTCCCTTCTCCTCGGGCCTTACCCCTGGAGACAGCAATGAACGACACCCAAGACCGTTTGATCGACCACCTGCAGGCGCGGGGCTTTATTCACCAGAGTACCGACCTGGAAGCCTTGCGCACGCACTTGGCCACGGGTTCAAGAACGATCTACCTCGGCTTTGATGCCACCGCCGACAGCCTGCACGTAGGCCACCTGCAAGGCCTGATGCTGATGCGCTGGCTACAGAAGGCCGGGCACCGGCCAATTCTGTTGATCGGTGGCGCCACGACCCGTATCGGTGACCCGAGCTTTCGTGACGAGAGCCGGCCGATCCTCAGCGAAGCGCAGATCCAGGCCAATATCGCTGGCATTACCCGCACTTTTGGCCGTTACCTGAACCTGGGAGAGGGCGCTGGTTTTGTCGTCGACAACGCCCAATGGCTCGATGGCATTGGTTACCTGCAGTTTCTGGATCAGGTGGGGCGCTACTTCTCCATCAACCGTTTGCTGACCTTCGACGCGGTTCGCCAGCGCCTGGAGCGCGAGCATTCATTGTCGTTTCTTGAGTTCGGCTACACCCTGCTGCAGGCCCACGACTTTACCGAGCTGGCGCGCCAGTACGATTGCACGGTGCAACTGGGCGGTGCTGACCAGTGGGCCAACATCATCAATGGTGTGGAGCTGGGGCGCCGTCGTGACAATCGCCAGCTGTTTGGCCTGACCATGCCGCTGTTGACCAGCAGCGATGGCAAGAAAATGGGCAAGTCGGTCAGTGGCGCGGTGTGGTTGGACGGTAGCCGCCTGGCACCGTTCGATTTCTGGCAGTTCTGGCGCAACTGTGATGACCGCGATGTCGGGCGCTTCCTGGCGCTGTTCACCGAGCTGCCGCTGGAGGAGATTCAGGCGCTCACGGCGCAGGGCGGTGCCGCGTTGAATCAGGCGAAGTGCGTATTGGCTGATCACGCTACGGCGCTGGCCCATGGCGAGGCGGCGGCACAGCAAGCCCATGCGGCGGCAACCGCTGTATTTGCCCACGGTGAGGCGGCGGAGCTGACCACGCTGAATATTTCGCGCGCCCAGGTACAGGCAGGTATCAGCCTGGCCGAGCTGCTGGTCGAGACGGGCTTGCAGGCATCACGCTCAGCGGCACGTCGTTTGGCCGAGGGGCGTGGGCTGCGGCTGGATGGGGAGGTTGTTGAGTCGGCTGAGCGGGAAATGGACCAGCAGGCCAGTCAATGGCGGGTGAGCCTGGGCAAGAAACGCCATTTCGACATCAAGGTGGTGGGCTGACGCGAGCGGGGGTTAGCTGAAACACGGCCTGCTCAGCAGGCCGTGTTGGTCAACGGACCTGGCCGTTACTTGATACCCAGGCACATGTACTTTTGCTCGATGTAGTCATCAATGCCGTACTTGGAGCCTTCGCGGCCCAGGCCGGATTGCTTGATGCCGCCGAAGGGGGCCACTTCGGTAGAGATCAGCCCTTCGTTGACGCCGACCATGCCATATTCCAGCGCCTCGCTGACGCGCCAGGCACGACCGAGGTCGCGGGTATAGAGGTAGGAGGCCAGGCCGAACTCGGTGTCGTTGGCCATGGCGATGGCTTCTGCTTCGGTGTCGAAGCGGAAGATCGGTGCCAGTGGCCCGAAGGTTTCGTCACGGGCCACCAGCATCTGCGGGGTTACATCGCCCAGCACGGTGGGCTCGAAGAAGTTGCCGCCCAAGGCATGGGGCTTGCCGCCGGCGAGCAGCGTCGCGCCTTTGCCCAGCGCATCGTTGATGTGTTCTTCGACCTTGGTCACCGCCTTGGCATTGATCAAGGGGCCTTGCTGGACGCCGTCGGTATCGGCACTGCCAACCTTGAGCGCCTTGACGGCGCTGGCGAGGCGTTCGCTGAAGGCCTCGTAGACGCTGTTCTGAACCAGAATACGGTTGGTGCAGACGCAGGTTTGCCCGGTGTTGCGGAACTTGGAGCCGATCACGCCTTCAACAGCCGCATCCAGGTCGGCATCGTCAAAGACGATAAAGGGCGCATTGCCGCCCAGTTCCAGGCTGACTTTCTTGATGGTTTCAGCGCATTGCGCCATCAACAGCTTGCCGATACCGGTCGAGCCGGTGAACGAGAGCTTCTGCACCAGCGGGTTACCGGTCAGCTCCGCACCGATCTCGCGGGAGCGGGTGCCAGGCACAATATTAAGCACGCCTGCAGGAATACCGGCACGCTCGCCCAACTCGGCCAGCGCCAGTGCCGACAATGGGGTTTCCGAGGCCGGTTTGACGATAACGGTGCAGCCTGCCGCCAAGGCCGGGCCGACCTTGCGGGTGATCATGGCGTTGGGGAAGTTCCACGGGGTAATCGCGGCGACGACGCCAATCGGCTGCTTGATGACCAGCAGGCGACGGCCTGGCTTGTCGTGAGGAATGACGTCGCCATAGACCCGTTTGGCCTCTTCGGCGAACCATTCGATAAAGCTGGCGCCATAGGCAATTTCGCCACGGCTTTCTGCCAGCGGCTTACCCTGTTCCCAGCTCAGCAGGCGCGCCAGGTCTTCCTGGTTGGCCATGATCAGCTCGAACCATTTACGCAGAATTGCGCTGCGCTCTTTAGCGGTTTTGTCGCGCCAGGCTGGCAGGGCCGCATGAGCGGCGTCGATGGCGCGGGCAGTTTCGGCCTGGCCGAGGGAGCTGACGGTGGCGATGATTTCGCCGTTGGCCGGGTTGCTCACGCTGAAGCGGGCATGGTCGTCCGCCTCAAGCCATTGGCCGTTGACGTAGGCGTGCTCGCGTAGCAGTTTCAAGTCGTTGAGTGTCATGGTCATGCTCAGCAGTTAGTAGACGCTGCCGCCCGCGCTGGTGGGCGCGGCGCAGCCTTTGAATTTGCCGGCCAGGGCCTGCAGGCCACGCATCAGCACGGTGGTGTCGACACCGACGGCGACGAAGGCTGCGCCCAGTTCGATGTAGCGCCGGGCGAGTGCCTCGTCAGCGCTGAGAATGCCGGCGGCTTTGCCAGCCTGCTGGATCCGCACGATGGCGTCTTCGATGGCCGCCTGGACTTCGGGGTGGCCAGGGTTGCCACGATGGCCCAGTGAGGCACTGAGGTCGGCCGGGCCGATGAACACACCGTCGACGCCGTCGACCGCGGCGATGGCGTCCAGGTTGGCCAGGCCTTCACGGTTTTCGATCTGCACCAGCAGGCACATCTGCTGGTCAGCGTGATCCAGGTAGCCGGGAATGCTGTTCCAGCGCGAGGCGCGGGCCAGGGCGCTGCCAACCCCGCGAACACCTTGCGGCGGGTAGTGGATGGCGCGGACCAGTTCGCGTGCCTGCTCCGCGCTTTCGACCATGGGCACCAGCAAGGTCTGGGCGCCGATGTCCAGCACCTGCTTGATCAGGGCGGTATCGCCGATCACCGGGCGAATGATCGGTTGGCTCGGGTAGGGCGCCACGGCTTGCAACTGGCCGAGCATGCCGCGCAGGTCATTCGGGGCGTGTTCTCCATCGATCAGCAACCAGTCGAAACCGGCATTGGCCGCGAGCTCCGCGCAATAGGCATCGGCCAGGCCGAGCCACAGGCCGATCTGGGCTTCGCCACTTTTCAGGCGTTGCTTGAAGGTATTGATGGGCATGTCCATGGGCTGCTCCTCAGACAAAACGGCACGCGATGGAGCCGAGCATGTCGTAGTCGACATGGAAGGTATCGCCTGGGTTGGCGGCAACCGGACGGGTGAATGAGCCGCCAAGAATGATCTGACCGGCTTCCAGGGTGACGTCATACGGCGCCAGTTTGTTTGCCAGCCATGCCACGCCTTTGGCCGGGTGGTTGAGCACGGCCGCCGATACGCCGGACTCTTCGATCACGCCATTGCGGTAGAGCACGGCAGGCACCTTGCGCAGGTCGATTTCGGTCGGGCGCACGGCCCGCCCGCCCATGACCACGCCGGCGTTGGCGGCGTTATCGGAGATGGTGTCGAAGACCTTGCGGGTGGCCTTGGTCTGCGGGTCGATCTGTTGAATGCGCGCGTCGATGATTTCCAGCGCCGGGATTACCCACTCGGTGGCGTCGAGCACGTCGAACACGCTGACGTTCGGGCCTTTCAGCGGTTTACCGAGGATGAACGCGAGCTCCACCTCGACCCGAGGCACGATGAAGCGGTCGAAGGGAATGTCACTGCCTTCTTCGAACATCATGTCATCGAGCAGGGCGCCGTAGTCCGGTTCGGTGATGTTCGAGGAAACTTGCATGGCCCTTGAGGTCAGGCCGATCTTGTGCCCGACCAGCTTGCGACCGTCCTTGATCTTCTGCGCTACCCAGGCGCGTTGGATGGCATAGGCGTCTTCGATGGTGATGGCCGGGTGTTCGAGCGAGAACTGGCGGACTTGTTCGCGCGAGCGTTCAGCACGGTCGAGTTGGGCAGCGGCTTGCAGAATCAGGCTGTGGTCAAGCATGGAAAAGGCTCTCTTACTGTGGATTAACGATGGCAGCCCGGGTGCGCAGCACCAGGAAACCGCCCAGAGCGATGAACAACGCCAGTACATACAAGGCCAGGCTGGCGCTGTGCGTGGTGTCGCGCATCCAGCCGATCAGGTAAGGCGCAAGAAACGAGGCGATGCTGCCGAACGAACTGATCAGGGCGATGCCGGCCGCCTGGGTACTGTTGGAAAGAAATGCCGGTGGCAACTGCCAGAACATCGGCAAGGCGGCACTGGCCCCCATGCCGGCGACAACCAGACCACTGAGCACCATGACCGGATTGGTGGGTGCCAGGCCGGCCACGGCGATCCCCAGTGCCGACATCAGTAGCGGTACGCACAGGTGCCAGCGGCGTTCCCGGTGACGATCCGAAGAGCGTCCGCAGGCGATCATGAACAGGCAGCCGAACAGGTAGGGCACGGCGCTGAGCAGGCCGACCTTGCCGTCGCTGCCGATGCCGGCACCGTGAATCAGGGTGGGCATCCAGAACGCCAGCGTGTTGACCGCCAGCATCACCGCAAAGTACACGGCGACCAGTAGCCAGACCTGCGAGTCCTTGAGGATGCCGGAGAACGAGGTAATGGACTTGCGTTGCTCTTCATGGCTGAGCTGTTCGCGCAACTGACGTTTCTGCTCGTCGGACAGCCAGTTCACGGTTTCGAAACTGTCAGGCAGGCACTTGAGTACGATCAGGCCCAGCAGTACGACAGGCGCGCCTTCGATCAGGAACATCCACTGCCAGCCACGCAGCCCGGCAAACTCATGGAAACGCTCGAGGATGCCGCCCGACAGCGGGCCGCCAATTACCCCGGCCATCGGTACGGCAATGGCGAACAAGGCGGTGACCTGCGCACGGCGCCCGGCCGGGTACCAACGGTTGAGAAAGACCAGGATGCCGGGGAAGAAGCCTGCTTCGGCTACACCCAGCAGGAAGCGCAGTACGTAGAACCCGCTCGCGCTGTCGATCCACAGCATGCTCGTGGAGAGCATGCCCCAGACCACCATCAGGGTGGCGATCCAGCGGCGCGGGCCAACTCGGTCCAGGGCCATGTTGCTGGGTACGCCGAACAGTGCGTAGGCGACAAAGAACAGGCCTGCGCCGAAACCGTAGACGGTATCGCTGAAGTGCAGGTCGGTGCTCATCTGCATCTTGGCGAAGCCGATGTTGATGCGGTCGAGGTGGGCAAACAGGTAACAAATCAGCAGCAGGGGCATCAGTCGCCAGGTGACGATGCTGTGGGTACGGTCCTGGGTAGCGGCGGTGATGCCTTGAACGCTATGGGCTGTGTTCATGATCTTGTGCTTTTTATTAGAGAGATCAGGGGTAAAGGCAACGAGGTCAGTTGCCTTGTGATTTGAGGAACGCGTGGACGTTGTTTTCCTTGAAGTTCAGGACCTCGTGCAGCTCGATCATCTCGAAGGACAAGGCCAGCAGGCGTTCGGCCTGCAGGGGCGCAAAGTGCGCCTTGATCACCTCGAACAGGGCTTCGGCGACACGCTGGCGGGTGGCCAGGTCCCGGCCATGGCCGACTTTCAGGGTCATGTGCACGAAGGCATAGTCGTGCTTGCCATCGGCCATGCGCCAGGTATCCAGGCGAACGGCACGGCTGCGGATGCCGCCCAGTGGGAACACGCCACTGGCGCCCAAGGTGGCATGAACCTTCTCGAACAGGCCGGGCAGGTCGGCCTGCTCTTCGAGGTTGTCGGTGTACTCGGCAATGAAATGCGGCATGGGAACTCCTCTGCGCCGGGCAGCCTTGAGCCTGTCGCTCAAGGCTTGCGCTACGTTAAACCGGGAAGATGGCGTTGATTTGGCCGGTACCAGAGCTGCCGAACGGCTCGGTGAGCACCTCGACAGGCTTGTTGTAGTCGGCACCACCGAGCAGGCCCAGGAGCATCGCGGTGTCATGCATGCCGCCTTCACCAAAGCAGTGCGCGGCGTAGTCCGGGAGCATGGCGCAGAACTCCTTGAAGCGGCCTTGCTTCCACAGCTCGACCACGCGCATGTCCATCTGCTTGTCGAACTCGCGGGTCCAGTTGTGGATGTTCGCTTCAGCGTTGCGGTCGTCCGAGAAACGGTGTGATAACGAGCCGGAGGCCAGCACCAGTACCTTGCGGTCGCTCTTTTCAATGGCCCGGCGTACGGCGGCGCCGAATGTGAAGCTGTCTTCCAGGCGATGCCAGGCGCACCAGGCCGCAACCGAAACGACGTTGAATTTCTGTTCGTCCGGAACGTCCATGTGCATGTAGCGCATGGGCACCAGGGTGCCGTACTCCAACTCCAGGCTCGGAATGTTGTGGGCCAGGGTGCGCACGTCGGCGGCATTCGCCTCGGCGGCGATCAGTTCACCCAGTTCCGGGCAGCCGGGGTACTCAAAGTGCATGTCCTTGATGAAATGCGGCAGCTCGTTGCTGGTGTAGATACCCTTGAAGTGTTCGCCACAGTTGACGTGGTAGGCACTGTTGACCAGCCAGTGCACATCGAACACGACGGCGGTATCGGCGCCCAGTTCGCGTGCGCGGCGGCCAATCTCCTTGTGGCCGGCGATGGCGGCTTCACGGCAGCCATGGTGTTTGCCCGGCAGTTCGGAAAGGTACATCGATGGCACATGACAGACTTTGGCTGCCAGGACGACTTCGCCCATGATGAAACTCCTGAAAATTGTTCTTGTTGTGCGTTGTAGGAGCCGGCCTTGCCGACAATGTGCTCACCCTATACAGGGTGCTGTCGTTATCGCCAACAACGGCGGCTCCCGTGCAGGTATCAGACGCCCCAGCGTGGAATGTGGTGGCTGCCCATGGAAATGCACACGTTCTTGATCTCGGCGAACACTTCGAAGCTGTACTGGCCGCCTTCGCGACCGGTACCGGAACCCTTCACGCCGCCGAACGGCTGGCGCAGGTCACGCACGTTCTGGCTGTTGATGAAGACCATGCCCGCTTCGATGCCACGCGCCAGGCGGTGGGCCTTGCCGATGTCCTGGGTCCAGATGTAGGAGGCCAGGCCGTACTCGGTGTCGTTGGCCAGTTGCAGTGCTTCGGCCTCGTCCTTGAACGGGATCAGGCAGACCACAGGGCCGAAAATCTCTTCCTGGGCAATGCGCATCTTGTTGTTCACGTCCGCGAATACCGTCGGCTGGATGAACTGGCCGCGGCTCAGGTGCGCCGGCAGGTTGGCCGGGCGCTCCAGACCACCGGCGAGCAGGGTGGCGCCTTCTTCGATACCGATCTTGATGTAGCCGGTGACCTTGTCGTAGTGGGCTTGAGTGATCATCGAGCCTACTTGGGTTTTCGGGTCTTGCGGGTCGCCGACGATCAGGCGCTTGGCACGGGCGGCGAACTCGGCAACGAATTGCGGGTACACGCTTTCCTGGATGAAGATCCGGCTGCCCGCGGTGCAGCGCTCGCCGTTCAGCGAGAAGATGGTGAACAGAGCCGCATCCAGTGCGCGCTCAAGGTCGGCATCTTCAAAAATCAGCACCGGCGACTTGCCGCCCAGCTCCATGGAGTACTTCTTCAAACCGGCGGTCTGCATGATCTTCTTGCCGGTGGCGGTGCCGCCGGTGAAGGAGATGGCGCGCACATCCGGGTGACGAACCAGGGCGTCGCCGGCGGTGGCGCCGTAGCCCTGGATCACGTTCAGGACGCCGTTGGGGATGCCGGCTTCAACGGCCAGGCGACCCAGCTCGTTGGCGGTCAGTGGCGACAGTTCGCTCATCTTCAGGACAGCGGTGTTGCCCAGTGCCAGGCACGGCGCCGTCTTCCAGGTGGCGGTCATGAACGGCACGTTCCACGGCGACACCAGGCCGCATACACCCACTGGCTGGTACAGGGTGTAGTTGAGCATCTGATCGTCGACCGGGTAGGTGTGACCGTCCATGCGGGTGCAGACTTCAGCGAAGAAATCGAAGTTGTGCGAGGCGCGCGGGATCAGCACGTTCTTGGTCTGGTGAATCGGCAGGCCGGTATCCAGGGTTTCCAGTTCGGCCAGGTGTGGCACGTTCTGCTCGATCAGCTCGCCGAGTTTGCGCATCAACCGCGCACGTTCCTTGGCCGGGGTGTTGGCCCATTTCGGGAACGCTTCCTTGGCGGCGGCAACGGCCTGCGCGACTTCTTCAGCACCACCACTGGCGACTTCACCGATGGCCTCGCCGGTGGCCGGGTTGTAGTTGACGAAGGTGTCTTTGCTCTCGACCTCGCGGCCGTTGATCCAGTGTTTGATCATGGTGTTCAAGCCTTTTTGTTCTTGAAGAAGTCAGCTTCACTGACAATGCGGTTGACCAGGCGACCGACGCCCTCGACTTCAACTACCACCTCATCGCCTGGCACGACATCGGCCAGGCCTTCAGGTGTGCCGGTGGCGATCATGTCGCCCGGCTGCAGGGTCATGAAGCTGGAGAAGTATTCGATCAGGTAGGGAATGTCGAAAATCATGTCCCGGGTGCTGCCTTCCTGTTTCAACTCGCCGTTGATCCAGGTGCGCAGTGTCAGGTTGCTTGGGTCTGGTACGTCCGCCACATCGACGATCCATGGGCCGACCGGAGTGGTGGCATCACGGTTCTTCACCCGCAGGTTGGGGCGGTAGTAGTTCTCGAGGTAGTCGCGGATCGCGTAGTCGTTGCACACGGTGTAGCCGGCCAGGTACGCCAGGGCGTCTTCGCGCTTGACGTTGCGTGCCGGTTTGCCGATCACCGCTACCAGTTCGCACTCGTAGTGCATGTAGGCGACGTTGTCCGGGCGCCAGGTGGTCTGTTTATGGCCGGTATAGGTGCCGGGCGACTTGATGAAGGCCAGTGGCTCGGTCGGCGGTGCGAAAGCCAGTTCGGCGGCGTGGTCGGCATAGTTCAGGCCCAGGGCGAACATGCTGCCGGTGGCCGGTGGCAGCCACTCGACCTGGTCTTCGTTGATACGGCGACCATCGGCCAGGTGCAGGACGTTGTCGGCGTCGACCGTGGCGAGGTGAACCTCGTCTTCAAAGCGGATACGGGCGTGTTTCATGAGGGCTCCTCTTACTCGGCCACGATGTGGTTAACGAGGCGGCCCAGGCCGCTGATTTCGACTTCGACGCGGTCGCCAGGCAGTACATCGACACGGCCTTCAGGGGTGCCGGTGATCAGCAGGTCACCTTCATGCAGGGTCATGAACTCGCTGAGTTCGGCAATCAGCTGCGCCACCGAGCGGACACAGTTGGCGGTGCTGTTGGACTGGCGCAGTTCACCGTTGACCCAGAGCTTGATATCGAGCGTCTGAGGGTTGGCAACCTGCGAGGTCGGCACCAGCTCCGGGCCGAACGAGCAGAAACCATCACGGCATTTGGCTTTGACGGCAGGGCGGTAGTAGCTGTCTTCCGGAAGGCTGAATTCGTTGACGATGGTGTAGCCGGCCACATAGTCCAGCGCATCTTCGACACTGACGCGGCTGGCGTCCTTGCCAATGACCACGCCCAGCGCGGGGCCTGGTTGCAGGTGCTCGATGCCTTGGGGGTAAACCACTGCATGGTCATGCTGGTTACGGGTGTTGGGGGTCTTGATGAACAACACCGGTTTGACCGGCGGTTGCTTGTAGGGCGGCTCGTTAAAGGCGGCGAGGTGCTGATTCAGCAGCCCCTGATAGTTCAGTGCAACGCCGAACAAGGTGCCGGTCGCAACGTCATGCAGGGCACGGCTCATGCTTTTCTCCTGGCAGGGGCAGGACATGGGCTGCCCTGCGTCTATTTGTTAATGTGTTATCGTTATAATTAATATGTTAACGACCGTCAAGGTATTTGCCATCGCGTCGGCCTTTACCGTGGCAGTGGTACGATGGGCAAACGCCGCGTGACGTGCGAACAGGTCCAGCGTGGCGACCAAGAACAGCATGAGTAGCCCGCGATGAAAGATCGCCATCCGATTCCAAACATCAACATCGGCAAGGTGTACGACCAGCGGTACAGCGACAGCGAAGTGCATTACGACAAGCTGGGTAATCTCGCCGGCTTTTTCGGCCGCAACATGCCGGTGCACCGGCACGACCGCTTTGTTCAGGTGCACTACGTCAAGAGCGGTACGGTGCGGGTTTATCTGGATGACCAGCAGTACGTGGAAGCGGGGCCGATGTTCTTCCTCACGCCGCCGACCATCCCACACTCGTTTGTCACCGAAGCCGATGCCGACGGCCATGTCCTGACCGTGCGCCAGCAACTGGTCTGGCAACTGATGGAGGCAGAGCCCGGCTTGATTCCGGGGCCGCGTTTGCCGGCTGCCTGCGTGGCCCTCGGTCGGCTGTCGGGGCCGTACCAGGACGAGGCGCGTCGCCTGGAGTTCCTGTTCGAGACATTGCGCGAAGAAAACAGTCAGTCGCTGCCCGGCCACGCTTCGGCATTGTCGAGCCTGACGCGCTTGATCATGATCAGCCTGTTGCGGCTGTGCGCCAATTCGCTTGAGGCAACACCGGCTCGGCACGAAGACTTGCAGATCTTCCACCGCTTCAATGAGTTGATCGAGCGCCACTACCGCGAGCACTGGGCGCTGTCGGCCTATGCTTCGGCCATCGGCGTGACCGAGGCGCGGCTCAATGACGTATGCCGACGCATCGCTGACTTGCCGTCCAAGCGCTTGGTGCTGGAGCGGGTCATGCAGGAGGCGAAGCGGCTGTTGTTGTTTACCGGCAGTTCGGCCAACGAGATCTGTTATCAGCTGGGCTTCAAGGATCCGGCGTACTTCAGCCGGTTTTTCCAGCGTTACGCGCAAATCACGCCAGGCGAGTACCGGCAGCGTCAGGTGGGCTTGCGATAGGGAGTGCATGGCGCCTCTGCCTTTTTTATTGGCCGATGGTGGCGCCTGCAGGGCTGCGCGGAAATGGCTTTTCCGGGTGATGTATTGCACTTTTCATGACGGGTAGACGGTAGGGCTCTTCAGTTGCATAGTTAATATGCTAACGTTCTCATCCCTGTTCGTCGGTGTCTGTGTGCCCATGACTACTGTTGCCCGTCCTGATCGCTTGCTTGTGCTGCTGGCTGCGCTCGTCGCCTTTGCCCCGTTGTCGATCGATACCTACCTGCCCAGCTTGCCGGAGATCGCCAATAGCCTGGCGGCCAGCCAGACGCAGGTGCAAATGACCATCGGCGTTTTTCTGCTCGGCCTGTGCGTCGGCATGTTGTTTTACGGGCCGCTTTCAGACCGCTTTGGTCGCCGCCCGATTCTGCTGGCCGGCCTGGCGCTGTACCTGCTGGCCAGTGTCGGCTGCATGGCCGCATCCAGTGTTGAGCAGTTGATCGCCTGGCGTTTCTTTCAGGCGTTGGGTGGTGCCGCAGCGTCGGTGCTGGCCAGGGCCATTGTCAGGGACCTGTATCCGCTGAATCAGGCGGCGCGAGCGCTGTCGTTGATGCACCTGGTGACCATGATCGCCACCCTGGCGGCACCGCTGGCGGGCAGTGCGCTGCTGAGCCTGAGTGGTTGGCGCAGTATATTCGGCGCATTGCTGCTGTTCTCGGTGCTGTGCCTGTTGGCGTCGCTGCGCTGGATCCCGGAAACCCACCCGGCCAGCCGCCGTGGCCGTTCAGTGGGCGCTGCGTTTGCCGCCTACTGGCACATTGGCACGCAACGTCGGGCCTTGGGCTGCATGCTGTGCATGGGGTTTTCCTTTGGCGGGATGTTTGCCTTCATCACCGCCTCACCGTTCGTCTATGTGGAATATTTTGGCGTTTCGCCAAGCGACTACGCCTGGCTGTTCGGGATGAACATCGCTGGAATCATCGTCATGACCTTCGTCAACGCACGGCTGGTCACTCGGGTGGGAACGCTACCGATGCTGGGCGTAGGCGCGGTGTTGGCGGCGCTTTCGGGGGTGGCCTTGGCTGTGGTCGGCTTCACCGGGGTGGCCGGCCTGGCGGCAATGGCCACGTGCATCCTCGTGTATGTGAGCGTTACCGGGCTGTTGGGTGCCAACAGCGTGGCGCGTCTATTGGCCCTGTACCCTCAGCAGGCTGGCGCCGCCGCTGGTTTGGCGGTGTCTGGGCAGTTTGCCTGTGGCGCCGGTTTCAGTGCGCTGGTCAGCTACTTCGCCAATGGCACGCCATTGCCGATGTGCCTGGCCATAGCGGCTGCCGGTGTTGCCAGCCTTGGTGCGTTCCTGCTGATCTATCTGGGGCGTGGCGAGGCGTGTTCGGGGTTGGCAGGCCAGTTCCAGCCGGGGAGTGCCCCTGGAGGTCGCCAAGGTTCTAGTGGGTAACAATTTGTATTTTGTTAACATGTTTATTTTTCGTAGGTGCCCTTGCTGCCACTTCGGGGCACCCTTAAACTGCCACCTCATTCATTGTTTAACTCAATCATGGCTATTCCCAGACCTTCCCTGACCCTCACGTTGCTTCAGGCACGTGAAGCGACCATGTCCTTTTTCCGCCCTGCGCTGAACGCCCAAGACCTGACCGAGCAGCAATGGCGGGTCATCCGTATCCTGCGTCAGCAGGGCGAGCTTGAAAGCCATCAACTCGCGCACCTGGCGTGCATTCTCAAGCCAAGCATGAGTGGTGTGCTCAAGCGCCTGGAGCGCGATGGCCTGGTGTCACGGCGCAAATCCACGGAAGACCAGCGGCGTATCTTCATCAGCCTGACCGTGCAGGGCCATCAGTGCTTCCTGGAAATGAGCGAGCAGATGGAGCGTAACTACCAGGAGATCCAGCGTCAGTTCGGTGAAGAGAAACTCGACCAACTGATGGGCTTGCTGAACGAATTGAAGAAGATCAAACCCTGAGCGCGGGGGTTCCTGAAACGGACCATTGACGATTACGCCAAGCACGCCTATACAGGCGCCTTGGATGTATTGGCTCAATGCAGGAACCCTTCATGAACGACGAGATTGATATTCACGAACCCGAGCACGATCACCTGCTCGATCATGAGTTCGATGAAGACTTCGACGCGGTAGAGGCTGAAGCCAACCCGCTGTTCGACCACGCCGATGACGACGACAGCGAAGACGACGACGCCGAGTGGGATGAACTTGATCGCGAAGATCAAGAAAGTTGGGAGCGTAACCTCGACTGATCGCTGGCCGTGATGCCTGCTTGCCACGGCCCCTTTCCCATACCCGCACGTTTAAAAACCCTCAGGACACGCTGCCATGAGCCAGCCACAAGGACCCGTCATGCCTAATATTTGTGCAAATTCTCCTCAAGACGATGCTGTTTACGAACAGCAGGCGGATGTTCTGAGCGATGCGGCATTCGCGGACGTGAGCAGTGCACCCAAGGCTATCGAGGTGATCTGCCGGTTCATCCGCTCCTATGATCAGCACCGTCATGAGATGCCGCTGGCGCAGTGGCTGGTGCACGAGTTCAACCAGCAGCCAGACCTGTGGGCGAACAAGGCTGAGGCTGAACGTGTCGCGCAGGTGCTCATTGATTCGGTAACCCGCACAAACCAGCACAAGGCCTCGCTGCAGCAGCACCTGGACATGGGCAAAAGCGCGACCAACTGGCTGGCCAGGGAGTTGGAGCAGGACGCCCAGCGTAACCCCGACCTTAACCTGCCGGACTACGCCGCTCAGGTGCAGGGGATGCTGCAGTCGGCCAATGCTGCGCTGTTGCCGGGGATGCAGCCGGACATCCGCCAGACCACGCTGCCCAGTGAAGTGCTGCGCCCAAGTATCTGGGACGACAACGCCCGGCTGGCGGTCAGTAAGGAGATCAACAATCAGGCGCTGCTCAATGCGGCGCTGAATGCCTCCTGCCACGGTGCACGCATTCTCGGCCAGCGGGCCTGGAACTGGATGCGGGGTGAGGAAAACGCACCGGCCAGCGAGGCCCTGCAGGCATTTTTCGACAGCTCGCTGAAGTCGGCCCAGCACGTCGGCGCACAGGTTGCCGTTTCGGGCGGGGTGCTGGTGGCCGCCAAGCGCGGTTGGCTGGGCCTGCCCGCTGAAACGCCGGTCGAGGTGATTGCTGCAACGACCTATACCGGTCTTGAGCAGGCCAAGGCGCTGTACAAGTTGGGGCAGGGTGACATCCTTGCCGACAGTGCCATTAATGCCATCGAACAGACCACGCTGGTGGCCGCGCGATCATTGGCGCAGATGGCCGAAGAAAAAGGCGCAGAGCTCGGCACGCAGTGGGGCATGTCGCTAGGCGCAGCGTTTGGCCCTCAGGGCGTGGCCGTGGGTGGCATGTTGGGCGGTATTGCCGGGCGTCTTGGTGGTAAGGCGGTGGGCGCACTCATTGAAAAGGGCGGCCGGAAGATTGTCGAAGTGGCCAGCAAGGTCGTCAGGAAAGTCAGCGAGGGGATCAGGGAGGCGGTGTCGGCGTTTGCCGATGGCGTGAAGAATTTCGTCGGTGGGTTGTGCAACTGAGGTGATGTCGATGACGAACAAACCGGTATTTTCGGCGCAACTGGAAGCGCAGTTGCGCGCCGGTGCCCCCGCCATTTTCATCCACTCCGCCGAAGAAGCCCGTGTCGATCAGTTGCTGATCGCGCTTCAAGAGCGGCTCGGGCTCAAACGTATCCATGAGTGGAACCTGGGCCATGGCTGGGTCGACTTCACGAACAAACAGCCGCTGAGCAACCCGGACTCTGGCACTACCGAGCTGGAGCACGCGCTGCTTCAGTTGCTGGATGCAGACCTGGAGCAGACGCTGATTCTGGTCAAGGGGGCGCGGCTTGCGCTGGAGAACAACCGCCTGGCGATTGCCCGCCTCAAACAATTGCTCAACCGAATCGAGCGTGGCCATGCCATTGGTTGTTCGGTCATCCTGGTGTCCGAGTCGGTGTGCATCCCTGCTTCGATCGAGTCTCAAGTCACCTTGTTGCCGCTTCCACTGCCGGATCGCGAGGACATTCAAGCGCTGCTGGCGCAGGCCGATGCCAGTGGGCAACTGACCCTGCCAGGCGATCTGGTTGACCTGGCGGTGTCCGGACTGAGCGGGTTGACCGCCAGCGAGATCGGCCGGTTGTTGCGGATAGTCAGCCTGCAGACGCCGGTGCTGACTGAGCAGGGGTTGAAAACCATGCTCCATGAGAAGGAACAGATCATCGCCAAAAGCGGTGTACTGGCGTTGGTTCGCGTCGATGAAGCGCCGGACGACATCGGCGGGCTGGAGAAGCTCAAACACTGGCTGGCACAACGTGCGGCCATTGTGTCGCAGTTGGACAAAGCCACCCGGCAAGGGGTCAAGGCACCGAAAGGGGTACTGATTGCAGGCATGCCCGGTTGCGGTAAATCGCTGACCGCCAGGGTCGCTGCCAGCCTGTTCCAATTGCCCCTGCTGCGCCTGGATATCGGCTCGCTGCTGGGGAAATACGTCGGTGAAAGCGAGCACAACATGCGTCGCGCCTTGAACATGGCGGAGATGGTCAGCCCGTGCATTCTTTGGGTCGATGAGCTGGAGAAGGCCTTTGTCGGCATGGGCGGCGGCAATGCTTCGGAAGTCACTGCGCGGCTGCTGGGCTACTTCCTGACCTGGATGCAGGAGAAGACTGGAGCGGTGTTCGTCATTGCCACCGCCAATGACATCAGCGCACTGCCACCTGAGTTGTTGCGCAAAGGCCGTTTCGACGAGATTTTCTACGTCGGCTTCCCCAACGCGGTGGAGCGCGAACATATTCTGAAGATTCACCTGCGCAAGGCCCGCCAGCCGGTGGACGGCTTGGACTTGCCTGCGCTTGTCCAGCAGTGCCGTGACTACTGTGGTGCGGATATCGAGAACGCGGTCAACGAAGCCCTGGCCAATGCCTTCATTGCTGGCAGCCCGCTGACGCAAACGCATTTGGCCGAGGCTATCCAGTCCACCATTCCTTTGCGGGAAACCTTGCGCGAGCAGGTTGGTAAGTATGAAGAGCTGTTCGAGAAGCTCAAGTTGCGCCCGGCGTCCGAGTATCAAGGCTTGAGTGTGGCGCAGATGATCAGGATGGCCGCAGACCCCAATCAGGTGAAACGTGAAGAAGTGGCAAGCAACCCCGATTGCCCGGACGATCAACTGGAGAAGCTGGCGGGTGATTCGCAACGCAGTGTGGTGAAGGCGGTTTACGAGAACCCACGCTGCCCTGAGCGGCTGTTGACGATGCGTATCAACATCGCACAGAACAGCCCGCTCTATGATGTTGAACTACTCGCGTTGGCCTGCCTGAACGATAACGCGCCAGAAGATCTGCTGGTGCGTCAGGTCAAGGACGGGCAGGTTGCCAGGGAGCTGCGGGCCAAATTGGCCGGTCGCGTGAAAGGCCCGATGCTGCTGCAGTTGTTGGCGAGCGACCCGGAGGTTGAGGTGCGTCGAGGGCTGGCGAGCAACCCGGCCCTGCCTGAGGTCATGCAGTTGCAGCTGCTCAAGGACAAGGATACCTCGGTCGTGGCGGCGTTGATTCTCAACCCTTCGTTGGCGAGTGGCGCAGAACGGCAACTGCTTGAACATGGCGACAGCAGTATCAAGCAAGCCTTTGCCAAACGCCCTGAACTGACCGAGGCCGAGCAGCAGCTGTTGCTGAAGAATGCCGATGCGGCACTGAAGATCATGCTTTCGCTGCATCCGAAGCTGGCGCACGGTGTGCAGTTGCTACTGGCCAAAGACCCGCTGCAGAGCGTACGGCTCAACCTGGCCGGGAATCCGGGCTTGAGCAAGGCGACGCAGGTGGTGTTGGCTGGGGATACGTACGGCGCTGTGAAAGTGGCGCTGGCCAAGAACCCGGGGCTATGCCTGGATGACGCGGATCAACTGAGCTTGAAGAAATACGTCCTGGAAAACCGCCATTTGTCAGGTGGCTTCGGTGTCGGAGTAGGGGGCTCGCTGGCAGGCGTGTTCAACTGGTCTGGCAAAACGAGCTAGGTCGTTTGCGCGTCTGCGAAAAACCAACTACGGCGTAGATCACAGCCAAGTATCGTTTCAGCACGGGCAAAGTGTTTTATCCCGATTTTGCCCGTCATTTCCCGACATTTTTTGTCACATTTCGCCACTGTTAAAATTTCTTCCTGCTCTTCATGTTATTACCGTTTACGTAAAGGTAATCTTCGTCTAGTGTTTGCGTTTACGTAAAGGGAAGAACACCCGCAGCGCCATAACCAATAAAAATAATCAAGGTTAGAGGGCTACACATGTCACCAGAGTTCGTGTTGGAAACACGTGGCTTGACCAAGGAATTTCGCGGTTTCACCGCGGTCGACTCGGTAGATCTACGTGTACAGAAGGGACACATCCACGCGCTGATCGGGCCTAACGGGGCCGGCAAAACCACCGTATTCAACCTCCTTACCAAGTTCCTCACGCCCACCCGTGGCGAGATCCACTACCTTGGCAAGCCGATCACCGGCATGCAACCCAACGAAATCGCCCGTCTTGGTCTGGTGCGTTCTTTCCAGATATCGGCGGTGTTCGGCCACATGAGTGTGGTGGAAAACGTGCGGGTAGCGCTGCAGCGCAAGTTGCGCAACTCGTTTCATTTCTGGAAGTCCGAACGCAGCCTCGACGCCCTCAATGAGCGTGCGTTGCAGATGCTGGATGACGTCGACCTGCTCTCCTATGCCGATACCTTGACCATCGAGTTGCCCTATGGGCGCAAGCGCGCGTTGGAGCTGGCGACCACGCTGGCGCTGGACCCGACCGTGCTGTTGCTCGACGAGCCGACCCAGGGCATGGGCCACGAGGACGTTGAAATGGTCATCGGCCTGGTGCGTCGCGCTGCAGTAGGGCGCACTGTGCTGATGGTGGAGCACAACCTCAATGTGGTCAGCCAGTTGTGCGACCGCATCACGGTACTGGCGCGTGGTTCGATCCTCGCTGAAGGTGACTACGCCAGTGTTTCGGCAAATCCGCAGGTGCGTGAAGCCTACCTGGGCAGTGAAGCGGTCTGCCTTGAGGAGGCCCACGCATGAGCAGCCTGAACGTTCCGGATTTCGAGCAACTGCGTATCAGCGACCTGCATGCATTCTATGGCGAGTCGCACATCCTGCACGGCATCGACATGCAGGTACGGCGGGGTGAACTGGTCACCCTGTTGGGGCGTAACGGCGCGGGGCGCTCGACGACCTTGCGCGCAATCATGAACATGGTCGGCCGCCGCACCGGCTCGATCATGGTCAATGGCAACGAAACCATCGGCATCGCCGCTCACCTGATCCCGCGTCTGGGGGTCGGTTATTGCCCTGAAGAGCGCGGTATCTTTGCCAGCCTCAACGTCGAGGAAAACCTGCTGCTGCCGCCAATGGTGCGCAGCGATGGCATGAGCCTGGACGACATCTACGCGATGTTCCCCAACCTTTATGAGCGCCGTTTCAGCCAGGGCACACGCCTGTCGGGTGGCGAGCAACAGATGCTGGCGATGGCGCGCATCCTGCGCACCGGGGCCAACCTGCTGCTGCTCGATGAGATCACCGAAGGCCTGGCCCCTGTCATCGTGCAGAAGCTGGCCGAGGTGTTGATCAAGCTCAAGCAGAAGGGCCTGACCATCGTACTGGTGGAGCAGAACTTCCGTTTTGCGGCGCCGCTGGCCGATCGTCATTACCTGATGGATCACGGCCAGATCGTCGAGGAAATCAGTGCTGCCGAGCTGGATGCGAAACAGGAACTGCTGAACCGCTGTCTCGGCGTCTGAGCGCCGTTTAACCCCTGTGCTGTTTACGTCGGCGTGGCGTCAGTCATGCCGGGCGGGGGTCGCTTTGCCCTTTACAACAACAATAACTGTGGAAAGTGGGTGAACTACATGAAGGTTTTCCAAAAGACTGCTTGCGCCATGCTCGCCTCCGGCCTGATCGCCGGTGCTGCCCAGGCCCAGATCAGCGACGATGAAATTCGCATTGGTTACCTGGCCGACATGTCCGGTACTTACCGTGACCTTTCCGGCCCGGGCGGCCTGGAGGCGCTGAACATGGCGGTCGAAGATTTCGGCGGTCAGGTCAATGGCAAGAAAATCGTGGTCTTCAGCGCCGACGACCTGAACAAGCCGGATGTCGGTGCCAACACCGTGCGTCAGTGGGTCGATGAGCGCAATGTCGACATGGTCACCGGGATGGTGGCGTCCTCGGTCGTGCTGGCGGCAAGCAAGGTGGTAGAACAGTCCGGCAAACTGGCGCTGATCTCCGGTGCGGCGGCCTCAAGCCTGACCAACGAATACTGCTCGCCCAACCACATCCACTGGACCTATGACTCCTACGCCCTGGCCAATGGCACGGCCAAGTCGGTACTCGCTTCCGGGGGCAAGAACTGGTTCATCCTGACCGCCGACTATGCCTTCGGTCACGCGATGGAGAAGGACATCACCAAGGTCGTCCAGAGTGACGGTGGCAAGGTGGTCGGCACGGTACGCCATCCGTTCCCCAGCAGTGATTTCTCCTCCTACATCCTCCAGGCCCAAGGGTCTGGTGCTGATGTGATTGCCTTCGCCAACGCCGGTGCCGACACGGTCAACTCGCTGATGACCGCAAGCCAGTTCGGTGTTGCCCAGTCCGGGCAGAAGCTGGCGGGCATGGTGGTGTTTCTCAACGACATCCACGCCATGGGCCTGGATGTTACCCAAGGGTTGATGCTGACCACTGGCTGGTACTGGGACATGAATGATGAAAGCCGTGCCTGGGCCCAGCGCTACTACAAACGCTTCGGCAAGATGCCGGGCATGGTTCCGGCGGGCATCTACTCGGCAACCACGAACTACCTGAACGCAATCAAGGCCACCGGCAGTGACGAGGCGCAGGCGGTGCGTACCCAGATGATGGCCACCCCGGTCAATGACATGTTCGCCAAGAACGGCAAGATCCGCGCTGACGGCCGCATGGTTCACGACATGTACCTGGCGCAGGTGAAAACCCCGGCCGAGTCGAAGGGGGAGTGGGACCTGTACAAGATCGTCAGCACCATTCCTGGCGATGAGGCCTACCGGCCGATGTCCGAAAGCACCTGCAAACTGCTGCCGAAAAGCTGATCGGCAACTGAATCAGGCTACGCGCCCGGTTGCTTGCAGCCGGGTGTCACGGACTTCCAGCGGATGGTAATTCATGACTATCGTATTCGGCATTCCCCTGAGCGTACTGCTCGGTCAACTGCTGCTCGGGCTGATCAACGGGACGTTCTATGCCTTGCTCAGCCTGGGCCTGGCGATCATCTTCGGCTTGCTGCGGATCATCAACTTTGCCCATGGCGCCCAATACATGCTCGGTGCGTTCGCGGCCGTGCTTGGGCTCAATTACCTGGGTGTGAACTACTGGGTCGCCCTGGTGCTGGCACCGTTACTCGTCGGCGCGCTGGGCATGCTCATCGAGCGCGGCCTGTTGCGGCGCATCGCCGGTGAAGACCACCTCTACGGACTGTTGCTGACCTTTGGCCTGGCGCTGATCGTTGAAGGCACCTTCGTCAAACTGTTCGGTGTATCCGGTTCCTCCTACCCCATGCCTGAGCAACTCAAGGGCGGCGTCAACCTGGGCTTCATGTTTCTGCCCATCTACCGCGCCTGGGTGGTGGTAGCGGCCTTGGTGGTGTGCCTGGCGACCTGGTTCATGATCGAGCGCACGCGCCTGGGTTCCTACCTGCGTGCGGGTACCGAAAACCCGAAACTGATGCAGGCGTTCGGCATCAACATGCCGCTGCTGATCACCCTGACCTACGGCTTCGGTGCTGCCTTGGCGGCCTTCGCCGGGGTATTGGCGGCCCCGATCTACTCGGTGACGCCGACCATGGGCGCCAACCTGCTGATCGTGGTGTTCGCCGTGGTGGTGATCGGCGGCATGGGTTCGATCATGGGCGCGATTGTCACCGGCCTGGCCATGGGCCTGATCGAAGGGCTGACCAAGGTGTTCTATCCAGAGGCGGCCAACACCGTGGTGTTCCTGGTGATGGTGCTCGTGTTGCTGGTTCGTCCTGCGGGACTGTTCGGGAAAGAGGTGTGACGATGACGAGTCTGGAGATCAAGCAGGGCGCTGGCGTCCTGCAACCGAATGTCGTACAGGAGCGTCGTCAGGCGGCGGCACGGCGCAAGCGCTGGTTCTACCTGGCGCTGGTGGGTGTGGCGCTGCTCGCACCACTGGCGGTGTACCCGGTGTTCCTGATGAAGCTGCTGTGTTTTGCGCTGTTTGCCTGTGCGTTCAACCTGCTGCTGGGCTATGCCGGGCTGTTGTCGTTCGGCCACGCGGCGTTTCTCGCCTCGGGCGGCTACGTCACGGGTTACGTGCTGAGTGCGTACAGCGGCCTGGGAACCGAGTTGGGCATTCTTGCCGGAACCCTGGCGTCCACCGCGCTCGGCCTGGTGTTTGGCCTGCTGGCGATCCGGCGCCAGGGTATTTACTTCGCGATGATCACCCTGGCCTTGGCGCAGTTGGTGTTCTTCATCTTTGTCCAGGCGCCGTTCACCGGTGGTGAGAACGGTCTGCAGGGTGTGCCCCGTGGGCAGTTGTTCGGGGTCTTCGACCTGAACAACAACCTGACCCTGTACTACTTCGTTCTGGCCGTATTCGTGTTCGGCTTCGCCGTGATCCAGCGCACGATCCATTCACCTTACGGCCAGGTGCTCAAGGCCATCCGCGAGAACGAACCACGGGCGATCTCGCTGGGCTACAACGTCGAGGCGCACAAGCTGCTGGCCTTTGTGATTTCCGCAGCGTTGACCGGCCTGGCCGGTTCGACCAAGACCGTGGTGTTCCAGCTGGCCTCGTTGACCGACGCGCACTGGCACATGTCCGGCGAGGTGATCCTGATGACCCTGCTCGGTGGCGTCGGCACGGTGTTTGGCCCACTGGTCGGCGCCGGCATCGTGGTCACCCTGCAGAGCTACCTGTCCAATGGGCCTCTGGGTGAGTGGGTGCATGTGATCCTCGGTTTGATCTTCGTCATCTGCGTGCTGTTGTTCCGGGTCGGCATCGTCGGCTGGGTGCTGAAACTCGCACGGCGCAATTTCTAAGGGCAGCGTTGCAGGCAACGCTGGGGGAATACCGCACAGACGCTGGTCTGGGCTTGGTACGGGTGCATCAGCACGCTAATAAGAAGAGAGACCTATGAGCGCAATTCGTTCTACCCGCATTCTGTTGTTACCTGGCCTTGCCGGGGCCATTGGCGTTTGCTCACCGGCGTCCGCTGCGTTTCTGGAGGACAGTAAAGCCAGTGTGGAGATGCGCAACTTCTACATGAACCGCGACTTCCGCCAGCACGCGGCGCCGCAGAACAAGGGCGAGGAATGGGCGCAGGGTTTCATCATGCGCTATGAGTCCGGACTCACCGAGGGTACCGTAGGCTTTGGTGTCGACGCCTTGGGCCTGCTCGGGGTCAAGCTCGACTCAAGCCCCGACCGTGCTGGCGCAACCGGCTTGCTGCCGCGCGGCGCCCAGTCGAAGCGGGCACCTGACGACTACAGCGAGCTGGGGCTGGCCGCCAAGGTACGGGTCTCGAAATCCACCCTAAAGGTCGGCACCCTGATCCCTATGCTGCCGGTGCTGACGCCGAACAACTCGCGCCTGCTACCGCAGACCTTCGAGGGTGGTTGGCTGAATTCCATGGACCTCAGTGGCCTGACCTTCGACGCCGGGCGCCTGACTCAGGTGAACCAGCGCGACTCGACCAACCGTGAAGACATGACCCTGATGAAGGGCCCTCGGCGCAATATCGTCACCACCGGCAAGGCGACATCGGACAAATTCGATTTCGTCGGTGGTACCTACGCCTGGAGCAAGACGCTGAGCACGGGTTACCACTACGCGCAGTTGGAAGACCTGTACAAGCAGCATTTCCTGACGTTGGTGCATGTATTGCCCATCGCCGAGGGGCAATCCCTGAAGTCCGACCTGCGTTTTGCCGATGCCAGCGATGATGGCCGCAGCAACGTCGACAACACCTTGCTCAGTGGCATGTTCACTTACACCCTGGGGGCTCATGCCTTTGGTCTCAGCTACCAGAAAATGAACGGTGATACCGGCTTTGCCAACGTTCAGGGTACCGACCCTTACCTGGTCAACCTGGTGCAGATCAACGACTTCGCCAACCAGGACGAGCGCTCCATGCAGGCCCGTTACGATTACAACTTCGCGGCCTGGGGTATTCCCGGCCTGACCTTCATGACCCGCTACGTCAAAGGCGATCAGATCGAGCTTGGCGCGGCAGGCGGCGAGGGCAAGGAATGGGAACGTAACACCGATATCGGCTATGTCGTTCAAAGTGGTCCACTGAAGAACGTCGGTATCAAATGGCGAAATGCAACCTACCGCTCCAGCTTTGCCAGCGACATCGACGAAAACCGTCTGATCCTCAGCTACAGCCTGCCGCTCTGGTAAGTGCGGTAATGCGCCGAACAGGGCCCGACTCGGCAACGATCGGGCCTTTTTCCTGCGTGGTTGTGAATAGCTGCAGCGATGACGCAAACAGACTATCGGGTGGCAGTTGCAGGTATGACGGGCCCGCGCATAAGGCTATGCTGTTTCGACATATTACAAGGCGTGCGAGGGAAGGATGCCAGTCAAGGATCTGCTGTTGGCGTTGGTGGTGATCATCGCCTGGGGTGTCAATTTCGTGGTGATCAAGGTGGGCCTTGATGGGCTACCGCCCATGCTGCTGGGTGGGCTGCGCTTTTTGCTGGTGGCGTTTCCGGCGATTCTGTTTATCAAGCGTCCCGCGCTTCCCTGGCGCTGGCTGATTGCCTACGGCGCCACGATTTCGCTGGGCCAGTTTGCCTTCCTGTTCGAGGCCATGGGTAACGGCATGCCGCCGGGGTTGGCGTCCTTGGTGTTGCAGTCACAGGCCTTCTTCACCCTGTTTTTCGCCGCCATGTTTCTTGGCGAGCGCCTGCGTGTGGCCAGCGTTCTGGGGCTGCTGGTGTCGGCGGGTGGGTTGGTGTTGATTGGCAGTGAAAACGGTACCAGTGTCCCGGTTTTCGCCCTGATCCTGACGTTGTGTGCTGCCGCCAGTTGGGCGATAGGCAACATCATCACCCGACGCTTCGGCAATGTGGACCTGGTTGCATTGGTCATCTGGGGCGGCTTGATTCCACCGCTGCCGTTTTTTGCGTTGTCGTGGTGGCTGGAAGGGCCGGCGCTGATTGAGGCTTCGCTGCGAGGTATCGGCCTGAGCTCGATCCTCTCGCTGGCGTACCTGGCCTTTGTGGCGACCATGCTCGGCTACAGCCTGTGGAGCCGGTTGCTGTCGCGTCACCCGGCAGGCAAGGTCGCGCCATTTTCGTTGCTGGTACCTGTGGTGGGGCTCAGCTCCTCGGCACTGTTGCTGGACGAGCGGTTGAGCGATGTGCAGTGCTGGGGCGCATTGCTGGTCATGGGCGGTTTGTTGATCAACGTGTTTGGCCCGCGTCTGCTGCAGCGTTTGCGTGCGACTCAAGCGCAAGTGTCCTGAAGCGCGGGTGGCCTGCAAAAAAACACCCTGCGAAGGCGTAGGCCTTGCAGGGTGTTTTGGCGTGACTCAGCGTTGCCCGCATCTGCGGGCTTTCGCTATCAGCGGCGGCGGAACAGCGGCAGCGGCTCATCGGTGGCGGCCTGATAGGTCACCGAGAAGTCCTTGAGGCTTTCCAGGGCTTCGTATGGGTCCTTGTCGGCACGTACCGCGAAGGCATCGAAACCACAGCGGGCCATGTAGAACAGTTGGTCGCGCAGCACATCGCCGATTGCGCGCAGCTCGCCCTTGAACTGGTAACGGTCACGCAGCAGACGTGCGTTGGAGTAGCTGCGGCCATCGGTGAATGCCGGGAAGTTCAAGGCGATGACCTGGAACTGGGCGGCATCTTCACCGATTTCCTCGGCTTCTTCGTCGCTGTCCAGCCACACGCCCAGGCCGCCATCGCGGGCCTTGAGGGCATGGGCGTGATCACGCCACAGCTGCAGCGGTACGATGTAGTCGTCGCAGTTGCTCAACTCGTCCAGGGTGACGTCCTTGGGCAGCAGGTGCCAGGTTTCGTCGACGACCTGGTTGTTCTTAATGATTCGCTGCATAGACGCGCTCCTTGAAGGGGTCAATGCCAATACGTTGATAGGTGTCGATGAAGCGCTCGTCTTCGGTGCGTTGTTCCACGTACACGTCGATCAGCTTTTCGATCACATCCGGCATGGCATCCTGGGCGAACGAAGGGCCGAGGATCTTGCCCAGGCTGGCATCGCGGCTGGCGCTGCCACCGAGGGAAACCTGGTAGAACTCTTCGCCTTTCTTGTCCACACCGAGAATACCGATGTGGCCCACGTGGTGGTGACCGCAGGCGTTCATGCAACCGGAGATGTTCAGGTCCAGCTCGCCGATGTCGAACAGGTAGTCCAAGTCATCGAAGCGGCGCTGGATGGACTCGGCAATCGGGATCGACTTGGCGTTTGCCAGGGAGCAGAAGTCGCCGCCCGGGCAGCAGATGATGTCGGTCAGCAGGCCGATGTTCGGGGTGGCGAAGCCATTTTCGCGCAGCTCAAGCCACAGTGCGTGCAATTGGCGTTGCTCGACGTCGGCCAGAATGATGTTCTGCTCGTGGGAGGTGCGCAGTTGACCGAAGCTGTAGCGCTCGGCCAGGTCGGCAACGGCGTCCAGTTGCTTGTCGGTCAGGTCGCCTGGGGCCACGCCAGTCGGTTTCAGCGACAGGGTGACAGCCACGTAGCCTGGGCGTTTGTGCGCACGGGTATTGCGCGCACGCCAGCGGGCGAAACCTGGGTGTTGCTGCTCCAGTTCGGCCAGCTCGTGGTCGAGGTTTTCCAGCGCCTTGTACTCAGGGTCAACGAAGTGCTTGGCGACACGGTGCAATTCGGCTTCGGTCAGCGTGGTGCTGCCGCCACGCAGGTGAGCCATTTCGGCCTCGACCTTCTCGGCGAACACTTCTGGAGTGAGCGCCTTGACGAGGATCTTGATCCGCGCCTTGTACTTGTTGTCGCGTCGGCCGTAGCGGTTGTAAACCCGCAGGATGGCGTCCAGGTAGCTGAGCAGGTCCTGCCACGGCAGGAACTCGTTGATAAATGCACCCACCACCGGGGTACGGCCCAGGCCGCCACCGACCAGTACACGGAAACCCAGATCGCCGGCTGCGTTACGCACAGGTTCCAGGCCGATGTCATGGACTTCGATGGCAGCGCGGTCGTTGACCGAACCGTTGATGGCGATCTTGAACTTGCGCGGCAGGTAGGCGAATTCAGGGTGGAAGGTGGTCCACTGGCGAACGATCTCGCACCATGGGCGCGGGTCGATCAATTCATCGGCGGCCACACCGGCAAACTGGTCGGTGGTGACGTTGCGCAGGCAGTTGCCGCTGGTCTGGATCGCGTGCATCTGCACGGTAGCCAGTTCGGCCAGAATCTCCGGAATGTCTTCCAGTGCCGGCCAGTTGTACTGGACGTTCTGCCGGGTGCTGATGTGGGCGTAGCCCTTGTCGTAGTCGCGCGCGATCTTCGCCAGCATCCGCGTTTGACGCGACGTCAGCTGGCCATAGGGCACCGCGACCCGCAGCATGGGGGCAAAACGTTGGATATAGAGGCCATTCTGCAGGCGCAGGGGGCGAAACTCTTCTTCACTGAGCTCACCGGCCAGGTAGCGTCGGGTCTGATCACGGAACTGCTTGACGCGGTCCTCGATGATCCGCTGATCGTACTCGTCGTATACGTACATAAGGGTCCTGTTTTCAGGCTGCAGGCAGCTAATCGCGCGCACGGCCGCGCACTCCGGAGCGGAGCTGTGGAAAGATATCAGCTTGTGTTTATGCGCAAAAGTGAAGTTTTTGCATATGCAAAGAACCATTTGGACTAAGTGAGACTGTGTTGCGTTTAGCCATCGGGCAGGTTGGGGGCGTTATACTGCGCCGCTTTATTCTGTGCGAGCCTGTTCCCCATGCTGAAAGCTCTGGCTAGATGCCTGTTGCTGAGTCTGCCATTGGCAGCCAATGCTCAGGCGCCCTCGGTGGTTTTTTTGAACCCGGGGTACTCCAATGAGACTTTCTGGGTCAGTTACTCGCGCTTCATGCAAGCGGCTGCCAGCGATCTTGGCATGCAGTTGCGGGTCGAATACAGCGAACGTGAGCCGGCGCGTGCCATGACGCTGGCACGGCAAGTGCTGGAGGGGCCGCAGCGCCCTGACTACCTGGTGCTGGTCAATGAGCAATATATAGCGCCAGAGATCATTCGCCTGTCCCGTGGCAGCGGGGTAAAGCTGTTTCTGGTCAACAACGGTTTGACGCCCGACCAGACGCGGCTCATTGCCGACAGCCCGGACAAATACCCGCAACCTATCGCGACCCTGGTCACGAATGACGAGGAGGCGGGTTATCGCATGCTCACGGCATTGATTGCCCAGGTGCCGGCGCCTGCGAAGGGCCAGCAAATCGAATTGCTGGCGTTTTCCGGGATGAAAATCACCCCGGCCTCGCAACTGCGCGAGCGCGGCATGCGTCGGGCGCTTGCCGAGCACCCCGAGGTGAACCTTCGCCAGGTGGTCTATGGCGGTTGGGGTCGGGAACGGGCGTATGAGCAGGCCAGTCAGTTGCTGCATCGCTATCCGAACACCCGACTGGTCTGGTCGGCTAACGATGAAATGGCCTTTGGCGCGATGCAGGCGTTCGAGGAAGCCGGGCGCAAACCCGGCAAGGATGTCTACTTCAGTGCCGTCAACAGCTCGCCAGAGGCCTTGCAGGCGCGTATCGACGGGCGCCTTAGCGTACTCATGGGTGGGCATTTCACACTCGGTGGCTGGGCCATGGTGTTGTTGCACGACGATGCGCTCGGGTTGCCGATCAGCCGCGATGGCCAGCATCGGTACCAGGTGCCTGTGCTTCAGCTTATTGATCCCGCTCGAGCCCGGCGCTGGCTGAAGCTGGTCAACGAGCCCGACTATGGCCTGGACTTCAATCGTTTCAGCGCCGAAGGCAAGGCGCGCAGTTTTCGCTACCCATTCCTGACGGCGCCGGTGGACTACTAGGCTCTGTACGAAAAGCCTTGATACTCGGTGATGCTGCGTTGAAAACAGCCTCGGAATGCTCATTTACAACCCGTAAACTCCGCTTCCTCGGCTGTTTTCGCCTTGCCTGACCTTCGTCTCAAGACTTTTCATACATACCCTAACCGACGAACAGCAAAAAGACCTGGCTTGAGCAAAGGGCATCGCTGGGCTTAACTGCTACAGGTGTCATGCATTCCCATAACCACTACAAGAGGCGATGCAATGGGAAATTCAACCAAGTCGGTTAAGAGTGACAGTCATGTCGACGCTTGGGCGACACTCTGCCTGATCATCCTGGTGGTCGTGACAGCCGTGTACTGGGTCAGTCATCAGTGACATCACCCGCTGGGTAGCATGAGACCGCCTGCAGCATGGATACCTGCGGGCGGTTTGCGTTTCAGGCGGCGGTCAGGTGCAGGGCCAGTTTTACCAACCCCAGCAGTACCAGAATAAACAGCAAGGTGAACAGCGTACCCAGCACAATGAAGTGACTGGGTTTGCCGTGGGTGAAATCGCGCGCGCGGTTCTTGTTGCTCTGCACGCCGAAGGCGGCGGCCAGCACGCTTTGCAGCATTTGCCAGAAGGTCGGTGGCTTGCCTTGGGCGGGGTCGTCCATGATCAGCTCCTGTGGGCGGAAGGCCTGTCCACAGTGTAGCCCCTCAAGGAACGTCTGCAGGGCGCGACACAACGTCGACCCTGCAGCTGCCCATACCGATGACCGATGCTTAAGCGTCGTATCCCAGGTTGGGTGCCAGCCAGCGCTCGCTGACGCTCAGGTCCTGGCCTTTGCGCGCCGTATAGCTCTGCACCTGATCCTTGTCGACCTTGCCCACGGCGAAATACTGCGCCTGTGGGTGGGCGAAGTACCAGCCGCTGACCGCAGCTGCCGGGAACATTGCATAGTGCTCGGTCAGGGTGACGCCGCTCTGGCCTTGCTCGCCGATTTCGGTACCGTCGAGCAGTTGGAACAGGGTGCCTTTTTCGGTGTGGTCCGGGCAGGCAGGGTAGCCAGGGGCCGGACGGATGCCCAGGTACTGTTCCTTGATCAGTGCTTCGTTACTCAGTTCTTCGTCTTTGGCGTAGCCCCAGTACTGCTTGCGCACCTGTTCGTGCAGCCATTCGGCGCAGGCTTCGGCCAGGCGGTCGGCGAGTGCCTTGACCATGATCGAGCTGTAGTCGTCGCCTTTGTCCTGATAGGCCTTGGCGACTTCTTCGGCACCAATGCCGGCGGTGGTGATGAAACCACCGACATAGTCGGTCACGCCGCTGTCTTTCGGTGCCACGAAGTCGGCCAGGGAGAAGTTTGGCTTGCCGTCGGTCTTGATGGTCTGCTGGCGCAGATGGTGCAGCAGGGCCAGCGGCTGGCCATCCTGCCCATAGACTTCGATGTCGTCGTGGTTGACCTGGTTGGCCGGCCAGAAGCCGAACACTGCCCGGGCGCTGATCAGCTTTTCATCGATCAGCTTGCGCAGCATCTGTTGGGCGTCTTCGTACAGCGCCGTGGCCGCTTCGCCGACCACTTCGTCGGTGAGGATGCGCGGGAACTTGCCCGCCAGGTCCCAGGAGATGAAGAACGGCGTCCAGTCGATGTACTCGGCCAGTACGTTCAGGTCGATGTTTTCCAGTACCTTGGCGCCGGTGAAAGTCGGCACGACCGGCTGATAGCCCGCCCAGTCGAACGATGCCTTGGCCGCGATGGCCTGAGCGTAGCTCAAGCGCTCGGTGCGGGCGCTGCGGTTGGCGGTACGTTCACGTACTTCGACGTACTCCTGGCGGGTCCGCTCGACGAAGCCGGCTTTCAGTTCCTTGGACAGCAACTGCGTGGCGACGCCGACGGCACGCGAGGCGTCAGTGACGTAGACGACGGCGTCGTTGCTGTACTTGGGCTCGATCTTGACTGCTGTGTGCGCCTTGGAGGTGGTCGCGCCGCCGATCATCAGCGGCAGGTGGAAGTCCTGACGCTGCATCTCGCGGGCGACATGCACCATTTCGTCCAGTGACGGCGTGATCAGCCCGGACAGGCCGATGATGTCGCACTTCTGCTCACGGGCCACTTGCAGGATTTTTTCGGCCGGCACCATCACGCCGAGGTCGACGATGTCGTAGCCATTACAGCCCAGCACCACGCCGACGATGTTCTTGCCGATGTCATGCACGTCGCCTTTTACCGTGGCCATGAGGATCTTGCCCTTGGCTTCCGGCTTGTCGCCTTTCTCGGCTTCGATGAACGGAATCAGGTGGGCCACCGCCTGCTTCATCACCCGTGCCGACTTGACCACTTGCGGCAGGAACATCTTGCCAGCGCCAAACAGGTCACCGACCACGTTCATGCCGCTCATCAGCGGGCCTTCGATGACCTCGATCGGACGTGCGCACTGTTGGCGGCATTCCTCGGTGTCCTCGACGATAAACGCAGTGATGCCTTTGACCAGGGCGTGCTCCAGGCGCTTGCCAACGGGCAGTGAACGCCATTCCTCGCTTTCGACTTCCTTGGTGGCGCCGCCACCCTTGTAGTCATCGGCGATGGCCAGCAGGGCGTCGGTGCCTTCGGGGGTACGGTTGAGTACCACGTCCTCGACCCGTTCGCGCAGGGCAGGGGGGATCTCATCGTAGATCTCCAACTGACCGGCGTTGACGATACCCATGGTCAGGCCGTTCTGGATCGCATGGTAGAGAAACACCGAGTGGATCGCTTCACGGACCGGGTTGTTGCCCCGGAAAGAGAACGACACGTTGGACACACCGCCCGAGGACAGTGCATGGGGCAGGTGGTCGCGGATGTAGGCGCAGGCTTCGATGAAGTCGACGGCGTAGTTGTTGTGTTCCTCGATGCCGGTGGCCACGGCGAAGATGTTCGGGTCGAAAATGATGTCTTCCGGCGGGAAGCCCACTTCATTGACCAGAATGTCGTAGCTGCGTTGGCAGATTTCACGCTTGCGCGCGGCGGTATCGGCCTGGCCGACTTCGTCGAAGGCCATCACCACCACGGCAGCGCCATAGCGCTTGCACAACTTGGCGTGATGCTTGAAGGCGTCAACGCCTTCCTTCATCGAGATCGAGTTGACGATGCCCTTGCCCTGAATGCACTTCAGGCCCGCTTCGATCACCTCCCACTTGGAGGAGTCGATCATGATCGGTACGCGGGAGATGTCCGGCTCGCCGGCAATCAGGTTGAGGAACTTGACCATGGCCGCCTGGGAGTCGAGCATCCCTTCGTCCATGTTGATGTCGATGACCTGGGCGCCGGCTTCGACCTGCTGCAGGGCGACTTCCAGGGCTTCGGTGTAGTTTTCTTCGCGGATCAGCCGGGCGAACTTGGCGGAACCGGTGATGTTGGTGCGCTCACCGACGTTGACGAACAGCGAGTTGCGGTCGATGGTGAACGGTTCCAGGCCCGACAGTCGACAGGCCTTGGGGATGTCTGGAATAGCCCGTGGCGGGTACTTGGCCACTGCTTCGGCAATCGCCTGGATGTGCGCAGGCGTGGTCCCACAGCAGCCGCCGATAATGTTCAGGAAGCCGCTGGCGGCGAACTCTTCAACGACGGCAGCCATTTCCGCCGGGGTTTCGTCGTACTCGCCGAACGCGTTAGGCAGGCCGGCGTTAGGGTGTGCAGAGACCTGGGTGTCGGCCTTGCTCGACAGCTCTTCCAGGTACGGGCGCAGGTCCTTGGCGCCCAGGGCGCAGTTCAGGCCCACCGAAATCGGTTTGGCATGGCGTACCGAGTTCCAGAACGCTTCGGTCGTCTGCCCGGACAGGGTGCGGCCCGAGGCATCGGTAATGGTGCCGGAAATCATGATCGGCAATTCGACATTGTCTTCCTCGAACACCTGCTGCACGGCGAAGATTGCCGCTTTGGCGTTGAGGGTGTCGAAGATGGTTTCGATCAGGATCAGGTCGGCACCGCCTTCGATCAGGCCACGGGTGGCCTCGATGTAGTTGGTCACCAGCTCGTCGAACGTGACGTTGCGGTAGCCGGGATCGTTGACGTCCGGGGAGATCGAGCAGGTGCGGCTGGTCGGGCCGAGCACGCCGGCCACGAAGCGTGGGCGATCCGGGGTTTCCAGGGTCTTGGCGTCGGCCACCTGGCGGGCAATGCGGGCGCCCTCGACGTTCAGCTCATACACCAGCGCTTCCATGCCGTAGTCGGCCTGGGAGATCTGTGTGGCGTTGAAGGTGTTGGTCTCCAGGATGTCGGCACCGGCATCCAGGTACGCTTTCTCGATTGCGGCGATGACGTCTGGGCGCGATAGCAGCAACAGGTCGTTGTTGCCCTTGACGTCGCTGGGCCAGTCGGAGAAACGCGTGCCACGATAGTCGTGTTCCTCCAGACGGTAGCTTTGGATCATAGTACCCATGCCGCCATCGAGGATCAGGATGCGCTCTTTGAGTGCTTTCTGAAGTGCTTGGAAACGAGCGCTGCGGTCAGACATAGGACTACCTGGTCGGGCAAAGACAAAAGTTGCGGAATAATAACAAAGCTGCGCGGTTTTTAGACGTGCCACTGATTTGCATGAATTTCATTCATGTTGGCACGGTGCTGCCACCGGTAGAATCGTGAAGCTTTTAATTTCCAGGACAATTGGCACATGGTGCATCGTTTACTTGCCGGCGCCGTCGCGCTGCTGATCAGTGGCATGGCGTTGGGGCAAGCGCCTCAATCCAGCCCGGCTATTTCCTATACCCGGGACATTCAACCCATCTTCACTGAGAAATGCGTTGCCTGCCATGCCTGCAACGATGCCGCCTGCCAGCTCAAGCTGGAAAGTGCTGAAGGCGCCGAGCGCGGCGCTTCGAAGGTACCGGTCTACGAGGGCAACCGCACGACTGCAGTGCCCCCGACCCGATTGTTCTACGACGCCCACAGTGTCGATGCCTGGCGGCGCAAGGGCTTCTACTCGGTGCTGGATAACCAGGGCAGCCAGGCCGCGCTGATGGCGCGGATGCTGGAGCTGGGGCATTCAACCCCGCTGAAGCCAAACGCCAAGCTGCCTGAAGACATCGTGCTGGGCTTGAACCGGGAAAATGTCTGCCCGCTGCCCGGCGAGTTCGACGCCTATGCCAAGGCGCATCCCCGTGAGGGCATGCCGTTGGCGGTCACCGGCCTGACCGATGCCCAGTACCAGACCCTGCAGCGTTGGTTGGCGGCGGGTGCGCCAGTTGAGCACAACCCGATCCAGCCCAGCGCCAAGGAGGCGGCACAGATCCAGGAATGGGAAGCGCTGCTCAACAGCCCGGGTTCGACCGAAGCGCTGGTAGGCCGTTGGCTGTATGAACACCTGTTTCTGGCACACATTTACTTTGTTGGCGGGGAGCCGGGGCACTTCTTCCAATGGGTACGTTCCCGTACACCCAGTGGCCAACCGATTGACCTGATTGCCACGCGTCGGCCCAACGATCCGCCTGGCACCGACTTCTACTATCGGTTGATGCCCGTACAGGGCGTCATCGTACACAAGACCCACATCACCTACCCGATGGGGCCGCAGAAGCTCAAACGTGTCAAACAGCTGTTCTACAGCGGCGACTGGCACGCGGCTGCGCTGCCGGGCTATGGTCCGCGCCACCGCGCCAACCCGTTCGAGACGTTCGAGGCGATCCCGGCGGTAGCGCGCTATCAGTTCATGCTGGATAACGCCGAGTATTTCGTCCGCACCTTCATTCGCGGCCCGGTGTGCCGCGGTCAGATCGCCACGGACGTGATTCGTGACCACTTCTGGGCGCTGTTCCAGGAGCCGGCCCATGATCGCTACCTGACGGATGCCAAGTACCGCGCTGAAGCCACGCCATTGCTGGCAATGCCTGGGCAGATCGACGATGTTGGCAGCATCTTGACCCTCTGGCACACCTACCGTGACAAGCGCAACGAGTATGAAAGCCTTCGCCGGGAAGCCTATGCCGACATGCCGGCGCCAAGCTGGTCAAGCCTATGGGCGGGTAATGACAACGCCTTGCTGACCATCTTCCGGCACTTTGACAGTGCCTCGGTCAACAAAGGGCTCATTGGTGATGTGCCGCTGACCTTGTGGCTGTTCGACTACCCGCTGTTCGAGCGTACCTACTATCAGTTGGCGGTGAACTTCGATGTGTTCGGCAACGTGTCGCACCAGGCCCAGACCCGTCTGTACTTCGATCTGATCCGCAATGGCGCCGAGGTCAACTTCCTGCGCCTGATGCCGGCCAACAAGCGTGGTGCCATCCTCAGCGATTGGTACCAGAACGGCGGCAAGGTGAAAATGTGGATGGACTACGAGGAGATCGACACCAGCACCCCGAGCGCCCTGAAGCTGGACAAGCGTGACCCGAAACGTGACTTTGGCCTCAAGCTGATCGAGCGGACCGGTAGCCTCAACGCAGCTCCTGACCCGATCAATCGCTGCCATGGCGCCTACTGTTCACGGCCTCAGATGACTGAAGAGTTCCGCGATGTCGAACAGTCGCTGAGCCGCTTGGCTTCGCGTCCTGCAGCGGGGCTGAAGGTGATCAACCAGTTGCCGGAAGCGACCATGCTGCGTATCGAAGGCGAGGGCGGCAAGCGGCAGGTCTACTCCATGCTGCGCAACCACGCCCACAGCAACGTTGCCTTCATGCTGGGTGAGGAGTCGCGGTACCAATTGGGGTTGGATACCCTGACGCTCTACCCTGGCGTGATGAGCAGCTACCCGAACTTCATGTTCAATATTCCGGCCAGGGATGTACCAGAGTTTGTCGAGGACATGGAAGCGGCCCGTGATGACACCGCCAAATTCGAGCGTATTGTCATGCGTTGGGGCGTACGCCGCAGTCATCCGCAGTTCTGGCAGTATTTCCATGACCTGAGCACCTACATCAAGGAAACCGAGCCGGTGGAAGCGGGTGTACTGGACATGAACCGCTACGAAAACCTCTAGGGCGATTCTCCCTTCATCAGGCCGCTTCCGGCGTTTGGGCTTCCTGCTCAGGCCGCCCGAAGCGGCTGTTGTTTCCCGACAAAAATACTGGGACTTTGTTCGCGCGTCAGGTTGGCGTAAACTGCCGCCAAGTCTGTGAGGAAACCATTTCAATGAGTGCCATAACGATTACCGATGCTGCGCATGATTACCTGGCTGACCTGCTATCCAAGCAGAACACCCCGGGCATCGGCATACGCATTTTCATCACCCAGCCGGGCACCCAGTACGCCGAGACCTGCATCGCCTACTGCAAGCCGGGCGAAGAGAAGGCCGAAGATACCGCCCTGGGCCTGAAGAGCTTCACCGCCTGGATCGATGCGGTCAGCGAGCCTTTCCTTGAGGATGCCTTGGTCGACTACGCGACTGACCGCATGGGTGGTCAACTGACCATCAAGGCGCCGAACGCCAAGGTGCCGATGGTCAATGCCGACAGCCCTATCAACGAGCGTATCAACTATTACCTGCAAACCGAGATCAACCCGGGGCTGGCCAGCCATGGCGGTCAGGTCAGTTTGATTGAGGTGGTTGATGACGGCATTGCCGTACTGCAGTTCGGCGGTGGTTGCCAGGGCTGCGGCCAGGCTGACGTGACCTTGAAAGAAGGCATCGAACGTACCCTGCTTGAGCGTATTCCCGAGCTCAAGGGCGTACGTGACGTCACCGACCACTCTCAGAAAGAGAACGCCTACTACTAGGGTGTTTGCGACAGATTGACAAAGGCCTGGCGCTGCCAGCGCCTTTGCGCGTTAGCGCAGTCGATCAGTCGGAAAAGAAGGGTGGGCGTGTCATTCGCAACGAATGATGGTCGCCTCTGTATCGCCAGCAAGGTTGGCTCTCAGTGTGAGTTGGCCTTGCTGGCGATGCATCGCAGCACTCAGGCTGCGATTTCAGGCTTTTTTAGTGCAAGGCGCACGCGTTGGCGGCAGGCATCGCCGAAGGCCTGGAACATCTTGACCGAGTCCGGGTTTTTCGCCGCTTGCCACTCCGGGTGCCACTGCACGGCGAAGAGAAACGGCGACAGGCTGGGTGCATGGACGGCTTCGACCAGGCCGTCTTCGGCGTGGGCGATAGGCTCAAGGCCTTTGCCGAGGGTTTTCAAGCCCTGGCCATGCAGCGAGTTGACGCGAATTTCATCGGTCTGCAACAGTTCACGCAACCAGCTGTTCGGTGCAAGGCGTACGCCGTGTACAGCCTGGTACTGGATGTCCACTGGGTCTTCCGGGTTTTCCCGATGGTCGTTGAAGCCTGGTTCGGCGTAGACCTTCTGATAGATATCGCCACCCAGCGCGACGTTGATTTCCTGCATGCCGCGGCAGATACCGAAGATTGGCAGGCCACGCGCAATTGCGGCATGCACCAACGGGATGTCGAACAGGTCGCGAGCCTTGTCCTGGGCTTTGCCTGGGGTGTGGTTTTCCTGGCCGTAAAGGCTTGGGTCGATGTTGCTGCCCGCACCGGTCAGGTAAACGCCGTCGGCCATGTTCAGGTATTGCTCAAGGTCGTCGGCACCGCAGCAGGTCGGTACCAGAACCGGTACGCAACCTGCCAGTTCGACCAGTGGAACGATGTACTTGTGGGTCATGACCTGATAGTCGTGGCCCTTGCGCTCCTGGGCACCCATGGTCATCAGGACGACGGGCTTGCGGAGGGTCTGATTCTTATTGCCAATGTTGCTGTTGGGCATATGTCACCTTTGGACAGGCGCAGCCTGTCATTGTTGTGCAGGCGCATCGATCCAGCCTGATGCTACCTGAGGTTTCGAGCACTGCCGGAAGGCACGCAATGGCCTGTTTCCAGTCGAAACCTGTTACATAGCTTGCCAGCGCCGTTAAATATGTCAAACAGCTTTGTGTAAAATTATTGCTTAGTAAGCTACTAATTTTGCCGCTCAGCTTGCTAAGTGTTTGAAATATAGAGGTAATTTGTGATTTTTGTAGTTCATTATATTTAACGTTTTTGGCGCGCGCTGCGGGAGTATGGGCCTTGGCGAGACAGGATCGCGCAAGGCCCTTGGCTCAGTGCAGGATCTGCGCAAGGAAGCCTTTGGCCCGTGCGCTTTGAGGGTTGTTGAAAAACGCCTCAGGCGGGCTGTCCTCGATGATCTGGCCACCATCCAGGAACAGTACGCGCTCTGCCACCTGGCGGGCGAACCCCATCTCGTGGGTAACGCACAGCATGGTCATGCCGGTGTCGGCCAGCCTTACCAGCACGTCCAGTACTTCGGCGACCATTTCCGGGTCGAGTGCCGAGGTGGGCTCGTCGAACAACATGATTTTCGGTTTCATGCACAGTGCCCGTGCAATCGCCACCCGCTGTTGTTGCCCGCCAGAGAGCTGGCTGGGGTACTTGCCTGCCTGGCTTTCGATACCGACCTTGTTCAAGTAGAAACGTGCGCGCTCCTCGGCTTCCTGGCGTGACAGGCCACGCACGCTCATGGGCGCCAGGGTGCAGTTGTCGAGCACGCTCATGTGCGGGAACAGGTTGAAATGCTGGAACACCATGCCGATCTCGCTGCGTACTTGAGCGGCTTGGCGGGTGGTTTCGGCAAGGTCGGTATCATTGACCCGAATCGTGCCCTTTTCAGCGATCTCCAGGCGATTGATGCAGCGGATCAGTGTCGACTTGCCCGAGCCTGAAGGCCCGCAGAGGACGATGCGCTCGCCTTCGCGTACCTGCAGGTCGATATCGCGCAGTACATGGTAGGCGCCGTAATACTTGTTCAGGCCTTCAATCTTCACCACGACGTTGCGTGGGTCGGGCTGGGCAATGGGTTGGGCAGTGGCAAGGCTCAGGGGGCTAGGCATTGTTATTGTTCTCCCGAAGTCAGTTGAAGCGCTGTGCACTGTAGGGCGCAGGGTCGGTGAAAGGCTTGGCACCGGTGATCATTTCCGCCAGCAAGCGGCCGCTGACCGGGCCCAGGGTCAGGCCGTGGTGAGCATGCCCGAAGTTGAACCACAGGCCTTTGTGACGCGGTGCCGGGCCAATGACCGGGCGCATGTCCGGTAGGCATGGACGACGCCCCAGCCAAGGCTCGGCTTCGATGCGCTCGCCGAGAGGGAACAGCTTGCGTGCGATGGCCTCGCAACGTTCCAGCTGGATTTGATTGGCTGGCGCATCGCTGGCGGCAAATTCGATGCCGGTGGTCAGGCGGATGCCCTTGACCATGGGGGCCAATACGAAGCCACCCTGTACGTCGCAGATCGAGTGCGTCAGCTCGGCACCAGCGCGGGGGCGATAATGGGCGTGGTAACCCCGCTTGATCTCCAGCGGAATGCTGTAGCCCAGCGGCTTGAACAGATCGGCGGCTTGCGGGCCAAGGGCGATGACGACCTCAGCCGCGCTGATCGGCCCCTGGCGGCTGTCGACCTGCCAATCGCCGGCCACCTGGCGCAGGGTGCGGGCGTCGCCATGAATGAACTGGCCACCGCGTTTGACGAACAGTGCGGCATAGCCGCGCGTCAGGCCACCTGGGTCGCTGACCGTCTTGGGGTCCAGCCAGTGGATGCCGCCAACGACGTTTTCGCTGAGATCGACTTCGCGGGCGTGCAGTTGTTGGCGGTCGAGGATCTCGTAGCGCAGGCCGTAGGGCTTGAGCGCATGGGCCTCATCCTGTGCAGTGGCAAAGGCCTCGGCATTGCGGTACACCTCGATCCAGCCCTTGGCCTTGATCAGGTCGCCGAGCTCGGCAGCTTCGATCAGGGCGTCGTGCTCCTCTACGCAGCGTTCCACCAGTGGCAGCATGGCGCGGGTGGCTACGGCGACACCGGCAGGCGAGGAGTTCTGCCAGTACTTGAGCAGCCAGGGGCCAGCCTTGGGCAGGTAGCGCAGGCTGTAGCGCACATCGGGTTGGCGATTCAGGCTGTAGCGCAGCAGGCGGGAAAGCTCGCGGGGGAAGGCGTAGGGGATCACGCTGGAGCGCTCGATCAGCCCGGCGTTGCCGTGGCTGGTGCCGCTGCCAGGCTCGGCGCGGTCGATCAGAATCACCTTGCGCCCACGGGCTTGCAGGTGCAGGGCGGTGCTGACGCCGACGATACCGGCGCCCAGAACGATGGTTTGGCATTGCATGGAACGGTCCTCGAAAGGCTGCACGGTTTAGCGCAGGTGACGGCCCAGACGGCCTTCGATGTGTTTGAGGCTGCGTCGCACGATCTCGACGATCAGCAGGTAGAGCACTGCAGCCCAGAGGTAGATCTGGAAGTCGAAACTGCGCGAGAAGGCCAGTTTGGTGATGCCCATCAGGTCATAGATGGTCACCAGCGAAGCAATGGCGCTAGCCTTGATCATCAGGATCAATTCGTTGCCCAGTGGGCCAACGGCGACAATCAGTGACTGGGGCAGGATGACCTTGAAAAAGGTGGTCGAGCGCTTCAGGCTCAGCGCCTTGGCGGCTTCATACTGCCCGGGAGCGACCGCCATCAGACTGCCGCGGAAGATCTCGGCCTGGTAGGCGGCGGTGTTCAGGGTGAACGCCAGCAGGGTGCAGTACCACGCCTCGCGGAAAAACCACCAGAGCCCGACGTCCTGCCAGAAGCCCTTGAAGGAGCTCAGGCCGTAATACAGCATGAACAGTTGGGCCAGCAGTGGCGAACCGCGGAAGAAGTAGATATAGCCGGCACTCAGGCGCTGCACGACCAGGTTGTTCGACAGCCGCGCCAGGGCCAGCAGCAGGCCGAGGATTGCGCCGAGGGTGAACGAGATCGCCACCAGTTTGGCGGTCACCAGCAGGCCATCGACAAAGCGCGGGCCGTAGCGCTCCAGCAGCTCGGGATCTAGGAACAGCCTTAGCAGATCATCGAAAGTCATGGGCGTGCGCTCCGCAGGTGGCGACTGAAATACCGCTCGATAACGCTAAAGGCGCGTCCTGACAGGGCCGAAAACAGCAGGTAGCCAAAACAGGCGACGGCATAGAAGAACATGGGTTCCTTGGTCACGCTGACCGCCAGGTTGGTCTGGCGCATCAGGTCCACCAGGGAGATGGTCGATACCAGCGACGTGTCCTTGAGCAGCGACAGCCAGTTGTTCGACAGGCCGGGCAAGGCGATACGTACCAGTTGCGGAAACACCACTTTGCGAAAGGTTGTGGTCTTGCTCAGGCCCAGCGCCGCCGATGCTTCGTATTGGCCCTTGGGCACGGTCTTGAACGCTGCCAGCCAGATCTCACTGGAAAAGGCGGCGAAGACGAAGCTGAAGGCGATCATCGCGGCCAGAAAGGTGTTGATCAGCACCTCACCCTCATAACCCATGGCGGCGAGGATTTTCTGTGCTGCAATCTGGCAGCCGTAATAGATGATCAGCAGGGTCAGCAGCTCTGGCAGGCCCCGGAACACGGTGGAGAAGACGGTAGCTGCAGCCTTCGGGAAGCGCTTTGGCGAGCGGGCGGCGAGGGCGACACCCAGCCCCAGGGGCAAACCAATGGGCAGGCAGGCCAGGGCCAGGCTGATGGTGACTACGGCGCCGGCCAGCAATGCCTGGCCCCAGCCGCCGCTGGCAAACGACAGCAGTGACAGTTGTTCGATCATGCTCGAACCCTCTTTTTAGACCGTGCAGGAGCCGGTATGGCATCGACGCGTTGTCACCGCGATCTAGGCCTGGCGCCTATCGCCGGCAAGGCCAGCTCCTGCAGGGATGTGGGGCTTATTGGTAGATATCGAAGTCGAAGTAGCGGCTGGAGATCTTCTGGTAGGTGCCGTCGGCGACGATCTCGTCCAGCGCCTTGTTCAGGCGCTCGCGCAGGGCGTCGTCGTCCTTGCGAACGGCGATCGAGGCATCGGCGGTGGTGCCTTTGACATCGCCAATGAACTTGCAGCAGTCCTTGCCGGACTTGTTCAGCCACTCGATCAGCGGAAACTTGTCGGCAATCACGCCATCCAGGCGGCCTGCGGCGAGGTCGGCGTTGGCTTCATCAAGGGTAGGGTAGAGCTTGACCTCGGCGCCGGCCTTGCCATAGATGTCTTCGGCATAGATGGCCTGGGTCGAGGACGATTGCGCGCCCACGGTGTAGCCCTTGAAGTCGGTCTGTGCGTCGGTGATCTTGCTGTCCTTGGCCACGGCGACCGAAAGGGGGGTCTTGTAGTAGTGGTTGGTGAAGGCGATTTTCTTGCGGCGCTCTTCGGTGTTGATCATCGACGCGACCACGGCATCGTATTTCTTGGCCATCAGTGCCGGGATGATGCCTTCCCAGTCCTGGGCGACCAGGGTGCATTGCACCTGCATGCGTTCGCACAGGGCGTTGGCGATATCGACGTCGAAGCCGTGCAGCTTGTTGTCCGAGTCGACGTAGTTGAATGGGGGGTAAGCGCCTTCGGTGGCGATTTTCAAGGTTTCTGCCTGGGCTGCGCCGATTCCGGCGAGCATCAGTACGCAAGCGCTTGCAAGGTGGACGACTCGTTTCATCATGTACCTCGATTGGTATTTTGCACTCTGGCTATTGTTTGCTCGTTGACGTGTAGCCAACGAATTCGTTGTGTAGAGCGGCAGTGGCTTCCAAGCGTTTTTCAACATCCGGTCCGAGTTTCTTGCAGACCTCGTTGACCATCAGGTGTACCCACGACAGCATCGTCGCGGTGGACTCCCAGAACAGATTGAAATCGGTGGGTATACGAAAGACTTCGTCGGCGTGGGCATCGGCCCAGTCGCAGAAGGTGTCGGTAACCAGTGTTACCGGGATGCCCGCTTCCTGTGCCTTGCGACACAGGTTCAGGGCATGGCGTGAGTAGCGGCGCGCCTCGAACACCACCAGGGCACAGTCGTCTGGCTGGCTGAGCAGCACGTCGCCAAAGTGCCCGGCGCTGCCATCGACGGCGTGCACGCCATCACGCAGGTATTGCAGCAGGTGCACCATGCACAGGGCGATGCCGCGCTCGGTCTGAAAGCCGGCGACGAATATCTTCCGTCGTTCGGAGAGGCGTTGGGCGACGCTGTGCCAAAGCGCGGTGTGGCTGTATTCGTGCACCCGCACCAAGGCCGCCACTTCCAGTTCAAAGCTGCGAGAGGCACCTTCTTCAGACTCGCGCCGTTGTTGGCGGAATTCTTGCAGGCGATCACCGACCAGCCAGGGGCCATCGCCCAGGTCATTCTTGAGGTCGTGTTTGAGCGCCTTGAAGTGCTCATAGCCCAGTGCGCGGCAGAAACGGCCGACACTGGACTCGCTGATGCCAAGTTTGTCGGCGATGCTGGCAGCGGTCTGGAAAGGCAGTTCATGCAGGTTGCCCAGCATGTAAGTGGCGATCTTGCGCCCAGACGCCGAGGCGTTCTGCAGGCTGCTTTCCAGGCGTTGTTTGATCGGTTGGCTCACGGACGACTCTCACGGGGTTGCGCTTGACGAAGAAAATGAATGTTTTCTGTCATCAAGTCAACATTTGACAGATAGCTGTCACTGCGCGAGAGTTTCCAGCCTGCTCATCGCTGTAGCCCAGTCCAATTCCAACAAGGGAGCTTCAGATGTCCGCACGTCCTGATACTGCAGTCGCGCACCTTGCCTTTGCCGAACTGCAGGCTTTGCTGCATCGGATTTTCGTTCGTCACGGTACCAGCGAGGCCGTTGCCGACGCGCTGGCGTACAACTGCGCCAGCGCTCAGCGTGACGGCGCCCACAGCCACGGTGTTTTTCGTATTCCGGGGTATGTATCGACCCTGGCCAGTGGCTGGGTAGACGGCAAGGCGCAGCCAGACGTCGAAGATGTCGCCTCTGGTTATGTCCGGGTTGATGCCAAGGGTGGTTTTGCTCAGCCTGCACTGGCCGCTGCCCGTGGGTTGTTGGTGGAAAAGGCGCGCAGTGCCGGTGTGGCGGTGCTGGCCATTCACAATTCGCACCACTTTGCGGCTCTCTGGCCCGACGTAGAGCCGTTCGCCGAAGAGGGGCTGGTTGCGCTGAGCGTGGTCAACAGCATGACCTGCGTGGTCCCTCATGGTGCGCAACGGCCGTTGTTTGGCACCAATCCGATCGCCTTCGCTGCACCTTGCGCGGGCAGCGACCCCATTGTCTTTGATATGGCCACCAGCGCCATGGCCCACGGCGACGTGCAGATTGCTGCGCGCAAGGGAGAGCAATTGCCGGAGGGTATGGGGGTGGACAGCCACGGCCAGCCGACTTGTGACCCCAAGGCGATTCTGGAGGGTGGGGCGCTGCTGCCTTTTGGTGGGCACAAGGGTTCGGCGTTGTCGATGATGGTCGAGCTGCTGGCAGCAGCGTTGACGGGCGGTAACTTCTCGTTCGAGTTCGACTGGTCGCAGCACCCCGGTGCGAAGACGCCCTGGACCGGGCAATTGATCATTGTCATCGATCCTGCCAAATCAGTGGGTAATCGCTTTGCCGAGCGCAGCCGCGAGTTGGTGAACCAGATGCATGAGGTGGGCTTGAAACGTATGCCGGGTGAGCGGCGTTATCGCGAGCGCGAGTTGTCGGCGCAGCAGGGCGTGACCCTGACGGTGCAGGAGCTGGAGCAGTTGCGCGCCCTTGCGGGAGAGCAATGAGCCGATGACGGCGATGCGGGGCCGTGCAGCGCTGCACTGACGAGTTGCACGCGAAGACATGTTCCTTGGCGTTCAGTACAGGTATCCTCGCGACAGCTGTTAGTCCGAACTGTCCTGACCCAAGGAGCTGCACGCTGTGTTCAAACATGTTGATGCCTATGCCGGCGACCCGATTCTCTCGCTGATGGAGACCTTCAAGGCCGACCCTCGTGCCGACAAGGTCAACCTGAGTATCGGTCTGTATTACGATGCTGCCGGTGTGGTGCCGCAACTGGGCGCCGTGGCCGAGGCGGAAAAACGCCTGGCCGGCCAGCCTCACCAGGCGTCGCTGTACCTGCCGATGGAAGGCCTGGGCAGCTATCGCCAGGCTATCCAGACCCTGCTGTTCGGCGCCGGTCATCCTGCGGTAGAGGGTGGGCGTGTGGCTACCGTGCAGACCGTCGGCGGTTCGGGTGCATTGAAAGTAGGGGCTGACTTCCTCAAGCGATACTTCCCGGAATCGCAGGTCTGGGTCAGTGATCCGACCTGGGACAACCACCGCGCAATCTTTGAAGGTGCAGGTTTCAAGGTCAACACCTACCCGTACTTTGATCAGCAGAGCCGCGGGCTGAATTTTGACGGCATGCTCGCAACGTTGCAGACCCTGCCGGCCAACAGCATTGTGCTGTTGCACCCATGCTGCCATAACCCTACCGGTGTCGACCTGAGCCAGGCGCAGTGGCAGCAGGTGATCGAGGTGGTCAAGGCGCGCAGCCTGATCCCGTTCCTCGACATTGCCTATCAGGGCTTTGGCGAAGGCCTGGTAGACGATGCCTACGCCATCCGCGAAGTTGCCCGTGCAGGCGTCCCCTGCCTGGTCAGCAATTCGTTCTCGAAGATCTTCTCGCTGTATGGCGAGCGCGTAGGTGGCTTGTCGGTAGTCTGTGACGATGCGGACAGTGCACAAAGTGTATTGGGCCAGCTCAAGGCCACCGTGCGTCGCAACTATTCCAGCCCGCCGAACTTCGGTGCCCAACTGGTCGCAGCCGTGCTCAGCGACGCGGGCCTGAATGCCCAGTGGGAAGCCGAAGTGGAGCAGATGCGCCTGCGTATTCTTGAAATGCGCCAGGGGCTGGTCGATGCCTTGGCCGCGCTGTTGCCGGGTCAGGACTTCCAGTTCTTCCTGCGTCAGCGTGGCATGTTCAGCTACACCGGCTTCAGCGTTGAGCAGGTTCGTCGTCTGCGTGACGAATTTGGCGTGTACCTGATCGACAGCGGCCGGGTCTGCATGGCGGGCCTGCGCCCGGACAACCTGCAGCAGGTGGCGAAGGCGTTTGCTGCAGTGCAGCGTCAGGCGTAACGCCGCGCGTCTGTGCTGACACCTCACTGATACCCTCGCAGGCAAGCCTTGCTCCCAGCGCTCACCGAGCCGTGTGGGGGCTGGCCTGCCTGCGATGAGGTAGTACCTGTTTGACGTTGTTTTCCTGGGTGATGTTGCACCAAGTGCAACCGTTCCTCTGGTAGCACTTTGCAAGTGCAACCAATCAGCGCAAAATCGCGCCCCCTTACTATAGGTTGGGAGCGATGAGGCGTCTGTTTCGCAGCTCCTGGCCCTGTTGTAGTCTTGCGAGTGGAGTTGCACCCGGATGAACGAGCAGGCCCCAAGCGTTGATCAGCGCTTTGAATCGACCCCCGTTGCCCTTGGCAACTGGGCCCGTCATGACACCACCTGGATGCTGGGCCTGTTCGGCACGGCTATCGGCGCAGGCACCTTGTTTCTGCCGATCAACGCGGGTCTCGGCGGTTTTTGGCCGCTGTTGGTCCTGGCGCTGTTGGCATTTCCGATGACCTTCTTTGCTCACCGTGGGCTGACCCGTTTCGTGTTGTCAGGCCGCGATGGCGCGGATATCACTGAGGTTGTAGAGGAGCACTTCGGGCTCAAGGCCGGTGCCTTGATCACACTGTTGTACTTTTTTGCGATCTTCCCGATCCTGCTGATCTACAGCGTGGCCTTGACCAACACCGTCAGCAGCTTCATGGAGCACCAGTTGCACCTTACGCCGCCGCCGCGTGCGGTGCTGTCCCTTGTGCTGATCCTCGGTTTGTTGGCCGTAGTACGGTGTGGTGAACAGGCCACCGTCAAAGCCATGAGCCTGTTGGTGTATCCGTTTATCGTCGCCCTGGCGTTTCTGGCGGTGTTCCTCATTCCCCATTGGAGCGGCGGCATCCTGACGACGGCCAGCGAAGTACCGTCGGCCTCTGCGTTTCTGCATACCCTGTGGCTGGCGATTCCGGTGATGGTGTTTTCGTTCAACCACTCACCGATCATCTCGGCCTTCGCTGTCGACCAGAAACGCCGTTATGGTGTGAACGCTGAGCAGCGCAGCGGGCAGATCCTGGCCCGTGCCCACCTGTTGATGGTGGTGATGGTGCTGTTCTTCGTGTTCAGTTGCGTATTGACCCTGACGCCAGGCCAACTGGCCGAAGCCAAGGCGCAGAACCTGTCGATCCTGTCGTACCTGGCCAACCATTTCAGTAACCCGACCATTGCGTTTGCCGCGCCGCTGATTGCCTTCGTGGCCATCTCCAAGTCGTTCCTGGGCCACTACATCGGTGCCAGCGAAGGCCTCAAGGGCATGATCGTCAAAAGCGGCTGGCGCCCGGGTGCCAAGGCGCTGGACCGGGTTACCGCAGCGTTCATGCTGGTGGTGTGCTGGATCGTTGCCACGCGTAATCCAAGCATCCTCAGCATGATCGAAACCCTTGGCGGGCCGGTCATCGCAGCCATTCTGTTCCTGATGCCGATGTACGCCATCCGTCGTGTACCTGCCATGCGTCAGTACAGCGGTGCGCTGTCCAACGTGTTCGTGGTCGCGGTGGGCCTGGTGGCCATTTCGGCGCTGGTGTATTCGCTGCTGGGCTGATGCCTTGTGCTGAGGGCCAGGACGGCCCTTCAGTACGGTCCCAGCGGGGTATCAGGCCCGACATCGTGAATGGATATGCCTGCTTGCATCAGGGGCGATATAGGTTTGTGATGTGGGGCATTCACTTCGTGAACATATCCATTCCCTGCAGTGGCACCACCGACTGGTTTCGCCTCTTACGGCGACCCACTTTTGAACGGCACAAAAGTGGGTAAAACGCCCTGTCCCGACATCCGGCCCTCCGCTGCACTTCGGGTTCCTTCCTTACGCCATCGCTCTCGCGTGGACGCGCCGACGGGCCATCCATGGCCCATCAGCACTTGCGAGGCATCCATGCCTCGCACCCCACTACGCGACGGCTCCACTCAGCCTACTGAAGGGACGCCCCGCAGCGCCTGACATTCCGCGCACTGACAGGCAGATGCTCGCTGTTTTGCTTGCCTGCGAAGATTTTGGGCTTTTCGGCGTTGCTTTTTCATACGCTGAACCTGCAGGCGCCGCCAAATTGTCCCTTCAGGAGGTCGAACGCAGGCAGTGCGTAGCTGGGTGCCAGGCAGGGATGCCTGGCAAGGGCTGAGGGCCAGGAAGGCCCTTCAGCACGGCCCCGGCGGGAGCACTGCC
>NZ_JAZBQR010000025.1:0-84710 GCF_036348395.1 Pseudomonas sp. AL 58
GCGATGCTGGCCTTGTTGATGCTGTGCCACGGTACCCGCGTCGGTGAGACCCGAATGGCTCAATGGCCACACTTCAGCCTGGCCGAGCGCAAGTGGCATATTCCGGCTGAGCACACCAAGACGCGTGTTGAGCATTCGCTGCCGCTGACCGACCAGGTGTGCGTCCTGCTGACCCGATACAGAGACACCCAGCTCGCCAGTGGCTACACCGGCCAGTACCTGTTCCCGGCCCGTAATGGCAAGGGCATGAGCGAAGGCCAGGCCAGCGCCGTGTTCACCCGACTGGGGAAGGGCGAGTGGACCAGCCATGACCTGCGCAAGTTGGCTCGCACCGGCTGGGCTGACCTGGGTATCGACTTCCTGATCGGCGAGATGCTGATCAATCACGCGATGGGCCACAACGTGCAGGCCTATATCCATACCACGGTCGAGGAGCGTAAGCGCATTGCCCTAGAGCAGTGGCACGCCCATTTAGACGGCAAGGGTTTGATCCTCATTCACGGGTTGAAGGAGGGTAGAAACGAAGATTCGCGCAATGCGCTGGAAGCCGCGCAGAACAAGGGCTGCGGCACCATTCACGAAACAACCATAGGCGAGGATTCAAAGGCATGAAAAAGAGCCATGGCCCCGCCTTCCGCAAGCAGGTGATCGAGCTGGCCCAGTGCCCAGCATGCCGGGGGATGGCGGTCATCGAAGGGGTGTTTCACGAGATGGCCTGTGTGCAGTGCAACGCCTCTGGCTGGGTGGTGGCAGCGACTGGTGAGGCGCTGCCGGTCGACGAGCTGGTCACCCAGTTGAGCCTGCGGTTGCAGGCCGCGCAGCGACAGATCGAACAGTTGAACAAGCCAGTGCTCATGGGGCCGGCTGCGCAGTACCAACAGAACAACCGTCGCGGTGCCGGCGGAACGAATTACACCGGGGATTGAGGGGAAGGACATGAGTAACGTAGAGAAGACGGCCGAGTACCTGCTGGAGCATTGGGGTCGCTGGGTGGTACTGGGCTCGGGCGTGTCGTGCTGTGCGTCGAGAGAGAACACGATCCTTGACCCCATGATTACGGACGATGACGCGCTGTTCATTGATCGGTTGGTCGGACGGCTGAATAAGCGCTACCCAGAATGCGGCCAGGTCATCATCAAGTACTACACCTCCCGCGACACTTCGCTCATGGTCGTCGGGAAAAAGCTCGGCTTTGGAGAGGAGAAGACCCGCCAGCTATGGAAGGCCGGCGTGGCATGGATCGATGGCGCCCTCGATGCTCGGCGTGAGGCCGCTTGACATCCCCGGTCCTCACCAGTATCTTTCATGTTACTTTGCGGTAGGTGCGCGAGAGCAAACTCGCCATCACCAGCAACCTCCTTAAAGCCTCGGCATTTGCCGGGGCTTTTTCGTTTTCGGCTCCTCCACACCCATCGCCCCGAGCTGGGAGTGCTGTTGGGGCTGAATCTATTTCGCTCCCCAAAAGGGAGGAATCGAGATGCCGAACATGCCCGAGAAGGATCCTGGCCTGTGGGCCGCTGTGCTCGCGTGGTTGATCGCCCACCAGCCGCAGCTGTACACCGGCGGCATTGCTGCTGCCGTGGCCATGTGTCGTGTCATCTACGGCGGCGGTCGCGGTCGCAAGATCGTTCTTGAGGGAACCATCTGTAGCTTGATTGCCGTCAGCCTGTTACCGGTGCTTGAGTACTTCGCGCTACCCCCAAACCTCTCTGTCTTCGCAGGCTGCCTGGTTGGCTTCATCGGCGTGGAGAAGCTCCGTGAATACTCCGACCGGTTCATGAGTAAGAAGGCAGAAGGCTGATGGCCTGCGGTGGATGCGCCGCCCGGCGCGAGTGGATCAACAAATGGACAAAGGTGGCCTATGAGCGAGCACGCAGTCTCCTTGCTGGAAAAGATGCTGGCCGAGCAGTTGAAGCAGACTCAGCTGCTCGAGCAGATCGCAACCAATCAGGTGGCACTGATCCAGGCGCTGGGTGATGAGCAGGACGTGGATATGGGCGAGCTGCCGCAGACCTACCTCAGTGGCGCGCCTGTTCTCGGTGGTGCCTGATGACCAAGCTCAAGATGCTCAGGCCTCCTCTGAAGATGGCAGCGAGCCAGATTGCCAAGGTGCAGGTTGTTGCTGACAGGCGCATCACTGGCCGGCGGCTCCAGGCTCGCCGGCTGGCGGTGTGGCAGCAAGACCCAACATGCGCGGCCTGTGGCAGGGTGGTTGACTACCCTGGCGGTTTCGAGTTGGACCATAAGGTGCCGCTGTTCATGGGTGGTGAGGACGTGGAAGCTAACTGCCAGGTGCTCTGTGTCCGCTTTGAGCTGATCGACGGCTATCGCATCAAGGTCGGCTGTCACGCCTCCAAGACTGCCAGGGAGGTGCCAGGGTCGTGATCGATCTGAATGCACTGAAGTGGTGCGAATCTAGGGGCTTTGACGTGCTTCAAGGGTAGGGGGAGGGGTAAAAGTTCAGGCCCTCTGCCGGCGGAAACCGCGCCCCCTCCCATTCGCAGATTTTTTCCCCTTTCACGGAAAAGTTAAACATGGCGTTAACCGACAAGAAGCGACGGTTTGCTGACGCTTTGCTGTCGGGGGCGTCAAACCGAGAGGCGGCAATCGCCGCCGGGTATTCCGCGAAAACCGCATCACAGGCCGGCTCTAAGCTCGCAAAGGATCCCGATGTGATAGCCGTCATGGGGCGACAGATCAGGCGCAGGGATGCTGCGAAGGCAGAAGTTAAACCCGAGTTAAAAGTTAACTCCTCGCCGCTGGCAGCCGACGAAGACACAGAGTTCCTGCTTGCCGAATTTGACGATCCCAGGGACTTCCTTGTGGCGGTCATGAACGAGCAAGCCGCTGAGCCGCGTCTGAGGGTTGAGGCGGCGAAGACTCTCATGCCCTATGTGCACGGCAAGGTTGCAGAGCAGGGCAAGAAAGGTCAGAAGGCCGATGCAGCGAAGAAAGCTGCAACCGGTCGATTTGGTCAGGGCGCCCCGCCTAGGCTGGCGGTCGATAACACACGGTGATTTGAATGGAATGGTCAACTGCTTGCCTTGACTGGGAAGCGAGGATCGTTGCCGGCCAGTCACTAGTGCCGATGGCCCCGTTGTTTCCGGGGGAGGCCGCGGCTGGCCTTGAGGTCATGCAGCAACTGCGCATCGTGGACGCCCCAGGTAGCCCAACCATCGGCGAGGCATGCGCCCCCTGGGTTTCCGACTTCGCCGGCTCAGTATTCGGCTCGTACAATCCAGACACCGGCCGCCGCGAAATCAAAGAGTTCGCGCTGGTCATCCCCAAGAAGAACTCAAAATCCACCATCGCTGCCGCGATCATGCTGACACTGCTGATCCGCAACTGGCGGCAGTCGGCCGAGCTGATCATTCTGGCGCCGACAATCGAGGTCGCGCAAAACGCCTTCGCTCCGGCCAGGGACATGGTCAAGCACGATGAGGACCTTGCAGACCTGCTCCATGTTCAAGAGCACATCAGGACAATTACCCATCGCGAGACCGGCGCAACGCTAAAAGTGGTTGCCGCTGACTCGAACACCGTTGGCGGAAAGAAGGCCAGCTTCATCCTGGTGGATGAGATTCACTTGTTCGGCAGTAACCATAACGCTGAGAACATGCTGCGCGAGGCTACAGGTGGCCTGGCATCACGACCAGAGGGCTGCATCATTTACCTGACCACGCAGTCGGATAAGCCCCCGGCCGGTGTGTTCTTGCAAAAGCTGCAGTACGCCCGAGGTGTGCGAGACGGAAGAATCATCGATCCCCGCTTCCTGGCTGTGATCTACGAGTTTCCGCGCTCGATGATTGACGCTGGAGAGCATCGAAAGGCCGAAAACTTCCACATCGTTAACCCAAACCTTGGGTACTCGGTGGATCGGGAGTATCTGGAGCGTGAGCTGGCCAAGGCTGAGGAGTCTGGTGAAGAGTCACTGCGTGGCTTCCTGTCCAAGTTCCTCAACGTCGAGATCGGCTTGGCGCTACTGTCGAACCGGTGGGCGGGAGCTGAGTTCTGGGAGGCCCAGGCGCGCAAGCAAATTGCACTCGATTACATCCTTCAGCGTTGCGAGATCGTGACCATCGGAATCGATGGCGGCGGCCTTGATGACTTGCTGGGCTTGGCCGTATTGGGTCGCGACAGAGCAACGCGCGAGTGGTTGGCCTGGTGCCGGGCGTGGGCACATCCATCAGTGCTTGAGCGTCGCAAAGATATTGCGGCGAACTTGCATGATTACGCCCGTAGCGGCGATCTGGTTCTGGTTGAGCACATCGGCGACGACGTGGAAGAAGTGGCCGACATCGTGGATCAGGTCGAATCGTCCGGCCTATTGCATCAGGTGGGGCTCGATCCTGCTGGTATCGGCGCAATCCTCGAGGCGATCAACGCGCGCGGTGTCGACCAAGAGAAAGTAGTCGGCGTCAGTCAAGGATGGCGTCTTGGCGGCGCCATCAAAACAACTGAGCGCAAGCTGGCTGAGGGCGGCCTGATTCACGCAGACCAGCCGATGATGAATTGGTGCTGCGGTAACGCCCGTGTCGAGCCTCGAGGAAACTCGATCCTGATCACAAAGCAGGCAAGCGGCTCAGCAAAGATTGACCCGCTGATGGCGCTGTTCTGTGCGGTATCGCTGATGGCGACAAACCCTCAAGCGAAATCCACGCTCTCTGACCACATTTCCAAGTATGGAATCAGGACGCTCTGATGAAGCTATTCAAAAGCATTGGCCGCTTGTTTGGTGCCAAGAGCGACCCGCAGACCGTTGATACATCCGAGAAGCTGGCCCAGGCGCTGGGCGCAGGGTACGAAAGTGACTCCGGGCAGCGCGTGACAACCACCAGTGCGATGCAGCAACTGGTGGTCTTCAACTGTGTTCGAGTGCTGGCCGAGTCGATCGGCATGCTGCCGTGTCGGCTGCTTAAGCAAACCGGAAAAGTCCGGCTGCCTGCAACCGCTCATCGGTTGTTTCCGCTGCTGTCGATGGCTCCCAACGGCTATATGACAGCCCAAGAGTTCTGGGAGATGCTGGTTGCCTGTCTGTGTCTTCGCGGTAATTTCTTCGCCTACAAGGTGGTAGCCCTTGGCAATGTAGTTGAGCTGCTGCCGATCAACCCTGACCTGGTAACCGCCAAGCTCAAGGATGACTGGACCGTCGAATACACGGTCAGCTTTAAGACAGGTGTGAAGGTACTGACCCAGGATGAAGTCTGGCATGTACGGCTGTTCACGCTAGATGGCTTGAATGGCCTTAACCCAATCGCTTATGCGCGCCAGGCACTGGGGCTCGGCCAGGCAATGGATGCTCATGCGGCAAAGCTATTCACTAACGGCGCAGTAACCAGCGGCGTGCTACGCACCGAGCAGCAGCTTACTCCTGAGGCGTTCGACCGGCTGAAGACAGATTTTCAAGGTCAACATATGGGGGTGGCGAATGCCTACAAGCCGATGGTCTTGGAGATGGGGCTGGACTGGAAACCGATCAGCCTGAATGCCCAGGACACCCAGTTCATCGAATCGAAGAAGCTGACCGAGTCGCAAATTTGCGGCCTGTTCCGTGTTCCGCCGCACCTGGTGGCCAGCATGGAGAAGATGACGCTCAACAACATCGAGCACATGGGCATGAGCTTTGTGAACTATTCCCTGGTTCCGATCATGACCCGCATCGAGCACCGCATTCAGGTTGGCCTGCTCAACGAGAAGGACCGGCTCACCCACTACGCGAAATTCAACGCTGGGGCCCTGATGCGAGGCGACCTCAAGGGGCGCTATGAGTCCTACGGCAAGGGTATCCAGTGGGGGATTTTGAGCCCCAACGATTGCCGCGAGCTGGAGGACGAGAATCCGCGTGAAGGCGGCGACATCTACCTCACCCCGATGAATATGACCACCAACCCAGAGGCTGCCGACAATGCAGACAAAACAGCGCCTTGATCTGCCGCTGACCATCAAGTCGGTCAGTGACAGCGGCGAGTTCGAGGGCTACGGCTCGGTGTTCGGTGTTGAGGACAGCTACGGCGACGTGGTTGTGCGCGGCGCCTTCGAGGCCAGCTTGGCCAAGTGGAACGAAAAGGGTCGCCTGCCTGCGCTGCTCTGGCAACACAACATGAGCGAGCCGATCGGCATCTACACCGAGATGCGCGAGGACGATACCGGCCTGTTCGTGAAAGGTCGCTTGCTTGTCGAGGACGACCCATTGGCAAAGCGCGCGCACGGCCATATGAAGGCCGGAAGCCTCAGCGGCATGTCCATCGGCTACATGCTCGACGACTACGAATACGACAAAGAGAAGGGTATCTGGCTGCTGAAGGCGATTGATCTGTGGGAAGTCTCCCTGGTCACCTTTCCAGCCAATGATGAGGCCCGGATCACTGACGTGAAATCTCTGCTGGCACGAGGTGAAACACCGCCTCCCAGCAAAGTGGAGCGAGCCCTGCGAGAGGTTGGGTTCTCTGGCTCCCAGGCTAAGGCCTTCATGGCCAAGGGCTACGGCGCAGTTTCACCGCGAGAGGCGGGTGCCGACGACGCACTTCAATCACTGAAATCCCTTTTGGACAAAATGTAAGGAGCCTCTCATGGCTGTGGAAAAGAAAGACATCGATGACGTCGCCGAAGCCCTGGGCAAAAAGTTCGACGAGTTTAAGAAGACCAACGACAAGCGCATCGAAGGCCTGGAAGAAGAGAAGGGCAAACTCTCCGGCCAGGTCGATACCCTGAACGAAAAGCTGGGTGAGCTCGACGAGCTGAAAACTGCGCTGGAGAAAGAGCTTGCCGGCCTGAAGCGCCCGGACGGTACCGGAACCAAGGCAGCCAGCGAGCACAAGACTGCATTCATGCAGTTCGTGCGCAAGGGTGTCGATACCGGCCTCGGCGAGCTCCAGGCAAAAGCGCTGCAGATCGGCACCGAAGCTGATGGCGGTTACGCGGTCCCCGAAGAACTGGATCGCAGCATTATCGAGCTGCTGAAGGACACCTCGCCAATGCGCCAGGTGTGCAACCAGATCACTGTTGGCTCCCCTGACTACAAGCGTCTGGTCAGCTTGGGCGGTGCCGGGTCTGGCTGGGTTGGTGAAACCGATGCACGCCCAGCGACCGGAACTCCGACTCTCGGCCAGATCTCGGCGTTTATGGGCGAGATCTACGCCAACCCGCAAGCCACTCAGACCAGCCTGGACGACATCTTCTTTGGTGCGGAGGGCTGGCTGAATAGCGAGGTTGCCCGCGAGTTCTCCGAGAAGGAGGGCAGTGCGTTTACCAGCGGCAATGGCACGAACAAGCCGAAAGGCTATCTGGCCTACGAGCTGGTAACCGAAAGCGACAAAACCCGCGCCTTCGGCAAGCTGCAGAAGCTGATTTCCGGAACTGCCGGCGGATTCACCGGTGACAACCTGATAGACCTGGTCCACGCCTTGAAGGCCGGCTATCGCGCCAATGGCCGTTTCATGATGACCAACCTGACCCTTGCCTACGTACGCAAGCTGAAGGACAGCGAAGGTAACTACCTGTGGCGCCCAGGCCTGGAGTTGGGCCAGCCATCGACGCTCCTGAGCTACGGCATCACCGAGAACGAAGATATGCCTGATGTTGCTGCTGACGCCAACGCAATCTCGTTCGGCGACTTCAAGCGCGGCTACACCATCGTCGACCGTATCGGTACTCGCGTACTGCGCGATCCCTACACCAATAAGCCTTTCGTGGGCTTCTACACCACCAAGCGCGTTGGCGGCATGCTCGTCGACTCTCAAGCGATCAAGGTTCTGACCCTGAGCGCTTCCTGATTGGGTGGGCGCCTACGGGCGCCCTCTCACTGGAGGATTTATGCCAATCATTTCCGTGAAGAAGCCGTTCCCGTTCGCTGTGGATGGTAATCAGGTAGTCGAGATCTCTGTCGGCGAGCACGACGTGTCGGATCGCTGTGCGCTGGTCGCGGTCGAACATCTTGGCTTGGCCGAATACCTCGACCGTCAGCCATCGCCAATTCTGCTCGAGGATGGACCGACCATTGCTGAATGGGTCGAGGCGGGCTATCTGGCGACGAGCTATCCGCCGCAAGGGTATGCGTCGCGCAGCTCTCAGGAAGAGATCGACGCGGCGGTCAAGGCGCAGAAGGACGCTGAAAGCGAAACCGATCCGCTCAAGATGACGGTGCCCAAGCTGAAGGAGTGGCTCACCGCTAAAGGCATTGCTTTCGACGCTTCCGCGAACAAGCCGGCCTTGCAGGCTCTGGTGCCGAACAATGATTGATCTGGCTACCGTGAAAGCGCACCTGCGCGTAACTCACGATGCCGAGGATGATCTGATTCAGGGCTATACGGACGCGGCTCTGAGCACCTTCGAGCTCTGGACCAATCGCGAGTTGATCGAGGAGGGCGGTGCGCTGCCAGATCCAGTCGGCAAGGCTCTGGTCATCACTAAGTCCATTCGCCAGGGCGCTCTTCTGCTGATCGGGCATTGGTACGCAAGCCGTGAGTCTGTAGTGATCGGGACGATTACCGCCGAGCTTCCCATGGCAACCAATGCTCTATGGGCTCCGCATCGCTGGGTGAACGTATGAGAGCGGGTGTTCTTCGTCATCCGATTGAGATTCAGCACAAGGTCGCTGTTCGGGATTCGGCTACGGGTGAGTTTGGTGAGCCGTCCTGGCAAGTCTTTGCGAACACATGGGCTTCGGTTGAGCCGCTTTCTGCCAAGGATCTGATCGCCGCCCAGGCGGCGCAGTCGGAGGCAACGGCACGGATTGTTATCCGGTACCGCCCAGATGTTCTTCCCACGATGCGGATTGTTCATCGTGGGCAGGTTTACAGCATTGAAGGCCCACCGCTGGAAGACGACAAGTCCGGTCAGGAGTACCTGACCATTCTGGTATCGAAGGGGGTGAAGGATGGCTGATGTCGATTTCAGCATCACCGGCTTGGATAGCCTGCTGGGGAAGCTGGAATCGCTCAGCTATGACGTTCGCCGCAAGGGCGGGAGGGCAGCGCTGCGTAAGGCCGCCCAAGTGGTGATGCAGAAGGCCAAGGACGGCGCCGAGCGGATCGACGACAAGGTAACTGGTCGCTCGATCGCTGAGAACATTGCCCTGCGCTGGAACGGAAAGCTGTTCAAACAGACCGGCGATCTTGGATTCCGAGTGGGCGTGCTGCACGGCGCCGTGCTCAAGGATGGTGGCGACCTCAGCCCGAACTCACCAACGCCGCACTGGCGCCTGATCGAGTTCGGCACCGAGAAGATGGCGGCTGCGCCGTTCATGCGCCCGGCCCTGGCCAGCAGCATCAGCGAAGTGACCAATACCTTCGTTACTGAGTATGAGAAGGCGATAGACCGGGCTATCCGGCGCGCCGCGAAGAGGGCTGCATCCTCATGACGCCACCAATTTTTCAGCTGTGCTCCCAGGCAGTGGCCGTCACAGCTTTGCTCGGTGCCGGGGCAGATCTTCGCCTCTACTCGTTTGGCGAGGCTCCTGAGGGCGTGGCCAAGCCATACGCGGTATGGCAACTGATCAATGGCGAGCCTGAGAACTATCTGGCAGGCCGGCCTGACGCTGACGGCGTAACGCTGCAGGTCGACGTGTACGGCACAACCGGCGCCTCGGTGCGCCAGGTGCGCGATGCCATACGAGACGCCATCGAGTTGCGCGCCCACGTCACCCGGTGGGGCGGCGAAGGCCGCGACCCGACTACGAAGAATTACCGAGCCAGCTTCGATGTGGACTGGATTGTCCTCCGGTAGCTGACCAATCCACCAATAGCCCGCCCAGTGCGGGTTTTCTTTTGCCCGCAATTGGAGAAACCCATGGCGATTCTCGCTCAAGGCACCCAGATCTATGCCCTGGTGCCGTCTACTGCAAACCCATCCTTGTTCGAGGTCATGGAGGTGGAGTGTGCTACCGCCTTCAACCCCGGTGGCAACCCGGCCGACCAGGTCGAGGTGACCTGTCTCAGTGATCGCGTCCGGAAATACCTCCGTGGCTTGCGCACGCCTGGACAAGCGTCGCTGACCCTCAACGTCGACCCGCGCAACGCCTCCCACGTCCGTCTCCACCAGATCTCGGAAGATGATTCCATCGAGAGCATTCGCTGGGTGGTGGGCTGGTCTGACGGTATCGATATCGCGCCGACCGTTGGCGTTGCAGGCACGCTGGCGGCCATCGAGCTGACCAATGGCGGTAGCGGCTACACCACGGCGCCGACCGTTGCTTTCTCTGGGGGTGGCGGTACTGGCGCTGCAGCAACCGCGATTGTTGCTGACGGCAAGGTCGTAGGCTTCAACATCACCAATGCCGGCTCCGGCTACACCGGCAATCCGACGATCACCTTTACCGGTGGGGCCGGTACTGGTGCTGCCGCTTCGGCAGTCTTGGGCGATGCGGACGACTTCGTTCTTCCACCGACCCGCACCTGGTTCCTGTTCGACGGCTATGTCTCCGACTTCCCGTTTGACTTTGCAGCAAACGCAGCGGTTACCACGGCCGCCACCATCCAGCGCTCGGGCGGCTCCGCCTGGATTCGCAAGATCACCAACGCCTGAGGCAGATGATGAAGCTTACGCTCGACTCTCTGAAGAAAACCGGCTCGTTCACGGGCCGTCCAGTTGAGAAAGAAATCACCTGGAGGCAGGGCGAAAAAACTTTCACGGCGACGGTGTATGTCCGCCCGCTGGGCTACCAGGCTGCGGTAAGCGACGTGCTGGCGGCCGGCGGCAAGCAACAGGACAACATCGCTGGCCGTATCGCTGCAGCCATTTGCGACGAGGATGGGAACACCGTCTTCTCCCCGATGGACATCACCCACGGCCCTCTGGATCCGGTCGAACTGGCCAATGACCCGGAAAGTACTAAGCGCCTTGGCGCCCTGGACGGCAACCTCACCGTCGCCTTGATGGTGGCGATCAATGAGGTGAACAACATGGGAAAGACGCCGAACTCACCGACCTCGACGAGTTCTGGCACGAGCTAGTCCTCTGCGGCGTGGGCGGCAGGACTATTGCCGAGGCGAAAGAGCGGATCAGCATCCAGGAGTTTCGCTCCTGGATGAAGTACCGCAGCCGCCGCGGCTCCCTGCACCTGGGAATGCGCTTCGAGCGTGGCACGGCGCTGTTGGCCACGCTTTACGCGAACACCCACACAAAGGACGGCGGCTACACCGTTTACGACTTCATGCCTCACGAGTCCGCGCCTGCGCTGACGCTTGAGGAGGCCATGAAGACCTGGGCGTAGTTGAGCTCTGAGCCAGCGATCAGCAGGAGAAAGGCATGGCAAGTAAATCGCTGGGTACGCTTACCCTAGACTTGATCGCCAAGATTGGCGGCTTCACAGGGCCGCTTGACCAGGCCAGCCGTGAATCGCAGAAGCGCATGGCTGAGATCAAGAAGTCGGCTGAGAACCTCGGCAAAGGGATCGGTACCGCCTTTGCCGCAGTGCCGGCCATCGTCGCTGGTCTGGTCACCAGTTCGGCCATGGCGGCGAAGGAAATCACCAATCTTTCGAACCTGGCAGGCCTCACCACCACCGAGTTCCAGCGCTACGCTGCCGGCGCTGCTTCAGTCGGGGTAGAGCAGGACAAGCTGTCCGACATTTTCAAGGACACCAACGACAAGATCGGCGACTTCCTGGCTACGGGGGGCGGCGAACTCAAGAACTTCTTCGAGACCGTTGCTCCCAAGGTTGGCGTCACCGCAGAGCAATTCCGGAATTTGAACAGCGCGGATGCGCTACAGCTTTACGTGACCAGTCTTCAGAAAGCCAATGTCAGCCAGGCACAGATGACATTCTTCATGGAGGCGATTGCTGATGAGGCCACAGCCTTAGTTCCGCTTCTGATGAATGGCGGCAAAGGCTTCAGAGATCTTGGCGACGCAGCCCAAGCGGCTGGCATGATCATGGACGATCAAACAATCGCTTCGGCTAAGCAGTTCAATACCGAGTTAACTGTACTGGGACAGTATGCGAGTTCGGCGACAACTGCGCTGGCTGCGGAGTTTATGCCGGTTTTGGCGCAGCTCGGGAAGGATCTGGTCGACACGACGCGGGATGCCGGCGGGCTGCAGAGCCGGGTTCGCGAGCTCGCAGACGACCTGGTCCAGATTATCGCTGTGTCAGCTTCTACTGGTGACGGCATCGCTCGAGCATTCAAGATAACGGCGGCTGCGCTGGTCGGCACCTTTGCTACAGCGATGGGGTATTTGCAAAAGGTTGGAGCAGGAGCCAACCAGATCCTCAACTTCATCTCATGGGGTGATACTGCTGCCGAGTTCAGGGCGACGGCAGAAAGCTTCGCCAACGACGCACAGATCAACCTCGGTGTTGCCCGTCTGGCGATGGCAGATCTCAAGGGGGAGTTTGAGAGACCTCTAGCCGGCGACGCCTTCCGGGATTATGTAGCAAATGCCCGCAAGGCTGCCGCCGAGCTCCCAAAGATACTTCCACCTGGCGGGCAGGGCGCAGGATTTGTCGGGCAGACTGATTCCGACAAGGCTGCGCAAAAGGCGGCCGAGGCCTCTGCAAAGAAGCTGAATCAGTCCTTCGAGACCGCTGAGGAAAACCTCAATCGCCAGATCGCATTGATAAACACCAGCACTGACGCCCGGAAGAACGCCACGGAGGTTGCAAAGCTCCAGTTCGAGATTGAGTCAGGCAAGCTGGTTGGAATCAATGCCCAGCAGCAGGAGCGCCTGAACGGCCTGGCTTTGGAGCTTGATCGGCTTCAAAAGCTGAAGCAGGCGAACGAGGATGCGGCCAAGGCTCGTGCCTTCGGCGCGACATTGGACGATGGTAATCAGACTGCCCGAATGGGCTTTGAGATCGAGCTGGCTGGTGCTGGCAGCGGCGACAAACTGAAGGAACGCCTGAAGGCTGATCTTTCCATTCAGCAAGACTACAACAAGCAGTTGGCCGACCTGCAGAAGCAGTTCAACGGTGGAGACATCAGCGAAGAGCTTTATAAGCAGGAAACCGAGTTGCTCCGCGAGGCGCTTGCTGAGCGCATGGAGATTCAGCAGGACTATTACGCCCAGCAAGATGAAGCGCAGAACAACTGGCTGGCCGGCGTTTCCTCAGCCTGGGAGAACTACCGCGACACGGCAATGGACTACCAGCAGCAGGCGGCAGACTTCACAGCCAGCACGCTGGATACGCTGACCGGTGCGGTAGGTGACGGCATAGCGTCGATGATCTTGGAGTCTGAGAGCCTTGGTGATGCCTTTGTTAATGTGGCGTCGACCATGGCCAAGAGCATCATCAACGCCCTTGCCCAGATGGCCGCGCAGTGGCTGGTGTATCAGGCGGTTCAGCTTATTGCAGGCAAGGCGACACAGGCCAGCGCTGCCACCTCAATGATTGCAAACGCACAGGCAACCTCGTTTCAGGCGCAGTTGGCGGCATTCGCCAGTACGGCTGCAATCCCTATTATCGGCCCGATTCTCGCGCCAGGCGCCGCTGCAACTGCGGCGGGTATTACTGCACCTATGGTTGCTGGCGTCGCTAGCGCTGCTCTTGCTGGTATGGCTCACGACGGTATTGATTCGGTTCCGGAAACGGGCACCTGGCTGCTTCAGAAGGGTGAGCGAGTTACTACCGCTGAAACCAGTGCGAAGCTCGACCAAACGCTGAGCAGGATTCAATCGGGCCAGTCTGGCACCTCTAGCGGAGGGGTTGTCGTCAACCTGATTGAGGATGCAAGTCGAGCTGGTTCTGTGCAGCGCCGGAAAAATGCAAACGGAGAAGAAGAGGTGGATGCGTTCGTGTCTGATATCTACGGTGACGGGCCACGTGCGCAGGCGCTTCAACAACGCTTTGGCCTGACGGCTCAAGGTACCTAATCGAGGCAAGTCAATGATTCAGTACCCTGCAGGTCTTCCTTGTGCACTGCGTGAGAGCTACGGCTTTGAGCCGGTAAACAACATCATTCGAACGCGCATGGTCAGCGGTAGGGCTCGCCAGCGCATCTCGTTCAGCAGTGTTCCCGCAACTGTGCCGCTGAGCTGGATTTTTTCACAGCGGCAGGCGCTACTGTTTGAGTCCTGGGCCGCCCAGGTTGCGAAGAGCGACTGGTTCCTGATGGACCTGAAAACAACTTCAGGTTTTCAGAAGGTAGAGGTCAGATTTACGGAAACCCCCAAAGGGCCTGAGTTAATTGGGGTGAACAGTTGGAGGTTCACTGCAAGCTGCGAGCTTCGTGAGCGCCCTCTGCTTGCTCCAGGTTGGGCAGAAATAATGCCTGATTGGGTTTTGCATATGAGCACGTTTGACCTTGCAGTCAACCGGGAATGGCCGCTCAGCCGTTACCAGATCAACATGGACGCCTTCGACTATGGCGTTAACCAAGAGTGGCCACAGCCATGAACCTGATTGCACAGTGCTACGCATCGGGCGGTGATGAGCTGGTGACCACGCTTGAGGCGACGTATGAGGGAGCGCCCGGCCCGTATCTGGCCTGCGCTGGGTTTCAGGACCGGACCTGCACCACTGAAGATGGCCGGACGCTTACGTTTACCGCCATGGGGATCGAGGAGGCGCTGCCGAAGAACGACAACAGCGCATTCCAGAGCCTGATCATTGCGATGGACAACATTACCGGCGACGTGCAGGAGGTCGTCGAGACAGCCAAGCAGGCCGATAAACGCATCACCGTAACGCTGCGGATCTATCTCGCGAGCGATCTCTCGTACCCATCGGAGAAGTACCGCATGACGGTGCTGAGCCGTGAGTATGAAGGCGGTGTCGCCAAGCTGACGTGCGGCTTCTTCGACCTGCTCAATACCAATGGCCTGCGCAACGTCCTCACCACTCTCTTGGCCCCCGGCCTGAAGTACATCTAACCATGATCGAAAAATATCTGACCGCCCCTTACAAGGATGGCGGACGGGGGCCTATTGCCTTCGATTGCTGGGGGCTGTGCCGGGCTATCCGCCACGACCTGTTTGGCCTGCCATGGCTTCCGTCCTTAGGAGCGGTTGGCAAGGACAAGATCCGCGAAAACACCAAGGCCTATCGCAGCGTCCGCCTGGCGATGGAGGAATGCGCCCCGGAGCCTGGAGCCATTGCCGCAGTGCTGCGTGGAACTGCGCTTCTGCATGTTGGCACGGTCCTCCTGAGCGAAGGCCGACTGAAGGTGCTGGACACAAACCCCGGTGGCGCCTGCCTCAGAACAATCAGCGACTTTGAGTCCGCTTACCCAAGGGTGGTGTATTACCGTGACCATCGAGTTCTACCCGAACAAGCTGTCTGATACTGCGCCGCTTGCCGTCTACAAGACGGATCGCCGGATGACCATCGAGCAGTGGCTGATGTCGCAGGCGCCGGAGTATGAGCGCAGGGAAAGCCCGCCGATCAGCGTCGTCCTGAATGACGAACTGATTGAGCATAACCTGTGGCACAAGGCGAAGTTCAAGCCATCCGACCTGCTGCAGATCTATCGCGAGCCAAAGGGCACCGACCCGTTCTCAATCACGTACGCCCTGTTCAAAGGCGCAAAGGCAGTGCTGAAGGCCCTGATGCCGAAGATGCCAGGCCTTCCAAGCACCTCATCTGTAGGGCAGGGCAATCCGCTGAAAGAGGCCAGCGCCAAGGGCAATAAAATGAAACTGGGCGATGCTGTCCGGCAGATCGCCGGCATGCAGCGCACATATCCTTCGTACCTGGCTCAGCCGCGCACCTGGTTTGCCGGGCCTCGCGATCAGCGTGTTGAAATGCTGCTGTACGTCGGCGAGGGTGAATACTCAATTCCGGCGAGCAAGATTCGCGTAGGCGAAACGCCGATAATTTCACTCGGCTCTGATGCTGAGTACGCAATCTATCCGCCAGGCGCAGACCTTTCTGGCGACCCGGCCTACATCAACTGGTTCAACGTGCCTGAAGTCGGGGCAAGCTCCAGCGGCGCTGCCGGCCTTGAGCTGACCACCTCGACGAACCTTACGCGCTCAGCCAATGCAGCGGTCTATCAGTTCTCGGGCAATTCGATCAGTGTCCCGACTGGATCAGGGGCTTTCCCCTCCGATTGGTCTAGCGGCCTGATTATTCGGGTTGTCGCCCCGTATTCCTACACCGTCATTGATGGTGGCGTTGATCGCGACATCATCACCGGACCCCTTGAGATGCTGAACCCATACCCGGGTATGACGATCGAGGTGGCGGGCAGTAATGCCGGGTTCTATGTGGTGAACAGCTACACCCCGGCATCGGGCGGATCAGCGGCACAGATGACCCTCGACTACGAGGGTGGCACTCCGGTTGTCGGCCTTTCCCCAGGAATTGGCCTGGCCAGCATCGGTCCGCGCGGCCTGCGGTACCGGATTACCACTTTCAGCACTTCGGTCATGATCCTTGAGCGTCTTGCCTCTGATGGTTCAACTGATGCTGGGTGGCCTGGGTTCAACACGATTCAGTCGGTAACCGCAGTGATCTCGCTTGATCAGTCAAACCTGCAGGGTGGCTACCGTGGGCCTTTTGCGTGCTGCCCTGAGGGTGAACTGGTCACCGAGCTGGAATGGACGGTGTTCTTTGCCAACGGCCTGTGTGGCGTGGGCAGGGAAGGGCAGATCTACAGGGTGCCGGCCTACCATACGTTTGAGTACCGCGACATGGATGTTGCAGGCGCCTGGACGGTGATTGAAAAGTCTCACTCTGGTGGCTCACTGGATGCCCAGGGCTTTACGAACAAGGTGACGCTTCCTTATCCCATGCGCGCCGAGGCGCGGATCAAGAAGCGTAAGGTTGACCTTGGAGGCCTGGCGAACGAAGAGGCTCGGGACGATACCACCTGGTACAACCTGCGCGGACGCATGCAGAACTCGCCAACGCGCTATCCGGGCCTGACGGTAATGACCTGCCGTATTCGTGGCGGCGACCGCCTTTCCGCACAGTCGGAGAGTGAGGTGAACCTTGAGGCAACTCGCGTGTTGCCGATCTTCAAGGCTGGATCATGGCTGCCCAAAGCGCCGACGCGCGATATCACGGCCTGGTGCCTGTACCTGCTCAAGAGCCTCGGCTATACGGATGATGACTTTGACCTGGAGGAATGGTCGGTATTCCAGGCGACATGCGAGGCTCGCGGCGACTTCTACGACGAAACGCTGGATTCAGCCACGACCGTCAAGGACATGCTGAACAACGCGCTGGCCTGTGGTTTCGCTGAGCTGGTGGTATTCAACGGTCTCATTCGTCCGGCACGGGATGAAGCGAGAGCCGCGTTTGACGTCACCTACGGACCAAAGACGCAGACCTACTCGCCGCAGAACATGACCAAGGCGCTGAAGATCAACGGTTCGCTGCCATCAATCAACGACTTCGACGGTGTCGATGTCGAGTACTACTCGAGCAAGACATGGGCTTGGGAAACGGTTGAATGCCGCTGGCCTGGCGATCTCGGCACCAAAGTGGAGAAGATCAAGCTACCCGGTGTCAGCGAGGAACATCGCGCCTGGCGCATCGGTATGCGGCGCCGTGGCCACCAGAAATACCGCACAGACGTATACAGCTGGGAAACCGAACTGGATGGGCGCAACAGCGGGTACCTGAGTTTCGCCGCTGTAGCCGACGACACGCCAAAGCGCTGCCAGAGCGCAATCCTGCTCGACTTCCAAGTGACCGGTAGCGGAACGCTGCTCCGGTCATCGGAGATGCTCGACTGGTCTGCTGGCGGGGCACACAAGATCGGCCTGCGCCGCCTCGACGGCACACTGTCCGGGCCGTATGACGCTACCCGGGTAGACGATTACACCGTGCAGGTTGCAGCGCTCGACTTTACGCCCGAGGTGAATGGTCCGCTTGAGCCGCCGCACATCCTGTTTGGACCAGTCGCTCGATGGGCCTACCCGGTCCTGATCACTAGCTCTGACCCGTCAAACGGCAACGTGTCCATGAAGGGCATGCCCTACGACGCTCGCGTTTACACCTACGACGACCAATTCCCGGACTAACCGGAACCACATCGCATAACCCGCCGCTGAGCGGGTTTTTTATGCCCTGGAGAAACACATGGCCTACAACACCAACAACCCAGTTGGCTCTACCGATCCGCGTGACCTGTATGACAACGCCGGTAATCTGGACAAGTTCGTCAACGGTGATGCCCCGCTTTACCCTGATCGGCTTGGTCAGCAGCGCAAAAGCTGGAGTGGCATGGAGGCTGATTTCTCCAGCGCCCAAGAGGGACGTGAGGCGGCATTCGACCAGTTTCTTGAAGCGTCGGCCTTCATCTGGATTGGTGACTACGGCACTGGCCTGACCTTCACCAGCCGCAGCCAGTACACGGTGCGCGACGGTTATGCCTACCGTCTTGCCGAGTCGACCACGATTCCATACACCTCGACCGGGAACTGGGCGCTTGAGCAGACCAGGTTCTCCTTGGTGAATTCGGATGACATTCTGCGGCAAGACTTAGCTGAGCCAGGCGGCGCTGATCGTGTTGGCGCTATAGGGCCAACTGGATCAGCTACTACGGTGCAGCATGCTATAGAAAATATAAGCAATGAATACCCAGTTGCTGCCTATAGCCAAAATGCTGGTGCTCTGCAGACTGGCCCGATGATTGTCAATCTTCAGGGTAAAATCCGGAGCACTAACTCTCCCTCTGACGCCGCCTACAACTTCGGTGTACTTTCTGCCATCTTGGCAGGGCTGCCGAATGGCGCAGAGCTTCAAATGCCCGCTCGGGGTCTTTTTTTGTGCGACGGAGGCCTGATCGTAGACTCGATCGGGGTTTCTTTGCGTGGTAGCAACAGTGGCGGTGCTTATGATTCGGCTTGGTTGAAATTCAATGACGGTGCTGATGCTCTGACAGTCAAGAAAGCCGGATTCCACATGCACGGAGTGCTGCTCGTCGGCGCGTCAGACCCGACCACTGGCTTCGGGAGTGATGTAGCACACGACTGCCTGAACTTTGAGATGCCCGCCCTTAATTGCGATGCGGTGATTTCCAATTCTGGGCTGGCGTTTTTCCGCGATCTGGTGACTGTGAAAAATGCCACGGCACGCAATATTCGGATTAATGACTCAACTTTTTCAGGTAGTCGCCGGTGTTTTTCGTACACCCATCTTGGTAGTGTGGAGGCCCGCGATTTTGAGTTTTATGATAACCGGTACCATGGCATAGGCCGCGAGAGCCATGTAGACGCGGCGATCATCTATTGTGAGTCGGGGGCTAACGTGCGAGGTGTAACCATTTGCGGTGGATTGGCTGATTTCAGTGTTGAACTAATGCGCGGCTATGCATCAAATACTAATATTAAGAGCGTTGCTATGAAAGGCGCTCAGCGTGGTTATATCGCGCCGGATTCAACGGGGCATGCTCAAGGGTTTGATCGTCGCGGATTTATAATGGCGGACGGTAGCTATCAGATGGATGGTAATAGGGCTATACCGAGTTCGGCAGTATCTCTGAAGGGTACTGGTGGGTTTTATGCTATTGATGGGTTTGTGTCGTACGGTAGCTCGGGTCATGGGGTCGAAGTTGAATCTATCGATGCGTGCGTTTCTAACACGCTCATTCACAATGCAAGCCAGTTTGCTGATGCAATGTACTCGGGTTACTACATAGGCGGCAGCTCTGCTAGGGTTACATTTGCTGGATGTGTAGAGTACAAGCAGGGCGCGCAAACAGCACCTGCTAATAAAGCCAAATACGCAGTTGAGAATTTTGGTGCAGGTACACGCTTTTCCACGCAGGTTAACCAGTTTGGCCTGCTGGCAGCTTCATCTTATTTTATCCAAAGCGGCAAAGTTTCATTTGGGCCAGATCCACGCATTCAAGCAAGACGCACAGCATACGCAGATACTGTTCCCACCACCGGAACTTGGACAGCAGGTGATCGGGTTGTAAGAGAGACCCCGCTTGTCGGCTCTCCGAAAGCGTGGGTCTGTACAGCAGGAGGAACCCCGGGTACCTGGGTAAGCGAAGGGGTTTTGTAATGGCTGGTGAAAAAATCTTCTTCAATTTCTGATGAATGTTGACATTTCAATGTGGTTTAACAACAATGCCGCGATTGAAAGTAAAGTAAGGGGTGTAGGTTGTGCAGCGATCAAAGCTTGAATCACTAACATTTTTAAGGTTTATCGCTGCAGCAATTGTTGTAATTTTTCACTTTGGGAGAGGTACGGAAGTTCACAAGGCTTTGCCTGCTATATTTTCGTCTGGCCCCATTATGGTAACGTTCTTTTTCGTCTTGTCAGGGTTTGTGATTTCAATTTCACATGTTGGTCGCGATATGTCTTTGGGTGAGTTTTATTTTAATAGACTGGCTCGTATTGCTCCAATATATATCGTTGCTCTTGCGGTATTTGTTCTTGCTTATAATGGTCCGTACTTTACTACTGGTGTAATACTCTCTGCGGGATTTTTGCAGGCTTGGTTTCCACCATTCCCGCTTTCGGCCAATGCGCCGGGATGGTCAATATCAGTAGAGATATTTTTCTATGCGATAAGTCCGCTGTTGTTGATTGTGGCTAACGTTGGCGAAAAAAAATCGTATGCTAAATGGCTTTTCGCAGGGATTGTTTTCTGGATTGGTACGCAGTTTGTGTTGGCACAACTGAATAAATCTCCATTCTATGCGGGATATCCATCGGTGTCTCATGATCTCATTCATTACTTCCCGGTGTCTCATCTTTGTAGCTTTATTCTTGGTTTTGCAGGCGGCATAGCGTATAGAAATAATTTTCTAATTGGATTGTCTGGATGGAAGGCGCTTATACTATTTTTCATATCCCTGGCGATGGCGTCTTACATTGCAGAGAATGCAAGGTTTTTGAATGATGCATTTGGCGTAAAATTCGCGTTTGGTGGTAGCTTCTATGCTGCTATTTTTCTTCCTGTAATCTACTTCTGCGTATTGTCTGATAAGTTGCTTTCAAAGGTTCTTGCATTGCCGTTTTTGGTTTTGCTTGGTGAGGCGAGTTATTCGCTGTATATTCTTCAAAAGCCTGCTTACATATACTTTGATAGGGCGCTTGCTGGGGTCCAGTTTTCTGGGGCTGATACGAAGTTTTATTGTTTTTTTCTGTTTTTGATTGTTGTCTCGATTGTTTCGTATTTAGTTATTGAGAAGCCGGTTGTGATGCTGGCTAAAAAGGCCGTGAGGATGGTTTCTGAAAGGCGTTCGGAAATTTGCCCGTCAGCAGGATGATTAAACTTTTTGCGGCTTTTTAGTGTTGCTGTTGTCACCGCGTAAAATTTTTTAGTGGAGTTTGCACAGGCATCATAGCCTCTACATTTTCTGTAGCTCCCCTCCCCAATGCCCGCCCAGTCGCGGGCTTTTTTTCGCCTGGAGAAAACCATGGCCAAGATTTCTGACTCCCTGGCGGGCAGCAAGAACGCGCTCGCCTTCCTCGACATGCTGGCTTGGTCGGAGGGCACCTCGACCAGCAAGTACACCCGCAACGATGGCTATGACGTGATTGTCGGCGGCCTCAACAGCCCGAACACGTTCACCAGCTATGCCGACCATCCTGGCGTTCTGGTGACCGTGAACACGAAAGGGCTTAAGTCGACCGCTGCAGGGCGTTATCAGCAGCTCCAGCGCTACTGGCCGCACTACCGAGATTTACTCAAGCTCCCGGACTTCGGTCCCATCAGCCAAGACAAGCTGGCCTTGCAACTGATCAAGGAGCGTGGGGCGCTGGCGGACGTACATGCCGGCCGCATCGAGGCCGCGATTTCAAAGTGTCGGAATATCTGGGCCAGCTTGCCCGGCGCAGGCTACGGGCAGCATGAGCGCAAGCTGGACGACCTGATCGCCCACTACATTGCCGCTGGCGGGAGGCTGGCATGACCTGGTCGAGAGCACTTAGCGCGCTGGCAGTGCTGGCGCTGGTTGTCCTGGCCTTCTGGTCGACCTACCAGCATGGCCGCTCGACCATGGATGCCGAGTGGCAGGTGCGCTGGTCAGATCGGGATGCTGGCGACAAGCAGGCCTGGGCCTTGGCCGAAGCCGCCGAGCGTGAAAAAGAGCAGGCCCGCCAACAAGCAATCAACAAGGTGATCCAAGATGGACAGACGCTTATCGACCAAGCGAGCGCTGATGCTGCCGCTGCTCGCGCTACTGCTGCCAGCCTGCGGGACGAAGCAGATCGACTCGCCAGCAGTACCGCAAGTAAAGCCAGCAGCCATTCCTGCACTACCGCCGCAAGCCAAGCAGCAACCCGCGCCGTCATGGTGCTTGCCGACGTGTTCAAACGTGCTGACGAAAGAGCGGGAGACCTGGCGGAGTATGCTGATCAAAGCCGGAGCAGGGGAGTGACGTGTGAGAAGGCCTATACTGCCCTGATTGAATGATCGGATGCAGCTATGGACGATTTGGACGAGAAAATCAAAGCCGTTGAGCCGCTACTGCAACAGGCTCTGGTAGCGCTTCGCCGGTACCGGAAGGCACTAGGTTCGGCACCGCCAGAAGAGGTCGAGCGCCTTGGCCTTGAGGCTGTATCGCTGATGCAAACGGTGCAGGCGTACCAGCAGCGGGACTGGGAGCTTGGCTTTAAAGGACGTACGGTTGCCAGCCAAGTCTCCGACTACACTCAAGTCGATTAAATGAGAGGGGCACAGTCATGGACGACCTGGAAGAGAAGATGAAAGCCGGTGAGCCGTTATGGCTGCGGGTAGTGGATGCAATGCGCCGACACACCGAAGCCAAAGGCGTTCTCTCCCCGGAAGAGGTTGAGCGGCTTCGCCTTGAAGTCGAATCGCTAATGCAGGCCGTGATTCAGTATCAGCAGCGAGCACTGGGTGGATTAGGGAGTACGTTGCACTGAGGTGACAGTGTTCGGTCAGTAGGATGCCCAATCCATAGTGGGAACTCACAAATTCGAAAGAATAATTTCGCTTTATCCCCTGCGGGATGGCTGCTGCATAAAAACGAAGGCTTGCTTTCGTTTGGCGGCTCACATCCCTGAGGCTGAGCAGGCCTGATAAATCTCGGCTGGCGATGTGTTGGTTCGGCAGGACGCCGGAGAGGTAGCGTGAACAGATCGTGAATCACGCTGGTTATCAGCGTGTACTTCTGTTCATCTCTTGAGACAACGTGAACGGCTGCGGGCGGCTCAACGTGTTGATTTTACTGGCTTTGCCAGTGGCTATTATGATTTAGGTTCCAGCGGCGCAAGCTGTAAGAGTTCGAGTCTCTTCGTCCGCACCATCTAAGCGTTTGTTTTTAAAGGCGTTTTTCAAGATTTCCCTTCAAATGGGAGCGTTTTGGGAACACTTTGGGAATGAACAGGCGAAAAGGGCAGCCCATGTGGCTGCCCTTTGTCGTTTCTGACTGCTGATTTTTACTTCTGGGTTTGATCTGTGCCGAATCAGTCTCGATGCCAGTCCACGCTGAGGTAGAACTCGCTGTCGCTGTAACGATAACTGGTGTCTCCGTCATAAGCAGCTTCCAGGTCGTGGCCGATGCGATTGGCCAGGTGCAGGCCGGTCGTGGTAACCAGAACCTCATCGCCATCCTCTGTTACATCAATCAGTCGTTCCAAGGCGTGCTCGGCCTTTTCCCTCGCTTCTGTATTGCGGACAAGATGAACAAGTTCCTCGCGGTGCTTTTGCAGAAATGCTCCTGCCAGCCGCACTTGGCCCGCTACTGCGCGATCGGCGATACGCCTGCAGGCCGGGCAGACAAAATTTTCGACTGAAACGTGGGATGCGTCAGCATGCCATGACCACTGACCTGCATGGTATTTGGCACCACATTCTGGGCATTGCGCTGAGCCACTAGGTCGGTGCGCTTCCAGGTATGGATCTGTTTTGTCTGTTTTGAACAGCTTGTCTTTCTGGCTGTGCTGGTATTTGTCCATTGCTGCTCTCCGATGCGTACTGAGGTGCAGCGGTCGGTGACGCATCAAGAATCGAGGTGGTTGCCCTGTTAGGGTCTGTGGCATTTTCCCAGATGCCCCTTGTCGTGGGTGCGACAAGGGGCGGGGGGGCGCAGCATCAGCTGCTTTTAATGGGCACGACCTTTTCTGGCTTGATGGCTTCAGGCTTTTTCGGTAGCGATATGGTCAATATGCCTTTGCTGAAGCTGGCTTCGATTTTGTCGGCGTCGACCTCTTTGGGCAGGTTGAATACCCGTTCAAACGAGCCATAGTGGCGCTCGGAGAGGTAGTAGCCCTTTCTTTTCTCTTCCTTGTCTTCTTTCTTTTCGCCTTTGATGATCAGGCTGCCATTGGACAGTTTGACCTCGATGTTTTTTTCATCCATGCCGGGAAGTTCGGCCGTGATTTCGTAGCTTTTTTCTTTATCGGAAATGTCCACGGCGGGTACATTGCGGCTGATCAGTTCCCTGCGCCAGAAGGGTTCGGCGTCAAACAGGCCTCGGCCGAATGGGGTGGAAAGCGAGCCTCGGTTGAAATCCTCGAACAGGTGATCAACCTGCTGACGGAGTTTTTCGAAGGGGCGCCACATATCTGAGGTGGCCAAGTGCTGGCCGGGTTTTTCTTCTTGCTGGACCGGCATTTTTTTTACGGAGTTAGCCATTTTCATATCTCCTTTACAGTGATTTTCGACAGTTGTTGTCTTTGTTTGCGCGGTGATTTGCCCGGAATATGGGCGCGAGCCAGGCACTGGAGTTGGTGTGCGAGGGGCTGTCTTGATGCTCAGGTTTCAATTGAATCGCAAAAGGCCTGGCCGGGTTTGATCTGGATCAGATGAGCACTATCTGATCGTCGGCGTTGCAAAGACCCGTGGCGTCAAGGTATTCAGCGTGCGCACGGATGGTGACAATGGCCTGAAAGCTGATAGATTTCAGGCGGTTGAGGTAGTGGTCGAGCTGTCGGCTGCAGGAAGGAAGAGCTATATGATCGCAAAAGAGTTCCGCCAGGCGGTTGCCCTGGAGCGTTTCGCCGAGGCCAATCCGCAGTTGCTGGCTGAAATTGCCCAGCTTAGCGAGCATGATCAGGCGCAACAGATCCAGTGGGCGTTCGAAGATGAAGCCGAGACGCAGGGGCTCCAGCCCTGGGAACTGGCGCTGCAGCTGATTGCAGCATCTCCCGAGGAACTGCAGGCCATGCGCCTGGAAGTGCATCGTGAAGTGGCCGAGGCATTGGGCATGAGCTGGGAAGAGTACTGCGGGCTCAATGAGCTCGATGAAGCCGCGCCGTGATGAGCGTCGTGTAGTGTTTTGAAAAGATTTGCCAAGGGTGTGGGCAAAATCGAGCACTGTCTCGTAGTGCCCGGCGCGCCTTGGTTTGCGGGTGTCTGGCCATTTTGGCCGATACCCCTTCATATAAAAGGACCGGTGTGGTTTCCCGTCGTCTTGAACGGGGTGACTTCTGGTGTTTGAGCTACTAGAATGCTTGCCCTTGATTCTGGAGTCGGGTATCGCCGGCTAACGTCTGTGCAACGAGGAATATCCATGCAAGTTTCTGTTGAAAATACTTCCGCTCTCGAGCGCCGCATGACCATCGGCGTTCCGGCCGAGCGCATCGAGACCGAAGTCAACAAGCGTCTGCAACAGACTGCCCGTCGCGCCAAGGTCCCAGGCTTCCGTCCTGGCAAAGTGCCTATGAGCGTGATTCGTCAGCGTTACGAAGACGCAGCCCGTCAGGAAGCCCTGGGCGACCTGATCCAGGCCACGTTCTATGAAGCTGTGGTTGAGCAGAAGCTGAACCCTGCCGGCGCCCCTGCCGTCGAGCCAAAAGTGTTCGAAAAGGGCAAGGACCTGGAATACGTTGCCACCTTCGAAGTATTCCCTGAGTTCGCCGTTGCCGGTTTCGAGTCGATCGCCGTTGAGCGCCTGAGCGCCGAAGTGGCTGACGCCGACCTGGACAACATGCTGGAAGTACTGCGCAAGCAGAACGTCCGTTACGAAGTGGCAGAGCGTGCTGCTCAGAACGAAGACCAACTGAACATTGATTTCGTTGGCAAGATCGATGGCGAAGCCTTCGCCGGCGGTTCGGCCAAGGGCACTCAGCTGGTGCTGGGTTCCGGTCGCATGATCCCAGGCTTCGAAGAAGGTCTGGTCGGTGCCAAGGCCGGTGAAGAGCGCGTTCTGAACCTGACCTTCCCTGAGAACTACCAGAACCTGGACCTGGCCAACAAGGCTGCCGAGTTCACCGTTACCGTCAACAGCGTTTCCGAGCCCAAGCTGCCTGAGCTGACCGAAGAGTTCTTCGCCCAGTTCGGTATCAAGGAAGCCGGTGTCGATGGTTTCCGCGCCGAAGTTCGCAAGAACATGGAGCGTGAACTGCGTCAGGCGATCAAGACCAAGGTCAAGAATCAGGTAATGGACGGCCTGCTGGCTGCCAACCCGATCGAAGTACCAAAGGCCCTGCTGGAAAACGAAGTGAACCGCCTGCGCGTTCAAGCCGTTCAACAGTTCGGTGGCAACATCAAGCCAGAGCAACTGCCTGCTGAGCTGTTCGAAGAGCAAGCCAAGCGTCGCGTCGTGCTGGGCCTGATCGTCGCCGAAGTGGTCAAGCAGAACGAGCTGAAGCCGGACGAAGACCGCGTACGTGAGCTGATCCAGGAAATGGCTTCGGCCTACCAGGAGCCTGAGCAAGTCGTGGCGTGGTACTACAAGAACGACCAGCAACTGAACGAAGTCCGTTCGGTTGTGCTGGAAGAACAAGTTGTGGATACTGTTCTGCAGAAAGCGACTGTGACCGATAAATCGGTCTCTTACGAAGAAGCTGTCAAGCCGGCGCAAGCACCAACTGCCGACTGATTTCCTTCTCTCGTAGGAAAACACCATAAGCCAGCCTTCGTGCTGGCTTATGCGTATTCAAGACATGACTATTTGGGAGTGAGTGCAGGACATGTCCCGCAATTCTTATTATCAGCAGAGCTCTGACATCCAGGCCGCAGGCGGCCTGGTCCCGATGGTTATCGAGCAATCCGCTCGTGGCGAACGTGCCTACGATATTTATTCGCGCCTCTTGAAGGAGCGGATCATCTTCCTGGTTGGCCCGGTAGAGGACTACATGGCTAACCTGGTAGCGGCGCAGATGCTGTTCCTTGAAGCGGAAAACCCGGACAAGGATATCCATCTCTATATCAACTCGCCGGGTGGTTCGGTGACTGCGGGCATGTCGATCTACGACACCATGCAGTTCATCAAGCCAGACGTCTCCACCATCTGCATCGGCCAGGCCTGCAGCATGGGTGCGTTCCTGTTGGCCGGTGGTGCCAAGGGCAAGCGTCATTGCCTGCCGAACTCGCGGATGATGATTCACCAGCCGCTGGGTGGTTTCCAGGGTCAGGCGTCGGACATCGACATCCATGCCAAGGAAATTCTTTCGATCCGTTCGCGTCTGAACGAACTGCTGGCGTTCCACACCGGTCAGTCGATCGAAACCATCGAGCGTGACACCAACCGTGACAACTTCATGAGCGCTCAACGCGCTGCCGAGTACGGCCTGATCGACTCGGTGTTCGACAAGCGTCAAATGACTGCTTGATCGACTCAAAAGCAGGTGCTGGGCCCGCCCAGCCACCTGCGGACTTGAAAAAGCCCGCAATTGCCTTCATCTTGTGTTGCAAGCCTACCGGATTGGATCGATCGAATGACTGACACCCGTAACGGCGAGGACAACGGCAAATTGCTCTATTGCTCCTTCTGCGGCAAAAGCCAGCATGAAGTGCGCAAGTTGATTGCCGGCCCCTCGGTATTTATCTGCGACGAGTGCGTCGACCTGTGCAACGACATCATCCGTGAGGAGGTGCAGGAAGCCCAGGCCGAGAGCAGTGCGCATAAATTGCCTTCGCCGAAAGAAATCAGCGCCATCCTGGACCAGTACGTCATTGGTCAGGAGCGCGCGAAAAAGGTCTTGGCCGTAGCGGTGTACAACCACTACAAGCGCCTGAACCAACGCGACAAGAAAAACGACGACGTCGAACTTGGCAAGAGCAACATCCTGCTGATCGGCCCGACTGGTTCGGGCAAGACGCTGCTCGCTGAAACCTTGGCGCGCCTGCTGAATGTGCCGTTCACCATCGCCGATGCCACCACGCTGACTGAAGCGGGCTATGTCGGTGAGGATGTCGAGAACATCATTCAGAAGCTGTTGCAAAAGTGCGACTACGACGTCGAAAAAGCCCAGATGGGTATTGTCTACATCGACGAAATCGACAAGATTTCGCGTAAGTCGGACAACCCGTCGATTACCCGCGATGTGTCGGGTGAGGGCGTGCAGCAAGCGCTGCTCAAGCTGATCGAAGGCACGGTCGCTTCCGTTCCGCCGCAAGGTGGCCGCAAGCACCCGCAGCAGGAGTTCCTGCAGGTCGATACGCGCAACATCCTGTTTATCTGTGGCGGTGCGTTCTCTGGCCTGGAAAAAGTGATCCAGAGCCGTTCCACCCGCGGCGGCATCGGCTTCACTGCCGAAGTGCGCAGCAAGCAGGAAGGCAAGAAGGTTGGCGAGTCGCTGCGTGAAGTCGAGCCGGACGATCTGGTCAAGTTTGGCCTGATCCCTGAGTTCGTCGGTCGTTTGCCCGTGTTGGCAACCCTCGACGAGCTGGATGAGGCTGCTTTGATGCAGATCCTGACCGAGCCGAAGAACGCCCTGACCAAGCAGTACGCCAAGTTGTTCGAGATGGAAGGCGTGGACCTGGAGTTCCGCAACGACGCACTGCGTTCCGTTGCTCGCAAGGCACTGGAGCGCAAGACCGGCGCACGTGGCCTGCGTTCCATTCTCGAAGGCATCCTGCTCGACACCATGTACGAGATTCCTTCGCAGAAGGATGTCAGCAAGGTGGTGATCGACGAGAGTGTCATCGATGGTTCCTCGCAGCCGCTGTTGATCTATGAGAACAGCGAGCCGCAAGCCAAAGCTGCACCTGATGCCTGAGCCCTTCACCGGCTCGAATCAGCAAGGGGCCTTCGGGCCCCTTTGCTTTTCCTGTCGTAGAGCTTGTTTTTTTCCGGGGCTGCCCCCACATTAGGTTCAAGCTCAAATTCCATCGGTTTTACGGCCACAAGGCCGCTGTAGAGGCGAAATCATGAAGACAACCCTCGACTTGCCTCTTTTGCCATTGCGTGATGTTGTCGTCTATCCGCACATGGTTATCCCGCTGTTTGTGGGGCGCGAGAAGTCCATCGAGGCCCTCGAGGCCGCGATGACGGGCGAGAAGCAGATCCTCCTGCTGGCCCAGAAGAATCCAGCCGACGATGATCCAGGCGAAGACGCCCTGTATCGTGTGGGCACCATCGCTACCGTTCTGCAGCTGCTGAAACTGCCTGATGGCACCGTCAAGGTGCTGGTCGAGGGTGAGCAGCGTGGTGCTGTCGAGCGTTTCAACGAAGTTGACGGGCACATCCGTGCCGAAGTCGCACTGATCGATGAATCGGAAGCCGCTGACCGCGAATCCGAAGTGTTCGTGCGCACGCTGCTGTCGCAGTTCGAGCAATATGTCCAGCTGGGCAAGAAAGTCCCGGCTGAAGTCCTGTCGTCGCTGAACAGCATCGATGAGCCGGGTCGTCTGGTCGACACCATGGCTGCACACATGGCGCTGAAAATCGAGCAGAAACAGGAAATCCTCGAAATCATCGACCTGGGTGCCCGGGTTGAACATGTCCTGGCCTTGCTGGATGCCGAAATCGACCTGTTGCAGGTCGAGAAGCGCATCCGTGGCCGGGTCAAGAAGCAAATGGAGCGCAGCCAGCGCGAGTACTACCTGAATGAGCAGATGAAGGCCATTCAGAAAGAGCTGGGCGATAGCGAAGAAGGTCACAACGAAGTCGAAGAGCTGAAAAAACGCATCGACGAGGCGGGCCTGCCCAAGGATGCCTACGCCAAGGCGCAAGCCGAGCTGAACAAGCTCAAGCAGATGTCTCCGATGTCTGCTGAGGCGACCGTGGTGCGCTCCTACCTGGACTGGCTGGTTCAGGTACCGTGGAAAGCTCAGAGCAAGGTCCGCCTGGACCTGGCCAAGGCCGAAGAAATCCTCGATGCCGACCACTATGGCCTGGAAGAGGTCAAGGAGCGCATCCTTGAGTACCTCGCCGTACAGAAACGGGTCAAAAAGATCCGTGGTCCGGTGTTGTGCCTGGTGGGCCCGCCCGGTGTCGGTAAAACGTCCCTGGCGGAGTCGATCGCGGCTGCGACCAATCGCAAGTTCGTGCGCATGGCGCTGGGCGGCGTGCGTGACGAGGCCGAGATTCGTGGCCACCGGCGTACCTACATCGGCTCGATGCCGGGTCGCCTGATCCAGAAAATGACCAAGGTTGGTGTACGCAACCCACTGTTCCTGCTCGATGAAATCGACAAGATGGGCAGCGACATGCGTGGCGACCCGGCGTCGGCGCTGCTGGAAGTGCTGGATCCAGAGCAGAACCACAACTTCAACGATCACTACCTTGAGGTCGATTACGACCTGTCGGACGTGATGTTCCTCTGCACCTCGAACTCGATGAACATTCCACCAGCCCTGCTGGACCGTATGGAAGTCATCCGTTTGCCGGGGTACACCGAGGACGAAAAGATCAACATCGCTGTCAAGTACCTGGTGCCGAAGCAGATCAAGGCCAACGGCTTGAAGAAAGGCGAACTGGATATCGACACCACGGCGATTCGCGACATCATTCGCTACTACACCCGTGAAGCCGGTGTGCGTGGCCTTGAGCGTCAGATTGCCAAGGTTTGCCGCAAGGTGGTCAAGGAACACACCGGGCACAAGCAGGTGGCCGTCAAGGTGAGTGGCGATCAGCTCGAGCATTTCCTCGGCGTTCGCAAGTTCCGTTATGGTCTGGCTGAGCAGCAGGATCAGGTTGGCCAGGTTACGGGGCTGGCCTGGACTCAGGTGGGTGGCGAATTGCTGACCATCGAAGCGGCTGTGGTGCCAGGCAAGGGCCAGTTGATCAAGACCGGTTCGCTGGGCGATGTCATGGTCGAGTCGATCACCGCGGCGCAGACCGTCGTCCGTAGCCGGGCCCGCAGCCTGGGTATTCCTGCAGACTTCCACGAGAAGCGTGACACCCATATCCACATGCCGGAAGGGGCTACGCCGAAGGACGGTCCAAGTGCGGGTATTGGTATGTGCACCGCGCTCGTGTCGGCACTGACCCAGATTCCGGTGCGTGCCGATGTGGCAATGACCGGTGAAATTACCCTGCGTGGTCAGGTATTGGCGATTGGTGGTTTGAAGGAAAAACTACTGGCCGCACACCGTGGCGGAATCAAGACGGTGATCATTCCGGAAGAGAATGTGCGGGATCTGAAAGAAATTCCTGAGAATATTAAGCGGGATCTGCAGATTAAACCCGTGAAATGGATTGACGAAGTCCTCCAAATTGCGCTGCAATACGCCCCGGAGCCCTTGCCAGATGTGGCTCCCGAGATTGTCGCAAAGGATGAAAAGCGCGACGGTGATTCCAAGGAAAGAATCAGCACGCATTAATACGTATTTGGTTGGGGGGCTTGGTTGGCGGCAGTTAGAGCCTTTGTTATAGGGCGGCACTTAAATGCCAACTGGCCACCCAGCATCGTTTTGCTTTGATTACATACTTAGAAACAAACTCAATAGAGATATAAGGGGACTTAGAGTGAACAAGTCGGAACTGATTGACGCTATCGCTGCATCTGCTGACATCCCGAAAGCTGTAGCTGGCCGTGCGCTGGATGCAGTAATCGACTCCGTCACCGGCGCCCTGAAGGCAGGTGACTCGGTTGTACTGGTAGGCTTCGGCACGTTCTCCGTGACCGACCGTCCTGCGCGTACCGGCCGTAACCCGCAAACCGGTAAGACTCTGGAAATCCCTGCTGCCAAGAAGCCAGGCTTCAAAGCTGGTAAAGCACTGAAAGAAGCCGTCAACTAAGTCGCTTCTTTCGGGCTTACGCCTCGTCGAATAAGGCCATGGCCTGGTTCGACAGCGAAGCGCAAAGGGGGCAAGCCTCTCGAGAGGCGTCTCCTCCGAAAGCTTAGATATCCGGCTTTCGACCGCTTCGCCAGCTACGAGAAGGCGCATCCTCGGATGCGCCTTTCTTCTATCAGGACTCTACCCACGCTCCACGGTTGCTTTATCAGTACAACCGTTTCTGGGGGACGCATGCTGCAGAATATCAGGGACAATTCACAAGGTTGGATTGCCAAGACCATCATCGGTGTCATCGTAGCCTTGATGGCGCTGACCGGCGTCGATGCCATCTTCCAGGCCACCAGCCACAGCCAGGACGCTGCCAAGGTCAATGGCGATGCCATTAGCCAGAACGAGCTGAGCCAAGCGGTCGACATGCAACGTCGTCAGCTGATGCAACAGTTGGGCAAGGATTTTGACGCCTCCCTGTTGGATGAAAACATGTTGCGCGAAGCGGCACTCAAGGGGCTGATCGATCGCAAATTGCTGCTTCAAGGGGCCCACGATGCCAAGTTCGCGTTCTCCGAAGCGGCGCTGGATCAACTGATCCTGCAGACGCCGGAGTTCCAGGTTGACGGCAAGTTCAGTGCCGAGCGCTTCGACCAGGTCATTCGGCAGATGGGTTACGGCCGTCTGCAGTTCCGCGAAATGCTGGCGCAGGAAATGCTCATTGGCCAACTGCGTACCGGCCTTGCCGGAAGCGGTTTTGTGACCGACTCGCAGGTTGAAGCATTCGCCCGTCTGGAAAAACAGACCCGTGACTTCGCCTCCATCACCTTCAAGGCAGATGTTGCTGCGAGCAAGGTGAGCGACGACGAGATCAAGGCTCACTACGACGCGCACGCCAAGGAGTTCATGAGCCCGGATCAAGTGGTCATCGACTACCTGGAGCTGAAGAAGTCCGCGTTCTTCGATCAGGTCAGTGTCAATGAAGATGAGCTTCAGGCGCTGTATGAGAAAGAAATTTCCGGCCTCGCCGAGCAGCGTCATGCCGCGCACATCCTCATCGAAGTCAACGACAAGGTGAATGAAGCGCAGGCCAAGGCTCGTATCGAAGAGATTCAACAGCGCCTGGCCAAAGGTGAAGACTTTGCCGCGCTGGCCAAGGAGTTTTCGCAGGACCCGGGCTCGGCCAGCAATGGCGGTGACCTCGGCTTTGCGGGTCAGGGCGTTTACGACCCGGCTTTCGAAGAGGCGCTGTACGCGCTGGACAAGGATCAAGTGTCGGCCCCGGTTCGTACCGACTACGGCTTTCACCTGATCAAGCTGTTGGGTGTGCAAGCACCTGAGGTGCCAAGTTTCGCCAGCCTGAAAGACAAGCTGACGCGAGAGTTGAAGACGCAGCAGGTCGAGCAGCGCTTTGTCGAGGCGACCAAGCAACTGGTTGACTCCGCATTCGAGGCCTCCGACCTTAGCCAGCCAGCTCAGGAGCTGGGCTTGAAGGTCAAGACGTCCGAGCCTTTCGGTCGTGAAGGTGGCGAAGGCGTGACGGCTAACCGTGCTGTTATTCAGGCGGCGTTCAGCCCTGAAGTCATGGAAGAGGGCGCTAACAGTTCGTCCATCGAGCTGGACCCTGAAACGGTCGTGGTCATTCGCGTCAAAGAGCATCGCAAGCCGGCCCAGCTGCCGCTGGAAGCGGTCGCCGACAGCATTCGCAAGCACCTGGCCAAGGAGCACGCCAGTGCTGCTGTGAAGGCTAAAGGCGAAGCCCTGATTGCCGGCCTGCGTGACGGCAAGATCGCGCCGACAGCGGCGTATGAGGGCCAGAGCTGGAAGGTACAGGAAGCAGTGACGCGTAATCAGGACGGTATTGATCCTGTAGAGCTGCAAGCCCTGTTCCGCATGGGCAAGCCTGAAGCCAAGGACAAGCCGCTCTTCGGTAGTGTCAGCCTGGCCGATGGCAGCTTCGTTGTACTGCGTCTGGATGGCGTCAACGAAGGTTCTGCGGCCACTGACGAAGAGAAGTCGGCCTACCGTCGCTTCCTGGCGTCGCGTGCTGGCCAGCAAGACTTTGCAGCCTACCGCAAGCAGTTGGAAGCCAAGGCGGATATCACTCGCTACTGAGTGACGTTCCTCTAGAGCAGCAACGGCAACCGACAAAGCCCCTGACCGAAAGGCCAGGGGCTTTTGTTTGGGGCAAGTGCCACGGCCTACAGCTTCCTGTGGGATGCAGGCTTGGCGTCTGTATCGTTGGCCCACAAATACAAACCCCCGCTAAAAAGCGGGGGTTTGTTTGCAACTACGGCTGTGGCTTACTCGGAGAGATCGCCCATGGCGGTGGTGTTGAAGCCGCCGTCTACGTACATGATTTCGCCGCTGATGCCCGACGCCAGGTCGGAGCAGAGGAAGGCGCCAGCGTTGCCGACTTCCTCGATGGTGACGTTACGACGCAGTGGGGTCTGTGCTTCGTTGGCAGCCAGCATCTTGCGGAAGCTCTTGATGCCGGAGGCAGCCAGTGTACGGATCGGGCCAGCGGAAACGGCGTTCACGCGGGTGCCCTCTGGGCCCAGGCTGCCGGCCAGGTAGCGTACGCCGGCTTCCAGGCTGGCCTTGGCCATGCCCATGACGTTGTAGTTCGGCATGGTGCGCTCTGCGCCCAGGTAGGACAGGGTCAGCAGGCTGCCATTACGGCCTTTCATCATTTCGCGACCGGCCTTGGCCAGGGCGACGAAGCTGTAGGCGCTGATGTCGTGGGCGATGCGGAAACCTTCGCGGGTGGTGACCTCGGTGAAGTCGCCATCCAGTTGGTCGCCCGGGGCGAAGCCAACCGAGTGCACGATGCAATCCAGGCCGTCCCACTTCTTGCTCAGTTCCTCGAAGACCTTGGCGATCTCTTCGTCGCTGGCAACGTCACAGGGGAAGCACAGCTCAGGGCTGGAGCCCCAGCCAGCGGCGAACTCTTCGACGCGGCCCTTGAGCTTTTCGTTCTGGTAGGTGAAGGCAAGTTCTGCGCCCTCGCGATGCATGGCGGCAGCAATACCGGATGCGATGGACAGTTTGCTTGCGACACCGACGATCAGTACGCGCTTACCGGCGAGAAAACCCATGTGTTGTTCCTCTTCAGGTTAATCGACAGCTGTTGGGGCCAAAAAGGCCGCTTCCAGCAGCTGCTGTGTATAAGTATGTTGCGGTGCAGCGAAAATGCTTGCCGCCGGACCTTGTTCAACCACCTGGCCCTGCTTGACCACGATCAGTTGGTGGCTTAGCGCCTTGATCACCGCCAGGTCATGGCTGATAAACAAGTAGGTCAGGTTGTACTTGGTCTGCAGCGAACGCAGCAGCTCCACCACTTGGCGCTGAACGGTCCGGTCGAGCGCCGAAGTGGGCTCGTCCAGCAGTATCAGTGCCGGTTTCAATACCAATGCCCGGGCAATGGCAATTCGTTGTCGCTGGCCTCCAGAGAACTCGTGAGGGTAGCGGTGCCGGGTTTCCGGATCCAGCCCTACCTCCTTGAGTGCCTCTATGATCGCCTGTTCCTGTTCTGCTGCCGTGCCAATCCGATGGATGCGCAGGCCCTCACCGACGATATCGCTCACGCACATACGTGGGCTGAGGCTGCCGAAAGGGTCCTGGAAGACCACTTGCATCTGCCGTCGGAACGGCCGAACCTGTTGCTGAGAAAGGCAGTCTAGCGCCTTTCCTTGAAAACGTATGGCACCTTGGCTGTGCAGCAACCGCAGAATCGCCAAACCCAGCGTGGACTTTCCGGAGCCACTCTCGCCAACAATCCCCAGGGTTTGGCCCTGAGGCAGGCTGAAATTGATGCCGTCCACCGCCTTGACGTAATCGACTGTTCGTCGCATCAGGCCTTTTTTGATCGGGAACCACACACGCAGGTCTTCGACCTCCAGTAGCGGCTTGCCGATCGGGTTGTTCGCAGGCTGCCCACTGGGCTCTGCGCCCAGCAGCATCTGGGTATACGGATGCTGTGGAGCACTGAACAATTCGTTGCACGACGCTTGTTCGACGATGCAACCGCGCTGCATGACACATACGCGATGTGCAATTCTTTTTACCAGGTTCAAATCATGGCTGATCAGCAGCATGGCCATGCCCAGCCGCGACTGCAGCTCCCTGAGCAGGTTGAGAATTTTCAGTTGGACGGTCACGTCCAGCGCTGTGGTCGGTTCGTCGGCGATTAGCAACTCCGGCTCGTTGGCCAGGGCCATGGCGATCATTACCCGTTGACGTTGGCCACCAGAGAGTTCGTGCGGGAGTGCCTTGAGGCGTTTGACCGGTTCGGGAATTCCCACCAGGTCCAGCAACTCCAGGGTGCGCTCGGTGGCGGCTTTACCCGTCAGGCCTTTGTGCAGCAGCAGTACTTCGTTGATCTGCTTTTCGATGGTGTGCAGCGGGTTCAGCGAGGTCATCGGTTCCTGGAAGATCATCGCAATGCGGTTGCCACGGATGTGGCGCATTTGCTTTTCGTCCAGTTTCAGCAGGTCGCGTTGCTCATAGTGGATGCTGCCGGAGGGGTGGCGGGCGATCGGGTAGGGCAGCAGGCGCAGGATCGAGTGAGCCGTCACCGATTTGCCTGAGCCGCTTTCGCCCACCAGGGCCAGCGTCTCGCCGCGGCGAATATCGAAACTTATATGTTCGACGGCCCGTTGTATCTGGTCGCCGACGACGAATTCGACGGAAAGGTCGCGGACTTCGATCAAATTGTCCTGATTCATCTTATTTCCTCGGGTCGAAGGCATCGCGGGCGGATTCACCGATGAACACCAGCAGGCTAAGCATCAGCGCCAGTACCGCAAACGCACTGATACCCAGCCATGGTGCTTGCAGGTTGGACTTGCCCTGTGCGACCAGTTCACCCAGCGATGGAGCGCCAGGCGGCAGGCCGAAGCCGAGGAAGTCCAGTGCGGTCAGGGTGCCGATTGCGCCGGTGAGAATGAAGGGCATGAAGGTCATGGTCGAGACCATGGCGTTGGGCAGGATATGCCGGAACATGATCGCGCCATTTTGCATGCCGAGGGCTCGCGCCGCACGCACGTATTCCAGATTGCGCCCGCGCAGGAATTCGGCACGCACCACGTCGACCAGGCTCATCCAGGAAAACAACAGCATGATGCCCAGTAGCCACCAGAAGTTCGGCTGCACGAAACTGGCCAGGATGATCAGCAGGTAAAGCACTGGCAAGCCTGACCAGATCTCCAGGAAGCGCTGCCCGGCCAGGTCTACCCAGCCACCATAGAAACCCTGCAGGGCGCCGCTGATCACGCCGATGATCGAGCTCAGGATTGTCAGGGTCAGTGCGAACAGCACCGAGATCCGAAAGCCATAGATTACCCGCGCCAGCACATCGCGCCCCTGGTCGTCGGTGCCCAGCCAGTTTTGTGCCGAGGGTGGCGCGGGGGCGGGGACTTTCAGGTCATAGTTGATGCTCTGGTAGCTGAAAGGAATGGGCGCCCAGAGTACCCAGCTGTCCTTGGCGGCCAGCAGTTCGCGGATGTACGGGCTCTTGTAGTTGGGCTCCAGCGGAAACTCGCCGCCAAAGGTGGTTTCCGGGTAGCGTTTGACCGCCGGGAAGTACCATTGGCCGTCGTAGCGCACGGCGAGGGGTTTATCGTTGGCGATCAGTTCCGCGCCCAGGCTCAGGCCGAACAGGATCAGGAACAGCCAGAGCGACCACCAGCCACGGCGGTTGGCTTTGAAGCGTTCAAAACGCCGGCGATTGAGCGGTGACAGTTTCATCTCATTGCTCCCGGCTTTCAAAGTCGATACGTGGGTCGACCAGGGTGTAGGTCAGGTCGCCGATCAGTTTCACGACCAGCCCCAGCAAGGTGAAGATGAACAGCGTGCCGAACACCACCGGGTAGTCACGGTTGATGGCTGCCTCGAAGCTCATCAGGCCCAGGCCGTCGAGCGAGAAAATCACCTCCACCAACAGCGAGCCAGTGAAGAAAATGCCGATGAAAGCCGAAGGGAAGCCGGCAATCACCAGCAGCATGGCATTGCGGAACACATGCCCGTAAAGCACACGGTTATTGCTCAGGCCCTTGGCCTTGGCGGTGATCACATACTGCTTGTTGATCTCGTCAAGGAAGCTGTTCTTGGTCAGCAGGGTCATGGTCGCGAAGTTGCCGATTACCAGTGCGGTCACCGGTAGTACCAGGTGCCAGAAGTAGTCGAGGATCTTGCCGGTGGTGCTCAGTTCATCGAAGTTGTTCGACGTCAGGCCGCGCAGCGGGAACCAGTCGAAGTAGCTGCCCCCTGCGAACAGTACGATCAGCAGAATGGCAAACAGGAACGCCGGGATTGCGTAGCCGATGATGATCGCCGAACTGGTCCAGACGTCGAAATGGCTGCCGTGGCGGGTAGCCTTGGCGATACCCAGGGGGATCGAGACCAGGTACATGATCAGGGTGCTCCACAGCCCCAGGGAAATCGAGACCGGGAGCTTTTCTGCGATAAGGTCGATGACCTTGGCATCGCGGAAGAAGCTTTCGCCGAAATCGAGCCGGGCATAGTTCTTGATCATGATCCACAGGCGTTCCGGCGCCGACTTGTCGAAGCCGTACATGCGCTCGATTTCCTTGATCAGGGCCGGGTCCAGGCCTTGCGCGCCGCGGTAGTTGGAACCGGCTACCGACACTTCGGCGCCGCCGCCGGCAATCCGGCTGGTGGCGCCCTCGAAACCTTCGAGTTTGGCGATCATCTGCTCTACCGGGCCGCCGGGGGCGGCCTGGATGATGATGAAGTTGATGACCAGGATGCCCAGCAGGGTCGGGATAATCAGCAGCAGGCGGCGTAGGGTATAGGCCAGCATACTAGTGTGCTCCGCTCGTCGATGCAGTCTCGGTCGGTGCTGCTACGGGCATCACAGGGGTAGTACTGGGTTTGATCCACCAGGTGTTGATGCCAATGTCGAACTTGGGCGGGGTTTGCGGATGGCCGATATGGTTCCAGTAGGCCACGCGCCAGGTTTTGATGTGCCAGTTGGGTACCACGTAGTAACCCCATAGCAATACGCGGTCGAGTGCGCGGGTATGGGCGATCAGGTCTTGCCGCGATTCGGCGTTGATCAGCGATTCCACCAGCGAATCCACGGCGGGGTCTTTCAGGCCCATGAAATTGCGGCTGCCCGGGTTGTCGGCACTGGCGCTTTGCCAATACTCACGCTGCTCGTTGCCCGGGGAGTTGGATTGCGGGAAGCCGCTGACGATCATGTCGAAGTCACGTGAGCGCAGGCGGTTGACGTATTCGGCAACGTCCACCCGGCGAAGGGTCAGATCGATACCAAGGTCGGCCAGGTTGCGTTTGTAGGGCAACAGGACACGTTCGAACTCGGTCTGGGCCAGCAGAAATTCGATTTTCAGCGGTTTGCCCTGGGCATCGACCATCTTGTCATCCTTGATGCTCCAGCCGGCCTCCTGCAGCAGCTTGTAGGCCTTGCGCTGCTGTTCACGAATCATGCCGCTGCCATCGGTGACCGGGTTGGCGAAGGCCTGGGTGAAGACCTGCTCGGGAACCTTGCCGCGCAGGGGTTCAAGGATCTTCAGTTCGGCGGCATCAGGCAGGCCACGGGCAGCCATCTCGGAGTTTTCAAAGTAGCTGCCGGTGCGGGTATAAGCGCCGTTGAACAACTGCTTGTTGGTCCACTCGAAGTCCAGCAGCAGGCTCAGGGCTTCCCGTACCCGCACATCCTGGAACACAGGACGACGCAGGTTGAAGACGAAGCCTTGCATGCCGGTGGGCAGGCCGTTGGGGATTTCTTCACGGATCAGGCGACCTTCGCGTACCGCTGGGGTGTCGTAGGCCGTTGCCCAGTTTTTGGCGCTGCTTTCCAGCCAATAATCGAACTGCCCTGCCTTGAGTGCCTGCAGGGCGACGGTGTTGTCTCGGTAGTAATCGACCGTCATCTGGTCGAAGTTGTAGAAGCCGCGGTTGACCGGCAGGTCCTTGCCCCAGTAGTTCTTGTCGCGCACGTAGCGAATTGAGCGCCCGGGCTTGACCTCGGCGATGGTGTAAGGCCCGCTGCCCAGCGGGATTTCCAGGTTGCCCTTGGTGAAGTCACGACCTTCCCACCAGTGTTTGGGCAATACGGCGATCTGCCCGAGAATCAGCGGCAGCTCGCGGTTGTTGTTGTGCTTGAACTTGAACAGCACCCGCAGCGGATCTTCGGCGACCACTTCCGCAACGTCGGCATAGTAGCCGCGGTAAAGTGGGGCGCCGTGCTTGATCAGCATGTTGAAGGTGAACACCACGTCCTCGGCGCGTACTGGGTGGCCGTCGTGGAAGCGGGCTTCCGGGCGCAGGTAGAAGCGCACCCAGCTGTTGTCCGGGGCCTTTTCGATCTGTTGTGCCAGCAAGCCGTATTCGCTGAACGGTTCGTCCAGGCTGGCGCGGGCCAGGGTGTCGTAGATCAGGTCGAGGTTGTCCGCCGAGACGCCCTTGTTGATGAATGGGTTTAGGCTGTCGAAGCTGCCGAAGCCATTCTGGCGGAAGGTGCCGCCCTTGGGCGCGTCCGGGTTGACGTAATCAAAGTGCTTGAAGTTGGCTGGGTACTTCGGCGCTTCGTTGTACAGGGTCAGCGCATGTTGCGGCGCGGCCAGGGTCTGCAGGCTGAGGCCAGCAAGCAACAGGCCAGCCAGTATGCGAAAGCCGGGCAATGGCGTCATTGGGCATTCTCCGAAGGCTTGAGCCACCAACTGTTAAGGCCCAGGGTATAGGGCGGTGTGGCGACGAAGGCGAACCGATTGCGGTAGGCCAGGCGGTGATTGTTCAGGTACCAGTTGGGAATCATGTAGTGCTGCCAGAGCAGTACCCGGTCCAGTGCGCGAGTGGCCGCAACCTGCTCGTCCCGGCTTTTTGCGGCGAGCAGTACCTCCAGCAAGTGGTCGACCACCGGGTCCTTGACCCCTGCATAGTTTTTGCTGCCTTTGACCGCGGCCTGGCTTGAATGGAAATACTGCCACTGTTCAAGACCCGGGCTGAGGGTCTGGTTGAGCGTCATCAGAATCATGTCGAAATCGAACTGGTCCAGCCGCTGTTTGTACTGGGCGCGGTCAACGGTGCGCAAGCGTGCATCGATCCCGATGCTCGCCAGATTTTCGACATAAGGTTGCAGAATCCGCTCCAGGTTTGGATTGACCAGCAGGATCTCCAGTTTCAAGGGTTGCCCCTTGGCGTTGAGCAGGCGTTGTCCGCTCAGTTTCCAGCCCGCCTGGTTGAGCAGTGTCAGGGCCTGGCGCAAGGTATCCCGGCCAATGCCCCGGCCTTCGGTGCTGCTGACCTTGAACGGCTGGGTGAACAGCTCTGGCGGCAGTTGGTTGCGGTAGGGCGAAAGCATTAGCCATTCTTGCCCGACAGGCAAGCCAGTGGCGCTGAACTCGCTGTTTGGGTAGAAACTGGTCGCGCGCTGGTAGGCGCTACTGAACAGGGTGCGGTTGGTCCATTCGAAATCCAGCATCAGGCCCAGCGCCTGGCGAACCCGGGTGTCGGCAAAGGTCGCCCGGCGGCTGTTCATGAACAGGCCTTGGGTCTGGGTTGGAATCTGGTGCGGGATCTGCGCCTTGATCACCTCGCCGCGACGTACGGCAGGGAAGGTATAGCCATTGGCCCAGTTCTTCGCCTGGTGTTCGATATAGATGTCGAATTCGCCCGCCTTGAAGGCTTCAAACGCAACATCGCTGTCGCGGTAGAACTCGAACTCAACCCGGTCGAAGTTGTACTTGCCACGATTGACCGCCAGGTCCTTGCCCCAATAGTTACTGACGCGCTCGAACACCAGGCTTCTGCCGGGCTGTACCTGAACAATGCGGTACGGTCCGCTGCCCAAGGGCGGTTCGAAGGTCGTGGCCTTGAAATCGCGTGTTTTCCAGTAGTGCTGCGGCAGTACCGGCATCTCGCCCAGGCGCAGGATCAACAGTGGATTGCCAGCGCGTTTGAACACGAAGCGAATCCGCTGAGGGCTGAGGATGTCGACCCGTTGTACTTCCTGCAGGTTGGTGCGGTAAAGCGGATGGCCTTCCTTGAGAAGCGTGCGATAGGAAAACGCGACGTCTGTCGCGGTAATCGGGACGCCGTCGTGGAAGCGCGCTTCAGGACGCAAGTTGAACACCACCCAGCTACGGTCCTCGCTGTACTCGACCGAGCGGGCGATCAAGCCGTAGCTGGACGTCGGCTCATCGCCGGAAGGATCGTACTGGCCGGTGCCGACCATGAGGGTTTCGTTCAGCTCGCTCACGCCATACTGCAGGAAGTTCGGCGTGGTTACCGGGCTGCTGCCCTTGAAGGTATAGGGGTTGAGCGTATCGAATGTGCCAAAGGCCATGGCCCGCAACGTACCGCCCTTGGGCGCTTGCGGATTGACCCAGTCAAAATGGGTGAACTTGGCTGGATACTTGAGCGTGCCAAACTGGGCGTAACCATGGCTTTCGATGATTGTTGCGCCCGCAGGAAAGCTCAAGGCCAGGCTGATTGACAGCAGGAGGGGGCGTATCAAGTCGGGGATCCATTCCAGGCGGCTTGGGCTTTGGTCTGGCTACAGTAACAGCTTGTATCGACAGGAAAAAGAGTACCGGGTCGCACAGGGGCGGCGCGGCACCGAGTTGATGTGCCGTGCGGCCTCAATGAGGCAGATAGACGGTCAGTGTCTGGCCTGGTTTGAGTGCGTGCGCGGTGCTCGGATTCCAGCGTTTGAGGTGCTGCATTTCGACGTTGAAGCGTTTGGCGACCATGTACAGCGAGTCACCTTTGCGCACCTTGTACTGGGTGGAGCGTTGCTTCACGGCACCTTTGGTGTCGCGCAAGGCAAGGGTCTGGCCGACCTTGACGTTGCGCCCGGAAAGCTTGTTCCAGCGTTGCAGATCGTTGACGCTGACGCGGTTGGCTTTGGCAATGCTGGCGAGGTTGTCCCCCCGTTTGACCCGGTAGCTACGTGCGGTACCCGCTGTGCTGGGTTCCTCTTCGGCCAATGCGGCTTTGAACACGGCCGGCTTGGGCTGCAAGCTGAGCAGCTCTTCGGGCTTCATGTTCGACAGGCTGGTCGTGAGCAGTTGCGCTTTGGCCGTGGGGACCAGCAGTTGCTGTGGGCCATCGACCGTCATGCGTTTCTTGAAGGCCGGGTTGAGCTGATACATCTCGTCTTCGTCGATTTCGGCCAGGGCCGCCACGCGCGAAAGGTCCAGGCGGTCCTTGATCTCGATGGCCTCGAAGTAGGGTTCATTGGCAATCGGGTTGAGGTTTACGCCGTAAGCCTGTGGTGTCAGCACAACTTGCGAGAGTGCCAGCAGCTTGGGCACGTAGTCGCGGGTTTCCTTGGGGAGCGGCAGGTTCCAGTAGTCGGTCGGCAGGCCGAGACGTTCGTTACGCTCAATGGCGCGGCTCACGGTGCCTTCGCCGGCGTTGTAGGCCGCCAGTGCCAGCAGCCAGTCGCCGTTGAACATGTCGTGCAGGCGTGACAGGTAGTCCAGCGCTGCGTTGGTCGACGCGGTAATGTCGCGCCGACCATCATAGAAACGCGTTTGGCGCAGGTTGAAGTGCCGCCCGGTCGAGGGGATGAACTGCCATAGGCCGACCGCATGGGCGCGTGAATACGCCAGGGGGTTGTAGGCGCTCTCGATCGCGGGTAGCAGTGCCAGTTCCAGCGGCATGTCGCGCTCTTCAAGACGCTCGACGATGTAATGCATGTACAGGCTGCCGCGGTCACCGACCGTTTCCAGGTGCGAAGGGTTACTGGCAAACCACAGGCGCTGTTGCTCGATGCGCGGGTTGACTCCGATATCGTCCTGCAACTTGAAGCCCTGACGCATGCGCTCCCAGACATCATCCGGTGCCTGTTGTGCAGGCTTGTCGTGGATGAAGACCGGTTTTTGCTTCAGTCGGGCCTGGTAGTTGTGCGCGCGAACGCTCTCGGAGTCACCCATATGACTGGTGCTCTGGCAGCCCACGAGCGTGGCGGTCAGAGCCAGCGCGACAGCTTGTGCGACGCGCGTCAGGGTGACGGAATTGAGGGTTCTGCGGCTAAGGGACGACATTGGCTGGAAGTAAGTTCCTGGCAAAAATGTCGGGCGATTCTAGAAAGCAGCCGGGGGGTGGTCAACCTCTCAGAACTTTTGGTGCCCAGCCGCGTCTGCTTAGAACGTATCTTTCCAAGCCCTTAAGCCAGCAAAAACAGTACTTGGAGAGGCGCTTGGGGTGCCATTCCGTTCGTCCACTTTTTCTTTAACGGATGTTTCGCCGGTGCGCAAAAAGGGGTTCGTCAGCTTCTCCAGTGCCAGCGTGGAGGGTAATGTGATGCGATCGTGTGCGCGAAACTGGGTAACGTCGGCGAAGCGTTGGGCAATATGCGGATTTTGTGGTTCCACCGCACAGGCAAAGCGCAGGTTGCTCAGGGTGTATTCATGTGTGCAATAGACCAGCGTCTCGGCTGGCAGGGCTGCCAGGCGTTGCAGTGACTGGTGCATTTGCTCGGCAGTGCCTTCGAACAGGCGACCGCAGCCTGCGGCGAATAGCGTGTCGCCGCTGAACAGTAGCGGTGTTGGTGTCTGGCTACTGTAATAAGCAATATGCCCCAGTGTATGACCGGGCACTGCCAGCACCTGGAACGTCAGGCCCAGCACGTGCAGGCGGTCGTTGTCGTTCAGGGCCAGGTCGCGGGCCGGGATTGGCTCTGTAGCCGGGCCGCACACCCGGGCGCCGGTGGTCGCCTTTAGCGTTTCGATGCCGCCGACATGATCGTGGTGGTGGTGGGTGATCAGAATGTCGCTCAACTGCCAGCCAGGGTGATGGTCGAGCCAGGTGAGCACGGGGCCGGCGTCCCCCGGATCGACGACCGCACAACGGCGGCTGGCAGGGTCCTGCAACAGCCAGATGTAATTATCGGAGAAAGCGGGCAGGGCATCGATCTGTATCATGGTGCGATTCGCCAAGCGTGGGACATTGGTGCATCTTAGAGGCTATGGGGTTCCACGAGAACCCGGCAAGCGGGAGAGGGCTATGACCGACAAAGCGTTCGCTCAGGCTGATCCGGACTGGCTTGAGCTGATCAGTTTGGCGAGAGACTGGTTCGGCGGGCCATTGGGGCAGTTGTTGCTCAAAGAAGAGCAGCGGCTGCTGGAGGAGGAACTGGGGCGTTACTTCGGTGGCTACCTGGTGCATTACGGCCCTTGTGCCGAGGCTCCGCCCAATGCGCCGCAAGTGCAGCGCAATGTGCGCCTGGGCGCGCCGTTGCCAGGGGTGGAGATTGTCTGTGAAGAGCAGGCCTGGCCGTTGAGTGAGCACGCCGCTGATGTGGTCGTGCTGCAGCATGGGTTGGACTTCAGCCTTTCGCCGCACGGCCTGCTGCGCGAGGCCGCCAGCAGCGTGCGCCCTGGTGGGCATTTATTGATCGTCGGTATCAACCCCTGGAGTACCTGGGGAGTGCGTCATTTCTTTGCCCATGATGCCTTGCGCAAGGCGCGCTGCATCTCGCCCTCTCGCGTCGGCGACTGGTTGAACCTGCTGGGCTTCGCGCTGGAGAAACGCCGCTTCGGGTGCTATCGTCCGCCGCTCGCTTCCGCCGCCTGGCAACAGCGCCTGGAAGGCTGGGAGCGCTTGGCCGGCCGATGGCAGGGTGTCGGCGGTGGTGTCTACCTGTTGGTAGCGCGCAAAATGGTGGTTGGCCTGCGGCCGCTGCGCCAGGAGCGTCGCGAACCCATGGGCAAGTTGCTGCCCCTCCCGATGGCCAAGGTCAACCGACGCAATTCCGAACCCTGAGCGTGCAGGCTCGGGGCAATTACTGATGAAAAAGGCTGTACATGAGCGAAAGCGTCGAGATCTACACCGATGGTGCCTGCAAGGGTAACCCTGGCCCCGGTGGCTGGGGCGCCCTGCTGATTTGCAAGGGTGTGGAAAAGGAGTTGTGGGGGGGCGAGCGCGAGACGACCAACAACCGTATGGAGTTGATGGCCGCCATCCGTGCGCTGGAAGCCCTCAAGCGCAGTTGCGAAGTGTTGTTGGTCACCGACTCGGAATATGTCATGAAGGGCATTAACGAGTGGATGGTCAATTGGAAGAAACGCGGGTGGAAAACCGCTGCCAAGCAACCGGTGAAGAATGCCGACCTGTGGCAGCAGCTTGACGAACAGGTCGGTCGGCACCAGGTGACCTGGAAGTGGGTGCGCGGCCACACTGGCCATGACGGCAACGAGCGTGCCGACCAGTTGGCCAACCGCGGTGTCGACGAAGTGCGCGGTCTGCGCTGAGCGTAAATCGGTCCGGCAAATGCCTGGGAGCTGAGGTAGAATTCCCGGCTTTCCCAATTGAGCACCCTGTCACTGTCGGCTTGGCCGGATCAGCGACGGGGTGCGGTTTTCTAGATGTGCGCGGCAGGAGATCACCGGCGTGGAGATGCATAACAACAGGTCGGTAGTGCTGGATACCGAAACCACCGGTATGCCGGTTACCGACGGTCACCGGATCATCGAGATCGGTTGTGTCGAGGTGATTGGTCGGCGTCTGACGGGCCGCAACTTCCACGTTTACCTGCAACCGGATCGGGAGAGTGACGAGGGCGCTATCGGCGTTCACGGCATCACCGATGCGTTCCTGATTGGCAAACCGCGCTTTGCCGAAGTCGCCGATGAATTCTATGAATACATCAAGGGTGCGCGGCTGATCATCCATAACGCGGCGTTCGACGTTGGTTTCATCAACAACGAATTCGCCTTGGCCGGTTACGCCGACCGCACTGACATCACCCAATACTGCGACGTGCTCGACACCCTGATGATGGCGCGGGAACGTCATCCGGGGCAGCGCAACAGCCTTGATGCCTTGTGCAAACGCTACGGTATCGACAACTCCGGCCGCGACTTGCACGGCGCGTTGCTCGACTCCGAGTTGCTGGCAGACGTCTACCTGGCCATGACCGGCGGGCAGACCAGCCTTTCGTTGGCTGCCGACGGTGCTGAAGACAGTAACGGCAACAGCATTCAGGGCAGCGAAATTCGTCGGTTGCCGGCTGATCGTCAGCCTGGACGAATCATTCGGGCTAACGCCAGCGAGCTTGAAGCCCATCTTGCCCGCCTGGAAGCGATCGCCAAGTCCGCGGGTGGCCCGTCGTTGTGGCAACAGATGAACGAGGCGAACTGAAGTCGTTCCTGCACACTGGCGGCAACCTTCTAACCTGTGAAGTGAAAGGCTCTTCGGGCCTGTCGTTTCCGGGGTGGGTTGGCGCATGTACAAGGATCTTAAGTTTCCCGTTCTGATCGTTCACCGCGATATCAAGGCTGATACGGTTGCTGGCGAGCGCGTACGCGCCATTGCCCAGGAGCTGACGCAAGACGGCTTTGCGATCCTTTCGGCAGTGGATTACGCCGAAGGACGTTTGGTGGCGTCCACTCACCATGGCCTGGCGTGCATGCTGATCGCTGCCGAGGGCGCCGGGGAGAATACTCACCTTCTGCAGAACATGGTCGAGCTCATTCGCCTGGCGCGGCTGCGTGCGCCACACCTGCCGATCTTTGCCTTGGGCGAGCAAGTGACACTGGAAAATGCGCCGGCGGATGCCATGAGCGAGCTGAACCAGCTGCGCGGTATCCTCTACCTTTTTGAAGACACGGTGCCGTTTTTGGCCCGGCAGGTGGCACGGGCTGCGCACAATTACCTGGACGGGCTGTTGCCGCCGTTCTTCAAGGCATTGGTGCAACACACTGCGCAGTCCAACTACTCCTGGCATACGCCGGGTCACGGCGGCGGCGTGGCGTATCGCAAAAGCCCGGTGGGCCAGGCGTTCCACCAGTTTTTCGGTGAAAACACCTTGCGCTCGGATCTATCGGTGTCGGTGCCGGAACTTGGCTCGCTGCTCGATCACACCGGGCCACTGGCTGACGCCGAAGCGCGGGCCGCGCGCAACTTCGGTGCGGACCACACCTTCTTTGTGATCAACGGCACCTCTACGGCCAACAAGATTGTCTGGCATGCGATGGTCGCTCGCGATGATCTGGTGCTGGTTGACCGCAACTGTCACAAGTCAGTGTTGCACGCGATTATCATGACCGGTGCAATCCCTTTGTATCTGTGCCCTGAGCGCAATGAACTGGGCATCATCGGGCCGATCCCGCTGAGTGAGTTCAGCCGCGAGTCGATTCAGGCCAAGATCGAGGCCAACCCGCTGGCGAAGGGCCGCGCGCCGAAGGTGAGAATGGCCGTGGTGACCAACTCGACCTATGACGGCCTGTGCTACAACGCCGAGCTGATCAAGCAGATGCTCGGCAACAGTGTCGAGGTGCTGCACTTCGACGAAGCCTGGTATGCCTATGCGGCGTTTCATGAGTTTTTCGCCGGGCGTTTCGCCATGGGAACGTCACGCAGTGCGGACAGCCCGCTGGTGTTCAGCACCCATTCGACCCACAAATTGCTGGCAGCCTTCAGCCAGGCTTCGATGATCCATGTGCAGGATGGCGGGGCTCGGCAGTTGGACCGAGACCGTTTCAACGAAGCGTTCATGATGCATATTTCCACGTCGCCGCAATACAGCATCCTGGCGTCGCTCGACGTGGCGTCGGCGATGATGGAAGGCCCGGCCGGGCGTTCTTTGCTACAGGAAATGTTCGATGAAGCGTTGAGCTTCAGGCGGGCCCTGGCCAACCTGCGCACGCATATCGCCGCCGATGACTGGTGGTTCAGTGTCTGGCAACCACCACGGGTCGAAGGTGCGCGGGCGGTGGCTACTGCTGACTGGCTGCTGCAGCCGCAGGCCGCATGGCACGGGTTTGGCGAGGTGGCCGATGACTATGTGCTGCTCGATCCGATCAAGGTCACGCTGGTCATGCCGGGCCTGACTGCGGACGGTGCGCTGGGCGAGCACGGGATTCCGGCGGCCGTGGTCAGCAAGTTTCTCTGGGAGCGAGGGCTGGTGGTGGAAAAGACCGGGCTCTATTCCTTCCTGGTGCTGTTTTCCATGGGTATTACCAAGGGCAAGTGGAGCACCTTGCTGACCGAGCTGCTGGAGTTCAAGCGCAACTACGACGCCAATACCGACTTGCTCGAAAGCCTGCCGTGCGTGGCAAACCTGGCCCCGTCGCGTTACCAGCGGTTGGGCCTGCGTGACCTGTGTGACCAGTTGCACGACTGTTACCGCAGCAATGCCACGGCCAAGCAACTCAAACGTTTGTATACCCGGTTGCCGGAGGTGGTCATGAAACCGGCCGACGCCTACGACAAACTGATCAGGGGGGAGGTCGAGGCGGTGCCCATCGACCAATTGATCGGGCGTATTGCCGCCGTGATGTTGGTGCCGTACCCGCCGGGCATACCCTTGATCATGCCGGGTGAGCGCTTCACCGAGGCGACACGCTCAATCATCGACTACCTGGCCTTCGCGCGGGCTTTCGACACCGGTTTTCCCGGCTTTGTCGCGGACGTGCATGGGCTGCAGCATGAAGACACCGCCCAGGGGCGGGTCTATACCGTCGATTGCATTACGCCCTGAATGGGCTCAGGGGATGCGGATGATCTCCACACCGCTCTGCACCAGTTCAAAACGGTCTTCACCCAGGTGGTTGACCCGGTCACCGATCGCCAGGCGGTAGGTGGTAACGGGGAGCGAGGCGGCAGTTCCATCGGCCTGCAGGGTAGATTCCTGGAACTCATGTACAGGGTAGATACGTCCTTCAGCATCCCGTGCATGAAATTGTCCGACCAGTACTGCTGTCATTTAACGTGCAACCTCTGAAATAAAAATGCGCTGTCAGCCATAGACCGCTGTAACTGCGGGGAGTTTTGCCAGTGTAGAAAAAAACTGAGGAGCTGCACTGATCGTCTATACCTAAAATTCCCTATGTTTTTCAGGTTGGAGAGCGCTATGAGTCCGGTCTATTCAGTTGCGGTGCTGGTGGGCAGCCTGCGTAAGGAGTCCTTGAATCGCAAGGTCGCTCGCGCGCTTGCCGAGTTGGCGCCCCCCAGTCTCAAATTGAGTATTGTCGAAATTGGCGGGCTGGCGCTGTACAACGAAGACATTGATGGCACGCCACCCGCTGCCTATACGGCTTTTCGTGAGCAGATTCGCAACAGCGATGCACTGTTGTTTGTGACACCTGAGTACAACCGTTCGGTTCCAGGTGTGCTGAAAAACGCCATTGATGTGGGTTCACGGCCCTACGGCCAAAGTGCCTGGAGCGGCAAGCCGGGTGCGGTAATCAGTGTGTCGCCGGGTGCGGTGGGGGGCTTTGGTGCCAACCATCATTTGCGCCAGTCGCTGGTGTTCCTCGACGTGCCCTGCATGCAGCAGCCTGAGGCATATTTAGGCGGGGCGGGGAGCCTGTTCGATGAACATGGCAAGCTTTCGGAGAAAACCCGGCCGTTTCTGCAGGGGTTCATTGACAGCTATGCGCGCTGGGTCGCGTTGCATCAGCGTTAAGGTGAGGCCGGCTCTTTTCGAGAGCCGGCCCTGCGCAGTCAAACCGCCTGCGGCATCTCACCTCGGGCCAGACGCTGGTTGATGTCAGCGATCACGCCGGGTAACTCATTGATAGTGTCGATCAGGTAGTGCGGGCGCGAACCTTCGAACATCGCATGAATGCGTTTGCGCTCGGCTTCCAGCGTGTTCGGGTCGAGGGCGCGATAGCCTTCGTAGGTCAGGCCCAGGGCGTTGCCGGAACAGACCAGGGCGACGGTCCACATGCCGGCGCGGCGGCCTTCGAGGATGCCTGGCACGGTGTCATCGACCTTGACGCATGCAGCGACGTCGTCGATGCCCAAGGCAATCACGTTGGCCAGCGCTTGCGCCGGCCAAGGGCGTCCATTAGGGGTTTCGTCGGTGGCCACTACGTGGTCGGCAACATAGCCGTTCTTTGCCGCCAGTTCGACCACCTTGTCCATCACCACTTTCGGATAGCCCGAGCACGAGCCGATCTTCAGGCCGTTCTGACGCAGGCCAGTGAGGGTCTCCAGCGCGCCGGGGATCAGTGCCGAATGCACGGCGATCTTCTCGATCTGCAGCGGCATGAAACGCTGGTAAATGGCGGTCACGTCATCATCGGTCGGTGTGCGTCCGAACACCTTGCGGTAGCGCTCGGCAATTTGCGGTTGGTCGCAGAGGGTGCGGATATGGTCCCATTTCCCCATGCCCATCGGGCCGCGGGCTTCCTCGATAGAAACCTCGACGTCGAATTCGGCAAAGGCTTCGACGAAGATCTGCGTAGGTGCAAAGGAGCCAAAGTCGACCACGGTGCCGGCCCAGTCGAGGATCGCGGCTTGCAGGTGTGTTGGGTTTTTGTAGTTCATCGGTGAATTCCTTGATCGGTCATGCCATCGGGCGGATTGAAAACGGCTTCAGATATCCAGCACTTCCATTTCGCGCAGCACGTCGGCAATGGCGTTGACGGCGGCGCTCATGCCGTCCGGGCCAACACAGCCGATGCAACCGACGCGGAAGGTTTCCACTTGGGTGAGCTTGCCAGGGTAGAGGATGAACCCCTTGGCCTTGACCCGCTCGTAGAAGTCTTTGAAGGCGTAGCGTGCATCACGAGGGGCGTGAAAGGTGACGATGATCGGTGCCTGGATGTCTGCCGGCAGGAAGCTGCGCAGGCCAATGGCGGCCATGCCGTCGAGCAGGGTTTTGCAGTTGCTGGCGTAGCGCTGATGACGAGCGGGCAGGCCACCTTCCTCGTTGTACTGCAGCAGGGCTTCATGCAGGGCCGCGACCACGTGGGTAGGCGGGGTGAAGCGCCATTGGCCGGTCTTGGCCATGTAGCTGTGTTGATCGTGCAGGTCCATTGCAAGGGAGTGCGAGTTGCCTTCGGCAGCGGCCAGCGATGCCTGGTTGGCGAATACGAAGCCCATGCCCGGCACACCTTCCAGGCACTTGCCGGAAGCGGCGATCAAGGCATCGAAGGGCACTTCGCTGGCGTCGATCGGCAAGGCTCCAAACGAACTCATGGCATCGATGATCAGGCGCCTGCCGTGGTTGGCGACGACCCGGGCGATGTCGGGCAGCGGGTTGAGAATGCCGGTACTGGTTTCACAATGAATCAGCGCCACGTGGGTGATGCTGGCGTCGGCCTGCAGCAGGCGGTCGACATCGGCAGCCGTGGTCGGCTCGTCTTCTGCGGTTTCGAACGTGCTGTAGGCGCGCCCCAGTACTTTGCAGATTTTTGCCAGGCGCTGGCCGTAGGCGCCGTTGATCAGTACCAGCACTTTACCGTCGCGCGGTACCAAGGTACCGATGGCTGCTTCCACGGCGAAGGTGCCGCTGCCTTGCAGGGGAACGCAATGGTGTGTCCCGGCGCCGTTGATGATGGCCAGCAGTTGTTGGCACAGGCTGGCGGTCAGTTGGTTGAAGTCACGGTCCCACGAGCCCCAGTCCACCAGCATTGCTTGCCGTGTACGGGCCGAAGTGGTCAGGGGGCCAGGGGTCAGCAGGATCGGAGCGGCAGTACTCATGGTGGTGGTCCTCACAAACTGTGGGCTGAAGGTACGGGGCTTAAGTTGCAATTCCGCGCGCCATCAATCAAATTGTTTGTTGTTATGCCAACTATAAGTGGGGCCGATACTGATGAACCTGTTCCAGCTCCGCGCCTTTGATGCCGTGGCCCGTGAAGGCAGTTTTACCCGGGCCGCCAATCGCTTGTTCATCAGCCAGCCAGCGGTCACCGGGCATATCAAGGCACTTGAAGAGCATTACCAGATCACCTTGTTGCGCCGTACGGCGCGCCGGGTGGAACTGACCGAGGAGGGCACCCGCCTGGCGGCGATCACCCGTGCCATGTTCAGCCTGGCTGAAGAGGCCCAGGCGATGCTTGAAGCCAACCGGCAGTTGCTGACCGGGCGCCTGGAAGTGGCCGCAGACGGCCCGCACCGGGTCATGCCGATGCTCGCGCAATTGCGCGCCCGCTACCCGGGCATTACGGTCAACCTGCGCCTGGGCAATGCTCAGGAAACCCTTGCGGCGTTGTTGTCCGAACATGCCGATGTGGCGGTACTGACCGAGGTGGAACCGCGCAAGGGGCTGTATTTGCAGAGCCTTGGGCCGTCGCATATCTGTGCACTGATTCCGGCCGGGCATGAATGGGCTGCCAGTACTGCGCAGTTGCCCATTGATCAGTTGGACAAACAGATCATGGTGCTGCGCGAGCCCAGTTCCATTACCCGGCGCACCTTTGATCAGGCGTGCAGCGAAGCGCAGGTGCAGCCCAGGGTCCTGCTGGAACTGGATAGCCGCGAAGCAGTGACCGAAGCCGTGGCGGCAGAGCTGGGTATCGGCATTGTCGCCTCGGTTGAAGTCAGCCACGACCCGCGTGTCGTGGCCCGGCCGATTGCCGGCCCGGGGCTGATCAACCAGCATATGCTGGGTTGTCTGGAACGGCGCCGTGAGCTTCGGCTGATACGGGCATTTCTGGACCTGGCACAGCAGGGCTGAAACGAGCGTTTTCGCTGGCGGAGCTCTAAGATGTCGACCGGCAACCTCAAGGGAAGGTGAAGTACAAGCGATGACGGAGAAAGACACGATCTCCATGCAACTGGTGCGTGAGGCCCTGTTGCAGAGTTGTGCAGCAGGCAGCGCCACGAGCGAGGTACTCAAACGGGTCGGCATCGAGCCGCAGCAGTTGGGCCAGCTCGATGCCCGTGTGCCGGCCAGTGCCTATGCGCAGCTATGGCGGCTGTTGGCGCGACGTTGTCACGATGAGTTTTTCTGCATGGACCCGCGCGGCTTGCGCAGCGGCAGCCTGGCATTTTTGTGCCGTTCTTCCATGGCGCAGCCCACGCTGGGCGCCGCGCTGGAGTCGGCGCTGAGCTTCCTGTCATTGATGCTGGAGCACCTGCAACCGGTGTTGGTGCGCCAGCAGAGCCTGGCCGAAATCGTGGTCGGCGAACCTGAAGATGCACCTCGTCGGGCGTTTACCTACTTCACCTTCTGGATGATCGTTCATGGTGTCGCCTGCTGGCTGGCAGGGCGGCGTATTCCGATCCTGGCCATCGAACTGCGCTGTACCGAGCCGGACTTCTGCGACGACTACCGGGTGATGTTTTCCGAGAACCTGCAGTTTGGTCGCCCGCGCACGCGGATGATCTTTGCGGCCGAGTGCCTTGATCTTCCCGTCAGACGCAGCGTCGATGAGTTGCAACGCTTTCTGGCCGAAGCGCCCGCCAACATTTTGGTCAAGTACCGCGACCCGGCCAGCCTGGCGCGGCGTATTCGCCACGACTTGCGCGCGCTGCCCGCTGCTGCCTGGCCAGAGACCGAAGCCCTGGCCCAGCGCCTGTGCATTTCCGCTTCGACGTTACGGCGGCGCTTGGCCGATGAAGGGCAGACCTATCAGGGCTTGAAAGACAGTGTGCGCCGGGAACTGGCGATCACCTGGTTGGCCGAAGCCGACGTCAGTTTTGCTGACATTGCCGCGCGCCTGGGGTTTGCCGATACCAGCTCGTTCTACAAGGCATTCCGCAAATGGACCGGCAGTAACCCAGGGCACTACCGCAGCCTGATTCTTCTGCCGACCGACTGAGTGGCCAAACCAGTCATCCAGATTGCGCGCTTTGACCATTGCCGCAGGCAGTGACCAGCGCGACTATCAACAGATCATTCGTTTATTCCAAAAATAAGAAACGAGGAGTCTGGTGATGCGTGAATACAGCGTGGCTGCGAGCAGCTTCAACTATCAGCAGGCCGCCGACGAGGCCCTTGCAGGTAACCTTGAGGCGCTTAACGCCTGTGTTGAGTGCTGTGACCGACATGCCCAGGACGGGCGTATTGCGTTGAACTGCGAAGACCGTGACGGTAACAGCACGCACTACAGTTTTGCCGATCTGCAGGCCCGCGCCGCGCGGTTTGCCAACGTGCTCAAGGCTCAGGGTGTAGGCCCCGGCGACCGTGTGGCGGGTTTGTTGCCACGTACCGTGGAGCTGCTGGTGACGATACTCGGTACCTGGCGCCTGGGTGCGGTGTACCAGCCGCTGTTCACCGCATTTGGCCCCAAGGCGATCGAGCACCGACTGGAAAGCTCCGGCGCCAAGGTGGTGATCACCGACCGCAACAACCGCAGCAAGCTCGATGACGTCGAGGGTTGCCCGCGGATTATCTCGGTGCTCGCCCAGGCCGATTCCGGCGACCTCGACTTCCATACCGAACTCAATGCTGCGGCCAGTGAATGCGAGCCTGTGCTGCTGAGCGCCGACGCACCGTTTCTGCTGATGTTCACCTCCGGCACCACCGGCCCGGCCAAGCCGCTGGAAGTGCCGCTGCGCGCGATCGTCGCCTTCCAGGGATACATGCGCGACGCCATCGACCTGCGCCCGGAAGACGCTTTCTGGAACCTGGCCGACCCGGGTTGGGCTTACGGGCTCTACTATGCGGTTACCGGCCCGCTGTCGCTGGGCCACGCGACGACCTTCTTCGATGGCCCGTTCAGCGTTGAAAGCACCTGCAAGGTGATCAAGAAATACGGCATTACCAACCTCGCCGGTTCGCCGACCGCCTACCGTATGTTGATTGCTGCCGGTGAGGACTTTTCGGCGCCGATCAAGGGTTGCCTGCGGGTGGTCAGTAGCGCTGGGGAGCCGCTCAACCCAGAAGTGATCCGCTGGTTCGCCGAGCAGTTGAATGTGCCTATCCATGACCACTATGGCCAGACCGAGCTGGGCATGGTCCTGTGCAATCACCATGGCCTTGCGCACAAGGTGCATATGGGCGCCGCAGGTTTTGCCGTTCCAGGGCATCGCATTGTCGTGCTGGATGAGCAGCAGCGTGAACTGCCTGCCGGGCAGCCGGGCATTCTCGCCGTGGACCGTGAGCAGTCACCACTGTGCTGGTTCGGTGGTTATCACGGCCTGCCAACCAAGGCCTTTGTCGGCAAGTACTACCTGAGTGGCGACACCGTCGAGTTGAACGACGACGGCAGCATCAGCTTCGTCGGCCGCAGTGACGACGTGATCACCACCTCCGGTTACCGGGTTGGACCGTTCGACGTCGAGAGCGCCTTGATCGAACACCCTTCGGTGGTCGAGGCCGCGGTGATCGGCAAACCCGACCCAGAGCGCACTGAGCTGGTCAAGGCGTTCGTGGTGCTGGGGAATGGCCACAGCGCCAGCCCCGAACTGGCCGAAACCCTGCGCCAGCACGTGCGCCAACGCCTGTATGCCCATGCCTACCCACGTGAAATCGAATTTGTCAGCGAGCTGCCGAAAACCCCGAGCGGCAAGCTGCAGCGCTTCATCCTGCGCAATCAGGAAATCGCCAAACAACAAGCCGCGCTGGGTCAGACCGCCAGCGCCTGAGGAACCCGAACATGCACATTGCCAATAAAAACTTCATCGTCAGCGGCGCGGCCTCCGGGCTGGGCGCGGCCACCGCCGAAATGCTCATCGAGGCCGGTGCCCAGGTCATGCTGGTCGACCTCAATGCCGAGGCTGTAGCGGCCAAGGCGCAGGCCCTTGGCCCCAAGGCGCGTTACGCGGTTGCCGATATCAGCCAGGAAGCCGCCGCCAAGGCTGCTGTGGATGCCGCAGTCGAAGCCTTTGGTAGCCTTCATGGGCTGGTCAACTGCGCCGGGGTGGTCGGTGCCGAGAAGATCCTCGGCAAGCAGGGCCCGCACGGCCTGGACAGCTTCAGTCGGGTGATCAACATTAACCTGGTTGGCAGCTTCAATTTGCTGCGTTTGGTCGCGGCGGCCATGGCTGAAACTGAGGCCGGTGCCGAGGGTGAGCGCGGAGTGATCATCAACACCGCATCCATCGCAGCCTATGACGGCCAGATCGGCCAGGCAGCCTATGCTGCCTCCAAGGGCGCCATCGCCAGCCTGACGTTGCCGGCGGCCCGTGAACTGGCGCGGTTTGGTATCCGCGTGATGACCATCGCCCCAGGCATCTTCGAGACCCCAATGATGGCGGGTATGCCTCAGGAAGTGCGTGATTCGCTGGCTGCAGGTGTGCCGTATCCGCCACGCCTGGGTCGTCCGCAGGAATACGCGGCGCTGGCCCGTCACATCATCGAGAACAGCATGCTCAACGGCGAAGTGATCCGTCTCGACGGTGCGCTGCGCATGGCTGCCAAGTAATCAGAGAGTAACCATCATGACCCTCGCCAACGATCCAATTGTCATTGTCAGCGCCGTGCGTACCCCCATGGGTGGGCTGCAGGGTGACCTGAAAAGCCTGACGGCCCCGCAACTCGGCGCTGCAGCCATCCGTGCGGCCGTAGAGCGCGCCGGTATTGCCAGCGATAGCGTCGAGCAGGTGCTGTTTGGCTGTGTATTGCCTGCCGGTCTTGGTCAGGCGCCGGCCCGTCAGGCAGCCCTCGGTGCTGGCCTGGACAAGGGCACTACCTGTACAACCCTGAACAAAATGTGTGGTTCGGGCATGCAGGCCGCGATCATGGCCCATGACCTGCTGCTGGCCGGCAGCGCCGATGTGGTGGTGGCCGGCGGCATGGAAAGCATGTCCAACGCGCCGTACCTGCTGGACAAGGCCCGCAGCGGTTATCGCATGGGGCACGGCAAGATCATCGATCACATGTTCTTCGATGGCCTGGAAGATGCCTACGACAAGGGCCGCTTGATGGGCACCTTCGCTGAGGATTGCGCCGAGAAGAATGGCTTCAGTCGCAAAGCCCAGGACGATTTTGCCATTGCCTCGCTGACCCGCGCCCAGCAGGCGATCAAGGACGGCAGCTTCGCCGCCGAGATCGTTCCGGTCGAAGTCACCGTGGGCAAGGAACAGCGTCTGATCAGTGATGACGAACAGCCGCCCAAGGCGCGCCTGGACAAGATCCCGCAACTCAAACCGGCCTTTCGTGACGGTGGTACCGTAACGGCGGCCAACTCCAGTTCGATCTCTGACGGTGCTGCCGCGCTGGTGCTGATGCGCCGTTCCCAGGCTGAGCAACGTGGCCTCAAGCCGCTGGCAGTGATCCATGGTCATGCAGCGTTCGCTGACACGCCATCGTTGTTCCCGGTTGCGCCGATTGGCGCCATCGAAAAGCTGATGAAGCGCACCGGCTGGAACCTCGGTGAAGTCGATCTGTTTGAAATCAACGAAGCCTTTGCCGTGGTTACCCTGGCCGCCATGCAAGCGCTCGAGTTGCCCCATGACAAGGTCAATGTCCACGGTGGCGCTTGCGCCCTTGGCCATCCGATCGGTGCGTCGGGTGCGCGGATTCTCGTCACACTGCTCTCGGCCCTGCGCCAGAAAGGCCTGCGCCGTGGTGTGGCGGCGATCTGCATCGGCGGCGGTGAAGCCACGGCCATGGCCGTTGAATGCCTGTATTGAGGTCCACCATGTTAGTGAATGACGAACAACAGCAGATCAGCGACGCCGCCCGGCAGTTTGCCCAAGAGCGTCTGCGGCCTTTTGCCGAACAGTGGGACCGTGAGCACCGCTTCCCGAAAGAAGCCATGGTCGAAATGGCTGAGCTGGGCTTCTTCGGCATGCTGGTGCCGGAGCAGTGGGGCGGTTGTGATACCGGTTACCTGGCTTACGCCATGGCCCTTGAGGAAATCGCCGCCGGTGATGGCGCCTGCTCGACCATCATGAGCGTGCACAACTCGGTGGGCTGTGTGCCGATCCTCAAGTTTGGCAATGACCAGCAGAAAACCCAGTTCCTTACCCCGCTGGCCAGTGGCGCCATGCTTGGTGCGTTCGCCCTGACCGAGCCGCAGGCCGGTTCCGATGCCAGCAGCCTGAAAACCCGCGCCCGCCGTGATGGCGATCATTACGTGCTGAATGGCTGCAAGCAGTTCATCACCTCCGGGCAAAATGCCGGTGTGGTGATCGTGTTTGCCGTGACGGACCCGGCAGCCGGCAAGCGTGGCATCAGCGCTTTCATCGTGCCGACGGATTCACCGGGCTACCAGGTCGCCAGGGTCGAAGACAAGCTGGGTCAGCATGCCTCCGACACCTGCCAGATCGTTTTCGATGACGTCCGCGTGCCGGTGGCCAACCGCCTCGGCGAGGAGGGCGAAGGCTACAAGATTGCGCTGGCGAACCTGGAGGGCGGGCGCATCGGCATTGCCGCGCAATCGGTGGGTATGGCCCGCGCAGCGTTTGAAGTGGCCCGCGATTATGCCCGCGAGCGGCAAAGCTTCGGCAAACCGTTGATCGAGCATCAGGCTGTCGCGTTCCGTCTGGCCGATATGGCAACGCGCATCGCCGTGGCGCGGCAGATGGTGCATCATGCCGCAGCCTTGCGTGATGCAGGGCGTCCGGCGCTGGTGGAAGCCTCGATGGCCAAGCTGTTTGCTTCGGAAATGGCCGAGAAGGTCTGCTCCGATGCCTTGCAGACCCTGGGCGGTTATGGCTATCTGAGCGACTTCCCGCTGGAGCGGATCTACCGCGATGTGCGGGTTTGCCAGATCTACGAAGGCACCAGCGACATTCAGCGCATGGTCATTGCGCGCAATCTTTGAAGGGAGCCGTTTGCATGACGTACGAAACCATCCTGTTGGACATCCGTGACAAGGTCGGTCTGATCACCCTCAATCGGCCGCAGGCGCTCAATGCCCTGAACGCGCAAATCGTGAGTGAGATCAACCAGGCGCTGGACCAGCTCGAACGCGACCCGAACATCGGCTGCGTGGTGCTTACCGGCTCCCAGAAGGCCTTTGCTGCCGGTGCCGATATCAAGGAAATGGCCGACCTGCGTTACCCGCAGATCTACGTCGATGACCTGTTCAGCGACGCTGACCGTATCGCCAATCGCCGCAAGCCGATCATTGCTGCCGTCTCCGGTTTCGCCTTGGGTGGCGGTTGTGAATTGGCGATGATGTGCGACTTCATCCTTGCCGCTGACAACGCCAAGTTCGGCCAGCCGGAAATCAACCTGGGTGTGCTGCCGGGCATGGGCGGTACTCAGCGCTTGACGCGCGCCGTAGGCAAGGCCAAGGCTATGGAACTGTGCCTGACCGGTCGCCTGATGGGCGCTGAAGAGGCCGAGCGTGCGGGGCTGGTTGCCCGTGTCGTACCTCAGGCGGAGTTGCTCGACGAAGCGCTGAAGGTCGCTGCCGTGATCGCCAGCAAATCGATCCCGATGACCATGATGGTCAAGGAAAGCGTCAACCGCGCCTTTGAAGTCAACCTCACCGAAGGTGTGCGCTTCGAGCGTCGCGTGTTCCATGCTGCCTTCGCCACTGAAGACCAGAAAGAAGGCATGGCGGCCTTTATCGCCAAGCGCGAAGCACAGTTCAAGGACCGTTAAGGCACCTGCTCGCCGGCAAGGCCTGCTCCCGCACACATTGGGCGGTGGGAGCCAGGCCTTGCCAAGGTGCTACGACGCCTGCCAGACCTACTACCAAATAATGAGCCGCCCGCTGCCAACGGCTCATTCGCGGCTATCGACCTGCTGGCTAAGATCGAACCACTGCCTGCCCTTCGGCAGGCCTCGATCAGCAGAGGTTTGCGCATGATTTACGCAGCACCCGGCACCCCAGATGCCCTTGTCAGTTTCAAGCCCCGTTATGGCAACTACATCGGCGGTGAGTTCGTTGCGCCGTTGAGCGGCCAGTACTTCAGCAACAGCTCGCCGGTCAATGGCCAACTGATTGCGGAGTTTCCGCGCTCCAATGCGGCCGACATCGACCGTGCCCTGGACGCGGCCCATGCCGCTGCCGATGCCTGGGGGCGAACCTCGGTGCAGGACCGCTCGCGGATTCTGCTGCAGATTGCCGACCGTATCGAGCAGCACCTGGAAGTGCTGGCCATCAGCGAAACCTGGGACAATGGCAAGGCCATCCGTGAAACCCTGAATGCCGACGTACCCTTGGCCGCTGACCATTTCCGTTACTTTGCCGGCTGTATCCGTGCTCAGGAGGGAGGCGCCGCCGAGATCAATGACACCACGACGGCTTACCATTTCCACGAGCCGCTGGGTGTGGTCGGGCAGATCATCCCGTGGAACTTTCCGCTGCTGATGGCGGCCTGGAAGCTCGCGCCGGCGCTGGCCGCCGGTAACTGCATCGTGCTCAAGCCTGCTGAGCAGACGCCGCTGTCGATTACAGTGCTGGCCGAGCTGGTTGGCGACCTGTTGCCACCGGGCGTGTTGAACATCGTTCAGGGGTTTGGCCGTGAAGCGGGTGAGGCCCTGGCCACCAGCAAGCGCATCGCCAAGATCGCCTTCACTGGTTCCACTCCTGTGGGCTCGCACATCCTCAAATGTGCTGCCGAAAACATCATTCCGTCTACAGTGGAGTTGGGCGGGAAATCGCCGAACATTTTCTTTGAAGACATCATGCAGGCCGAACCTGCATTCATCGAAAAGGCTGCCGAAGGCCTGGTGCTGGCGTTCTTCAACCAGGGTGAAGTCTGTACCTGCCCATCACGGGCGTTGGTTCAGGAGTCGATCTACGAGCCCTTCATGGCCGCGGTGATGAAGAAGATCGGCCAGATCAAACGCGGCAATCCGCTGGACACCGAAACCATGGTCGGCGCCCAGGCTTCAGAACAGCAGTACGAAAAGATCCTATCCTACATGCAGGTCGCCCGCGAAGAAGGCGCCGAGGTGCTCACCGGTGGTGACCGCGAGCGTCTGGCCGGTGATTTGTCCCAGGGCTATTACATCCAGCCGACCCTGCTCAAGGGGCACAATGGCATGCGGGTGTTCCAGGAAGAAATCTTCGGCCCTGTCGTTGGTGTGACCACCTTCAAGGACGAGGCCGAAGCCCTGGCGATTGCCAACGACACCGAGTTTGGCCTTGGTGCTGGCGTCTGGACCCGTGACATCAACCGTGCCTACCGCATGGGCCGCGCGATCAAGGCCGGTCGCGTATGGACCAACTGCTACCACCTGTACCCGGCCCACGCCGCATTTGGTGGTTACAAGAAGTCTGGCGTTGGCCGTGAAACCCACAAAATGATGCTCGACCATTACCAGCAGACCAAGAACCTGCTGGTGAGCTACGACATCAATCCTCTGGGCTTCTTCTAATTCACGTCCCTTTCAGCCGCTGGATACCTGGCATTTCTGTCAGTGTTCAGCGGCTGCTTTTTTGTGCTCCACTCAGTGCTCGCTTGACGGGATCTGCCCTTGGCAGGGCGCTCGCATGTGCGCGGCGTATCTGAAGGGCTTGTTGAGGGTATGGCACCAAAGCGCTGCGCCATTTGCTCCCAAAGTAGGAGGCGTGGTTTGCAGGGCAAGTGTTTAATGAAATCACCGCAATCCTGTGGTGCTAGAAGAGGATCGAGCTATGTGGAAAAAGCCTGCGTTCACTGATCTGCGTATTGGTTTTGAAGTGACGATGTACTTCGCCAACCGTTGATCCTTCTCCCGCCGGTCACTGGTTGCAGTGACCGGCGCGGCTTATCTTCGACGACCTTGATGGTCTGATTGCAATCCCGGTCCGATGCTTTAGGCTGGCGCTATCTTAAAAGAAACAAGAAGGCGTTGCATGAGCCCGAACCTGAGCCAGTTGCGTAAATTCGTCTCCCCGGAAATCATCTTCGGCGCCGGCTGTCGGCACCATGTGGCCAACTACGCCAAGACCTTTGGCGCACGCAAGGTGTTGCTGGTCAGCGACCCTGGGGTGATCGTGGCGGGGTGGGTGGCTGATATCGAAGCCAGCCTGCGTGAGCAAGGCATTGAGTACTGCCTGTACAGTGACGTGTCGCCCAATCCTCGGGTCGAGGAGGTCATGGCCGGCGCTGAGCGTTACCGCAGTGAGCAGTGTGATGTGATTGTCGCCGTCGGTGGCGGTAGCCCGATGGATTGCGCCAAGGGCATTGGCATCGTGGTCGCGCATGGGCGGCATATTCTGGAGTTTGAAGGGGTCGATACCATTCGCGTGCCGAGCCCGCCGCTGATCCTGATCCCGACCACGGCCGGCACCTCGGCGGATGTCTCGCAGTTCGTGATCATTTCCAACCAGCAAGAACGGATGAAATTCTCCATCGTCAGCAAGGCAGTGGTGCCGGATGTGTCGTTGATCGACCCGGAAACCACCCTGAGCATGGACCCATTCCTTTCCGCCTGCACCGGTATCGATGCGTTGGTGCATGCCATCGAGGCTTTTGTCTCTACCGGCCACGGGCCGCTGACCGATCCCCATGCCCTGGAAGCGATGCGCCTGATCAACGGCCACCTGGTGCAGATGATCGCCAACCCCGGCGATATCGCCCTGCGCGAGAAGATCATGTTGGGCAGCATGCAGGCCGGGTTGGCGTTTTCCAACGCCATCCTGGGGGCGGTACATGCCATGTCCCATAGCCTGGGCGGTTTTCTCGACCTGCCGCATGGCTTGTGCAATGCGGTGTTGGTTGAGCACGTCGTGGCCTTCAACTACAGCGCCGCCCCCGAGCGTTTCAAGGTAATCGCCGAGACCCTCGGTATTGATTGCCGCGGTTTGAACCATAACCAGATTCGCCAGCGGCTGGTTGAGCACCTGATTGCCCTCAAGCATGCGGTGGGCTTCCATGAAACCCTTGGCCTGCACGGTGTTGGCCTGTCGGATATCCCGTTCCTGTCGCAGCATGCCATGGATGATCCATGCATTCTGACCAACCCGCGTGCCTCGAGCTTGCGTGATGTCGAGGTGGTGTATGGCGAGGCCCTCTGAACCTCGGGCCGATGCCCTTGCCGGGCTGTTAGGGCTGAGCAACCACACCGTTCGCAAGAGCCACTACCCGGAGTTGGCCGTGCGGCTGGAGGAGCTGGAGGCCGAGCGCAATCGTTACAAGTGGCTGTTCGAGCACGCGGTACACGGGATTTTTCAGGCCAGCCTGGACGATGGCCTGCGTGCCGCGAACCCGGCATTGGCACGTATGCTGGGTTACTCGGACCCTCAGGCTGTGTTGTTTGCTCGCAGAGACCTGGGAGGGCATTTGTTTGTCGGTGGGCCGACGGAGCTGTTGCAAATTACCCAGGTGTTGCAGCGAGACGGCGCCTTGCTGGGCTATGAGACACAGTTGCGTCGCCGTGATGGCAGCAGTATCGACGTGCTGATGAACCTGCTGCGTCGACCGGATGAAGAGGGCCTGGTGGAGGGCTTTGTTGCCGATATTACCGAGCGCAAGCAGGCTCAAGAGCGCATGCAACAGCTCAACGATGAACTGGAGCAGCGCGTCACCGAGCGTACCAATGAATTGATTGAGGCTCGCGATGCGGCCCAGGCCGCCAACCGTAGCAAGGACAAGTATCTGGCTGCGGCCAGCCATGACCTGTTGCAACCATTGAATGCGGCGCGGCTGCTGATTTCTACCTTGCGTGAGCGACCTCTACCGGCCACCGAGCAGGTGTTGGTCGAACGCGCTCATCAGGCGCTGGAAGGCGCCGAAGACCTGCTTACCGATTTGCTCGATATCTCCCGGCTGGACCAGGCCGCGATCAAGCCGGACCTTGACCTGTATAGCCTCGATGAGGTGTTGGCCCCATTGGCGTCGGAGTTCCAGCCGGTAGCGGAGGCGGCAGGGCTGAGCTTGCGGGTGCGTAGCGGTCAGCGGGTGATTCATACCGATTTGCGCTTGTTGACGCGGATCCTGCGCAACTTCCTCAGCAATGCCTGCCGATACACCGAGCACGGACGTGTGTTGTTGGGGGCCAGGCGATGTGGTCATTACCTGCGACTTGAGGTGTGGGATAGCGGTAGGGGGATTGCAGCCGATCGCCTGGAGTCGATTTTTCTGGAGTTCAATCAGCTCGACGTTGGTCGTGCGGCTGATCGCAAGGGGGTTGGCCTGGGGTTGGCGATTGTCGAGCGTATTGCCCGCATACTCGACTGCCAGGTGCGTGTGCGTTCCTGGCCGGGGCGCGGCTCGGTGTTCAGCATTGATGTACCGCTGACCCACGATTTGCCACGCCCACCGGCGGCAGCCGTGTTGCCGCAACCCAGTATCGGCAATCCATTGCCGGGGCGCCGTTTGCTGGTGCTGGACAACGAGCTGAGCATTCTCCAAAGCATGGCCTCGTTGCTTGGCCAGTGGGGGTGTGAGGTGCTGACTGCTACAGACCGTGAGAGCGCGCTGGAGGTGCTTCAGGGGCGTGAGCCGGAGCTGATCCTGGCGGACTACCACCTCGACCACGGAATAACAGGCTGTGATGTGGTCATGGACCTGCGGGCGCACTTTGGGCGGCCGATTGCCGCGGTGATGATCACTGCTGATCGTAGCGATCAGAGCCGTCTGGCGATGCAGCGCCTTGGGGCTCCGTTGTTGAGCAAACCGGTGAAACCGGGCAAGTTGCGTGCGGTGTTGAGTCAGTTGTTGGGGTAGTGTGCATTCACGTGAATGCACAAGAAATTGTTACAGTATCTGAACGGTTGGTTCCCGGGAGCCGGGGGCGGGTGCTGCCGTTTGTCTCTTGCAGTACGCCGGCTAGCCCTTTTATTTGCTATAAAGCCTGCGCTCTCGGGCCATCAGGTGAGTATGACCCTTGGTTTTTTCGGGTGCATCCACTGTCTTTTATGTTGCTGAGTACGAATCTCGGCCTTAGACTGCCGCCCCCTGTAAATTGAGTGCCGGATGGTGCTTGAAGAATTCCGCTGAGCGCGCTCGTCGCGAGCAGCACCCGATTCGCCTTAATGCACGTATTTTTTATAGAGAAATCAATGACAAAGGAAAAGTTGCTGGCCATGCCGGCCGATGACTACATGAATGCCGAGCAACTGGCCTTCTTCACCGACTTGTTGCAGTCGATGAAGATCGAAACCCAGGAGCGTATCGAACAGAGCCGTGTAGCCATTGAAAGCCTGGACTCGCCTGCCGATCCTGCCGACGCTGCCTCGGTCGAAGAAGAGCGCCATTGGCTGGTCAACGCCATCGAACGTGATCAGCGCCTGCTGCCACAGCTGGAGATGGCGCTGGGCCGAATTGCCGACGAAAGCTTCGGCTGGTGCGATGACAGTGGTGAGCCAATCGGCCTGAAGCGTCTGCTTATCAGCCCGACCACCAAGTACTGCATCGAAGCGCAAGAACGCCACGAGCAGATCGACAAGCACCAGCGTCAGATCTGACGTCAGCACGGGTGTAGCTCAAGGCCCCAGGGATCAAACCCCGGGGCCTTTGCGTTTCTTGTCCTGTATCAAGCACAGTCGTATTAGGTCCAAGGAAGCATAGATAATGGCTTTATAGTGGCGTTTAATGGCGTCACAAAAACGACAGTGTCTATGGAGCTTGAACCATGATGCGAGAAGGATCTCTGCCAGAGGCCATGCTAACACCGCGCCATTCACCCATTGCCAGGCAGGGGTGGGCGGGGGTCGCGCTGCAAAGTCTGGTACTGCTGGTGCTGTTGGCCGCGATGGCATTTGCCGGGCTGTCGTTCTATGTCTGCGCGCCACTGGCTTTGTTGACCCTTGTGCTGCCGCGTTTTCGCCGGCGCGAACCGGATGAAGTGCATCGTGCAGTCGATCCGCTCACTGAGCTGACCCGTGATCTTTCGCGAACTACCAGTCATAACGCCTTGTCGGCAGCGGGTGTGGCATTTTCTGTGAAGCAACTGGCCGGCAAGCTGCAATCGCAACTTGCTTCAGCCGCTCAGATTGTCAGTAGCGCACACGTCATGATCGATACTGAGCAAGCGACCTCGCACCTCAGCCAGCAGGCCTTGGCTGCCGCCCGTGAAGCACACCAGAGCAGTGCTGCCGGGCGTTCGGTGCTTGCGGAGTCGATCCAGCGGATGCATCAGTTGAGTGCCCGTGCCAGCGAGAGTCGCGAGTTGATCGAGGCCTTGCATCAACGCAGTGAAGACATTGCGCGGGTCACCCTGGTGATTCACACCATTGCCAGTCAGACCAACTTGCTGGCCCTGAATGCGGCTATCGAGGCTGCCCGCGCCGGTGAGCATGGGCGCGGGTTTGCGGTCGTTGCCGATGAGGTGCGCGGCTTGGCCGGGCGAACGGCAACGGCGACTGAAGAGGTCGGGCTGATGGTTGCCGATATCCAGCAACGCACGGCCCAGGTCGTGGAGCAGATTCGTGAGTTGTCTGATGACCTGCACACGGGGGTCGATCAGGTGGAGCACACCGGTGAGCAACTCGACAGCATTGCCGGGCTGGCCGCGGGCGTAGAGCAGCAGATCAGCGAGATTGCCCAAGGGACAGAAACCAACATGGCCCAACTCGACAGCCTGTTCCGCGCTGTCGAGCAAATGCGTAGTGATCTGCAGGTCAGCGACCAACAGACCCGGCAACTGGCCAAGGCTGCGGTGCAAATGGAAGGGCAGGCCGAGAGCATCAGTGAACGCTTGGCGGAGGTCGGCCTGGACGAGTATCACCAGCGCATCTACGATCTGGCGCGCGAGGGGGCGCAGAAAATGGCCAGGCAGTTTGAGGCCGATGTCGCACAAGGCCGTATCAGCCTGGATGACCTGTTTGATCGGCACTATCAGGCGATCCCCGGTACTCGGCCCGTGCGTTATCGCACGCGCTTTGACCAGTACACTGACCAGGTTCTGCCGGCCATCCAGGAGCCTTTGTTGAAAGAGCACGAAGGCTTGGTGTTTGCCATTGCCTGCACGCAACAGGGTTATGTGCCAACGCACAACGCAGCATTCAATCAACCATTGACCGGCGATGAAGCGGTTGATACTGCGCACAATCGCAGCAAGCGCAAGTTCGATGACCCGACGGGTATTCGATGTGGCAGCCACCAACAGGCTGTTTTGCTGCAGACCTACACCCGCGATACCGGTGAGCTGATGCATGATCTGTCTGTGCCCATTGAGGTTCATGGGCGTCATTGGGGTGGCTTTCGCCTGGGTTACAAGCCGCAGGTAGCGGCTGTGGGCTGAGTGTTTTGTTGCGGCTGATGTAAAACTGCTATGCAGGCGATAGCTTTTTCCCGAGAGGAACGGGTTTTATCATGGCCCTATCGTTAGTTTGCTAATGACGTTCCGGAGGGAATCATGCATAGCAAGGTCGATGTAGCCGTGATGATCGGTTCTGGTGTGCCTGCATCGATGCAGGCACTTGGCAAGCGAGTATGTTGGGTGGTGCTGGTCAATGGCGAGCGTCGAGGCACCGCTTTTGCCAGCCGCAGCGAGGCTCAGGAATGCCGCGCCGCGTGGCTGGCTCAGTTGAACAAGGCTGCCAGGGTGGGTGCGGCTCGCCACGCCAGCTGAGCGCACGCCTTCAGCGCTCAAGGTCACGCGCCAGTGCGCAGGCTTCCGTGTGCTGACGGCGAAAGCCTTTGACCCGCCCGGTGGTGTACTCGGTTATGTGAAAGAATCCGATACCTGCAGGTACCACGACGAAGCGGGGAGGCTTGGCAGGGTTTCGACTTTCTACGCCACAATACGCGTTGGCCTCTCGACGGAATTCAGTGTTTTCGTGCATATTCAGCTTCCTGTAGTGCATGAGTGATTGTCAGGACACCCCCGCTGATGGGGCTGTTCTTTCAGCTATCGCATGTCTGATGCGATATTGCTGTCAGAAAAAGCTTCCTTGATTGAGGAAATCTGCTGAGAATTCGCCAAAAGGCTTATGCCGGCAGGAAATAGTTAACTTTCCTTCAGGCTTGGGTGTTTATCTGCACGGGATAATCATTCGCTAAACCACTACTATCTTAGCCATTCAAAACAACGTGCCTTGGCCATTGCGCGGCATTGCTGCCAGCGTTGGCAGGGGCGTGATCAGTCGTTGAGGAATTTTTCATTGGCAGTCAGCAATCTGGATATGCAGGCCCTGTTTGTGCTGGGCGATCTTCGGGCCAAGCTGGTCAAACAGTTTCAATCGCGTTTTGTCTATGTCACTGAACAAAGTGCCGAAGGCCTTTACATGGCCGAAATCGACACTGAAGAGGCGTTGGTCGTTGATGACAAGCAGCGTCTGGAGTTAAAGGTCGGCGACCACTTTCGCGCGGCGGTACTGCCCAGTCGTGAGGGCGGTAAGTTGGAAGTTCGATTCCGTGACATCAAACATACGGTTTATGGTCTGGGCGACTATGCCTTCGTATCGACCCCGGACGGCAACGGAATCGTGTTACGTGAAGGGCAGAGTGTGGTGCTGATATTTGCGGCCCATGCACAACTGCAGGAAGGCTTGAGCAAGATTCTCAAGGCGGCCACCGCCAAAGCGGCCAAGTGGCGCAAGGGCGAGATGACCTTCAAGGCCAGCGAATGACGGATGTCGGCACTGAACGGCGTGGTCGGGCCGAGTTTCATGCGCAGCACCAGGCGCAGGCGCGCGAATTGGCTGAACAATGGCTTGCGCAGCGTGCACAACTTAAGGCCGCCTGGCTTGATTGGGTTGCCGCGCAACTCTACCAACTAAGCCCGCCGGAGTTTGCTTCGATGGTTAGACGTGAGCTGCAACGCCTTAGCACGTGATCTATCAGTTACCCCTGTCGCGCCCGCTACTGATCTCTTCCGGCACAGGCTCATTCGCCATGCGTTTGCGGAAAAGTGCCGCTCGCGCCAGCAGCAGTGTGGTGACCGGTACGGTAATCGAAAGCAGGATCGGGATCAGCCAGGCATGTAGAACCGGCATGTGCTTGAGACCGGAGAAGTACAGGATCGAGGCCAGGGCCACACACCAGGTCCCCAGCGTCGAGGCAAGGGCTGGTGGGTGCATGCGCTGAAAGAACGTCTTCATGCGCAGCAGGCCGAATGCGCCTATGAATGCAAACACACTGCCGGTTAGCAGCAGTGCCGCGGTAGCCAGCTCAAGCCAGAATGGCAATGCATTGAACTCGCTCATTCGATCACCTCACCGCGTAGCAGGAATTTGGCCAGGGCGAACGAGCCGACAAAGCCGAACAGCGCGATCAGTAGCGCGCCTTCAAAGTAGGTATCACTGGCGTAGCGAATGCCCAGCACCAGCATCATCAGCATGGCCAGGATGTACAGGTAGTCCAGCGCCAGTACCCGGTCTTGCGCCGATGGGCCTCGGAACAGCCTGACCAAGGTCAAGGCCATGGCCATGGCGAAAATGAACAGGCTGGCGAGAATGGCGTTGGCGAGCAGGCCTGTCATTCGAAGATCTCCATCAGCGGGCGTTCGTAGGTGTGCTTGAAGTGCTCGATGAATTGCGTTTCGTCGTCCAGATCAAAGACATGCAGCAACAAGACACTGCGGTCCAGCGCCAGCTCCGACCAGATGGTGCCAGGGACAACCGTTGTGATCATCGACAAGGCTGCTAGCCCGTGAGCATCGCGCAAGTCCAGTGGAATGCGCACGAAGGCCGACCGTGGTGGGCGCTGGCCGGCAGTCAGGACACTGCGAGCCACTTGCAGGTTGGAGCTCAGCACATCCAGACCAACCCGCAGGATCAGGCGTACGATGGTCGCAGGTTTGCGAATGCTCACTGACTGTGGTCGCAGGGGGGCCATCAGTAGCGGTGCGAGCACGCCAAGCAGCGCGCCCAGCAACAGGTTGCCGGGGCTTATCGAAAGGTTCAATACCAGCCACAGCAACCACAGCGCCAGCGATATCAGAGGGGCAGGGAGCAGGCGCTTCATGGCTGCACCTCCTCAGGTACAGCCAGCGGGCCTGCCACTGGCCGTGTAGCGAACACCGCAGAAATGTACTGCTGCGGGTTCTGCAGGCCGTTCGCAGTGTCCTGCGTGTAGCGTAACAGTGGCTCGGCCTGGATGCTGAGGAGTACGCACAAGCCGAGCAGGGCAACAATCGGCAGGCATTCCAGGCGCCTTAGTACTGGCGAAGGGCGTTCCTGTGGTGTCCAGAAGCGCTTGATGCCGACGCGCGCCAGGGCAATCAGTGAGGCCAGGCCCGAGAGCACCAGCAGTGCCAGCAGTGTCCAGCCGGTCATCGGCAACGGCTGTTCGGTCGTGATGCCGAGGCCTTGCGGGTTGAGCAGGGCGCTGATCAGGTTCAGTTTGCCGATGAAACCCGATAGCGGTGGCATGCCGATCACCAGCAGGGCGCAGGCGATGAAGCTCAGGCCGAGAAACGCCATGGCCCAGGGGATGACTTGGCCGACAACGGCCTTCTGATCATCGTCCAGGTTGATGCCTTTGGGCAGTTGGGGTGGCTCGGGTGGCGCGGGCAGGGTGTCGCCGTCGTCATCCAGCGGAATCTCGTTGACCGAACGAGAGCGTTCGATCAGTTCCGCAAGCAGGAACAGTGCGCACAGCGCCAGCGTCGAGCTGACCAGATAGAACAGCGCCGCTGCGGTCAGGGCGGGTTGCCCGAAGCCTATCGCGGCCAGCAGCGTGCCTGCCGAAACCAGGATGCTCAGGCTGGCCATACGTTCAAGACGCTGGGCGGCGAGTATCGACAGTGCGGCACAACCCAGGGTTGCAAGGCCGCCGTAAACCAGCCATTCACCACCGAAGAATGAAGACTCACCGGCTTGCCCGGAAAACAGCAAGGTCCAGAGACGCAACACGGTGTAGACGCCGACCTTGGTCATGATTGCGAAAAGTGCGGCCACCGGGGCGCTGGCTGCCGAGTACGCCGGTACCAGCCAGAAATTCAATGGCCAGATGCCGGCCTTTGCCAGAAAGGCGATGGCCAGAATCGCGGCGCCAGCATGCAGCAAGCCTCGGTCGGCCTCAGGCACCAGTGGGATCTTGATCGCCAGGTCGGCCATGTTCAGGGTGCCGGTAACACCATAGAGCATCGCTGCGCCAATCAGGAACAGCGATGACGCGACGAGGTTGACGGCAATGTAATGCAGGCCGGCCTTGACCCGTGCCCGTCCCGAACCGTGCAGGATCAAGCCATAGGATGCCGCCAGTAGCACCTCGAAAAAGACGAACAGGTTGAACAGGTCTGCCGTCAGGAAGGCCCCGTACAGCCCCATCAGCTGGATCTGGAAAAGGGCATGGAAACTGGCTCCGGCGCTGTCCCAGCGGGCCATGGCGTAGAGCAGCGCGCTAACCCCGACAATGCCGGTAAGCACCAGCATCATTGCCGCGAGGCGGTCGACTACCAGCACAATGCCGAATGGTGCGGGCCAGTTCCCGGGCAGGTAAACACCCATCGAACTGGCATGCCCCTGTGTGTGTACCCACACCAGTAGCACCACGGAAATGCCCAGGCCAAGCAGGGTTGAAACCAGGTTGATACGGGCCTTGAGTGGCCGTCGCTTTTCGCCGAGCAGCAGCATCAGTGCTGCAGTCATCAGAGGCAGCAGGATGGGGGCGACGATCAGTTGGTTCATCGCATTCATTCACTCGGCTCCCGGCCATCGACGTGGTCAGTGCCGGTCAAGCCACGTGACGCCAGCAGTACGACCAGAAACAAGGCGGTCATGGCGAAGCTGATGACGATTGCCGTCAGTACCAGGGCTTGGGGCAGCGGGTCGGTGTAGTTGAACAGGTCCTGCGGTATGCCGTCCTTGATGATCGGTTCCTTGCCAATGAACAGGCTGCCCATACTGAAGATGAACAGGTTGACGCCATAGGACAACAGGCACAGGCCCATCACTACCTGGAAGGTCCTTGGCCGCAGTATCAGCCATACGCCTGAGGCGGCGAGTACGCCGATGGCAATTGCAATGACTTCTTCCATCAGGCGGCTCCTGGTTGAGGGTTTTTCACGTGGCCACCGGGGCGATGGCTACGTACCGACTGGTGCGCCAGCGCGGTAAGGATCAGCAGGGTTGAACCGACTACGACCGTGAACACGCCGATATCGAAGAACAGTGCGCTGGCCACATGCAAGTCACCGATAACCGGCAGGTGAAGGTGGGCGGTGTGGGTGGTCAGGAAGGGGTAGCCCAGTAGCATTGCACCCACCCCGGTGAGGGTGGCGCAGAGCAGGCCGGTGCCCATCCAGCGCAGCGGGCGCAGGCTCATTTGCGCTTCGACCCACTGGGTGCCGGCGACCATGTACTGGAGGATGAAGGCCACCGACATCACCAGGCCGGCAACGAAGCCGCCGCCCGGCTGGTTGTGCCCGCGCATGAACAGGTACATCGACACCACCAGGGCAATCGGCAGCAGCAGGCGAACCAGGGCGGCGGGCACCATCATGAAGCCCAGTGCCGTATCGGCGGCGTGCCGTGGGTTGACCAGGTCGGTGACCACGTCCGGCGCCAGCAGACGCTGTTGTGCGGGTAACTCGATACTTTCGCGTGGCGGTCGGAAACGTCGCAGCAGGGCAAACACCGCGAGTGCCACGGCAACCAGCACGGTGATTTCGCCCAAGGTATCGAAGCCGCGGAAGTCCACCAGCATCACGTTGACGACGTTGCTGCCACCGCCCTCGGGCAGTGCTCGGCTCAGGTAGAACGAGGAGATGTCGTTGGGGGTAGGCCGGGTCAGCATGGCGTAGGACAGCAAGGCCATGCCGGTACCGACCAGCACTGCCAGCACCAGGTCGCGCAGGCGTCGCAGGCGGGCACGCTCCTGGCTGCCCAGTGGCGAGACGCCCTCGATCCGGCGTGGCAGCCAGCGCAGGCCCAGCAGGATCAGGATCGTGGTGACCACTTCCACGACCAGTTGGGTCAGCGCCAGGTCGGGGGCCGAGAACCAGACGAAGGTGATACAGGTCATCAGGCCACATACGCTGACCATGGTCAGGGCTGCCAGTCGGTGATACTTGGCTTGCCAGGCTGCACCGAGGGCGCAGGTAATTGCGATCAGCCAGAGGGCCACGAATACACCTGAGCCCGGAATCTTCGGCCGATCACCCCAACTCAGGCCGCTGTGCAGCATAGGCAGCAGGCCTGCGAGGAACGCGGCCAGTACCAGCATGAACAGTTGCTTTTGCAAGCGTCGGGTCGTGAGCAGGCGCTCGGCGCGGCGGGCCATGCGCATCAGCAGTACCTGGCAGCGCTCAAACAGTCGCTTGCCGTTGAAACGCTCGATGAAGGGTGGATGGGCAATGCGGCCGAGCTTGAACTGGTTGCGCAGCAACAGGTACAGCACGATGCCGCCCGCCATGGCAATCAGGCTCATGATCAGTGGTGCATTCCAGCCGTGCCAGATCGCCAGGCTGTATTCGGGCAGGGTGCCGCCGACTACAGGCAAGGCGGCCGCAGCGAGCAGGGGGCCTACGGACTGGGCTGGAAAAATACCCACCACCAGGCAGGTCAGTACCAGGAGCTCGACCGGTGCACGCATCCAGCGCGGTGGCTCATGCGGCGTGTGGGGCAGGTCGGTGGCCTGCGGCCCGAAAAATACATCCACCGTGAAGCGCAGGGCGTAGGCCACGCTGAAGGTACCGGCCAGTGTCGCGATAACCGGCAGGGTCGTTTCGACCCAGGCAGTGGAGGAAATGAACACGGTTTCGGCGAAGAACATTTCCTTGGACAGAAAGCCGTTGAGCAATGGCACGCCAGCCATCGAAGCACTGGCAACCATGGCCAGCGTCGCGGTAAAGGGGATCAGGCGAAACAAACCGCTGAGTTTGCGAATGTCACGGGTGCCGCTCTCGTGATCGATGATCCCGGCCGCCATGAACAGTGAGGCCTTGAAGGTTGCGTGATTGAGAATGTGGAACACTGCCGCGACGGCCGCCAATGGGCTGTTAAGCCCGAGCAGCAGGGTGATCAAGCCCAAGTGGCTGATGGTCGAATAGGCCAGCAGGCCCTTGAGGTCATTCTGGAACATCGCTGTGTAAGCGCCCAGCAGCAAGGTGCAGGCGCCCGCGCCGCTGACGATCCAGAACCATTGCTCGCTGCCGGCCAGCGCCGGCCAAAGCCTTGCGAGCAGGAACACCCCGGCTTTGACCATTGTTGCGGAGTGCAGGTAGGCCGATACGGGCGTCGGCGCGGCCATGGCATGGGGAAGCCAGAAGTGGAAGGGGAATTGTGCGCTTTTGCTCAGGGCGCCCAGCAGGATGAGGGGCAGCAGTACCGGGTAGAGGGCATGGCTACGTATCTGGTCACCGGCAGCCAGCACCGTGTCCAGGTCGTAGCTGCCGACCACATGGCCGAGCAGTAGCACCCCTGCCAGCAGGCACAGGCCGCCAGCCCCGGTAACCATCAAGGCCATATAGGCCCCGCGTCGTGCATCGCTGCGATGATGCCAGTAACCGATCAGCAGGAAAGAGAACAGACTGGTCAGTTCCCAGAAGAATACGATCTGGATTAGGTTGCCGGAAATCACCAGGCCGAGCATGGCCCCCATGAACGCCAGGAAAAACGCGAAAAAGCGCGGTACCGGGTCCTGAGGGGACATGTAGTAACGGGCGTAGAGCGAGACCAGCGTGCCGATGCCAAGCACCAGCAGGGAGAACAACCAGGCGAAGCCATCCAGGCGCAAGACCAGGTTCAGCCCAAGGCTGGGCAGCCAGCGCACTTCTTCGCGAATGATGCCGCCATCGGCAATCTGAGGGTATAGCAGCGCCACCTGTACGGTGCCGACAAGTGCAACAAGACCTGCCAGTAGTGACTCACTGTTACGCGCGTTATGCGGCAGGACAGCCGCCAGACAGCTGCCGATGAATGGCAGAAGCAGCAGAACTATCAAGGACATGGGTTTCTAATCTGCAGGAGTTTGTAAGGGATCATACGTGCCGGACCGTCGATCACCAACCCACAAGCTGTCGCAGAATCCTACAAGAACGGTGCATTAAACTATTTTTTTATAACAGTTTTTTTCAGGGATGGCGTGAAGCCTGCTGCCTCAACCCGGTTCGCGCTCTTGTTCGCGTACCTCTTCCTCGACGGACTTCTCCTCTCGACGTTTGACCTTCAATTCGCTGACCACTACCGCAATGACGATGAGCAATGCACCGACCAGCGCGGCGCCCGGCAGGCGCTCTCCCGCCAGCCGTCCGAAGACGCCGCCCCACACGGGTTCGCCCGCGTAGATGAGGGTGGCGCGGGTAGGCGAAACCGATTTCTGTGCCCAGTTCATTGCCACCTGGATGGCTGCGCTCATCGCACCCAGGCCGACGGCGCTGAGCACCAGTAGCCAGGAAAAGTCTGGCAATGCTTCCTGGGTCGGAACAATCATCAGGAATGACAGGGCCGAGGCCGTTGCCAGTTGTACGACAGTGACGCGGCGCACATCGACCTTGCCAGCAAAGCGGCTGATCAGAATGATCTCGGCTGCAATGGCGACCGCGCTGACCACCGTGGCGATCTCGCCGGGACTGAACTGCAACGAACGGCCGTTCGGGCCTGCCAGCAGCATGAGCCCGATGAATGCCAGGCTGATGCCGATGCTTGGCATGAGCCCGGGGCGACGGCCCAGAATCACCCATTGAAGCAAGGGCACGAATGGCACATACAAGGCTGTGATAAACGCCGATTGGCTGCTGCTGATGGTTTGCAGGCCAACTGTCTGCAGGCCATAGCCAAGCATGATGGAGACGCCAATCAAGAAGCCGGCCTTGAGTTCGGTGGTGGTCAGGCCGGACAGCGAGCGGGCCGATACCATGGCAACGAACAGTGCGGCAGCCGCAAAACGCAGGCCCACGAAGAACATCGGGCCACTGACGGTCATCACCTTGTGCACGAGCAGAAAAGTGCCGCCCCAGAGGACAGTGATGAAGATCAGTACCCACTCGGCTTTGCTTGGCCGGAAGGACACGGTCGCGTGTTGCGGGGCGCTTGAGGTCATGGTCTTGCACACGAATGATGGGCGACGCACAATGCGCCAAAGTGGGCAGTATACTGCGCACACTCTACCAGCGAGCAATATAGTGCACAAAGATTCGAATCACAGGGCGTCTGTGTTGCAGCACGTCAGTCAGAACATCCGTCGCCTGCGTCATGCTGCCGGTCTCAGCCAGACTGCACTGGCGGAAAAATCGGGTGTGAGTCGTCGCATGCTGGTTGCCATCGAGGCTGGCGAAAAGAACGTCAGCCTGACGACACTGGATCGAATAGCCGAAGCACTTGATGTCGCATTCAGCGATTTGATCCAGGCACCGGACAATCGCGATCCCAGTCGAATCAACGAACTGGCCTGGACGGGCGTTCATCCGGGCAGCAAGGCGATTCTGTTGGCCAGCTCCGCGGCCAGCCGCGAGGTCGAGTTGTGGGAGTGGCGCCTGGAGCCCGGCGAAGTGTACCCCTCCGAGGCCGATGCTGACGGGTGGAGCGAGCAGCTCTACGTATTTGAAGGTTGCCTGACCTTGTTGATCGAGGATCAGGTACACAGCCTGGCCGCTGGCGAATTTTTTACCTTCGCCAGCAACCGGATGCACGTCTATCGCAACGATGGTGAGGTGGCGGTACGCTTTGTACGCAATGTCGTGATCTGAGCGCTGCCCGGTAGGTCAGTCGCGTTGGGCGTCGAGGTATTCGGCTGTCGACACGACCTGCGCATAACCGAATGCCAGCGACGCCATATAGGCGGCATGCACCTGCTCAGCGGGTACTGTCATATCGTTGAACACCAGTGCGCGGGTAGCGCAGGCATCGTGAATGACTGTGGTCGCGTAGCCAAAGTCGGCCGCCGCGCGTGCTGCCGCGTCAATGCACATATGACTCATGCTGCCGACCAGGGTAATGGCGCTGACGTGGTGATCATCCAGCAGTGTCTTGAGCTCGGTATCCAGGAAGGCATTTACCTTATGCTTGAGAACCACCGGTTCATTTGCCTGGTTTTTTGCCTTGGGGTGTATCTGAGCACCCTCTGAGCCGGGCGTGAAGAACGGTGCGTCCGCAGACTCGAACTCATGGCGTACGTGAACCACCAGGTCGTTCCGGGCCCGCGCTGCTGCCAATACCTGTGCTGCGTTATCGGCAGCAGCCTCGGCACCGTCGAGGGGCCATTTGCCGCCGGGAAAATAGTCGTTCTGAATATCAATGACGATCAACGCGTGTCGGGTCATGTCGCTTTCCTTGTACTGGGAGTGGTTGTGACGTGGCGATAGTTATAGGCTTGATCGACAGGCTTGCAGATTGGCGCAACCGACAAATTGGCTGGAAAAACTGACAATGACTACCGTACGCGACACGCTGGAGATCGGCATTCTGGTGTACCCGGGCGCGCAGATGGCGGCCGTGCAGGGTGTTACCGACTTGCTGGCGGTCGCGAATCGCATGTCCGTCGAGCTCGGCGCGCTGGAGCGGCCGTTGTTGCGTGTCACTCACTGGTGTGAGGTCGATGGCGGAGGGCTGGTGGTCAGCTTTGATACGCATCCGCAGCGCGCTCACCAGCCGCGCGCCATTATCATTCCGCCAAGCCTCACCCAGGCGCCGGATCCTGAGTTGCTTGAGCGGTTCTGTGGCGACCTCAGGCAGTGGCACCGTGAGGGCGCCGTGCTGGTGTCGGTATGCGTCGGGGTGTTCTTTATTGCGGCAAGCGGCTTGCTCGACGGCCGCCCGGCAACCACGCATTGGAACTTTGCGCCGTCCCTGGCCCAGCGCTTTCCACAGGTGAAGGTCGAGACCCATTTGCCGTTGCTGGATGACGGCGACATTATTACTTCCGCAGGGTTGATGGCCTGGACCGAGCTGGGTTTCAACCTGGTCGAGCGCTTTCTGGGGGCTACCTTGGCGACGGAAACCGCCCGGTTTCTGGCCGTGGAGCGGGTGGTGACCGGGCAGCGTCCAGGCAGTGTCTTCAGCCCCTGCCTGGACCATGGAGACGAAGCGATTCTCAAGGTTCAGCACTGGTTGCAAGGCACCGGCGCCAAGGATGTCAGCCTCGAAGGGATGGCCGGTTATGCCGGCCTTGAGGAGCGTACCTTTCTGCGCCGTTTTCGTCGTGCTACCGGACTGAAACCGACCGAGTACTGCCAGCAGGTTCGCGTCGGGCGCGCGTGTCGCATGCTGGAGTTCACCAATCGCAATGTCGAGCAGATTGCCTGGGGTGTCGGGTATCAAGACCCTGGGGCTTTCCGCAAAGTGTTCCACAAGGTCATGGGGTTGGCGCCGAGCGACTATCGCAAGCGCTTTGGCGCGCCGTCGGCATGAACCTACTTTAGTACCGGTGTGGCTGCGTTTGCCGCCGTTTGCCGCTTATCATCCAGATAATTGCGCAAGGAGACGCGAATGCACGCACCATACGCTGCGACGTACCCGGATACAGTCATTGATGTACTCATTGTTGGGGGTGGCCTCAGTGGCGCGATGCTTGCTGCGCAACTGCTACGCCAGCCTGGTCAACGACGTATCGTCGTCGTTGAACCTCGGCCCGAGCTTGGTCGTGGCGAGGCCTACAGTGCGACTGAACCAGGGCATACCCTCAATGGCAATGCCGCGCGGATGAGTGTCGACCCAGATAACCCCGATGATCTGACCCAGTGGCTTACGCAGTGTATTCGGGAGGGCGGTTGGCCTGAGTCTGCCGAGCAACAGGTACCGATTGCCGAGTTGTTTCCGCCCCGTGGCCTGTTCGGCTGTTATGCGCGCCAACGTCTGGCTGACGCTGAGGTCATGGGTGCGCGTTCAGGCTCCAGAGTCGAGCACTTGCGTAGCGAGGTAGACGACCTGCACGTCGACAACGAGGGCGTGCTTATACAGTGTGCCGACGGGCGCCGGCTGCGGGCTGAGCGCGCTGTGCTGGCTACGGGCATGTTTACTGCCGCACGTACCCCGCGCCTTGGTGCAGAGGCGTTGGAGCAGACCACCCTTGACCCTTGGGATGTCTCGGCCATGCGTGGGCTTGATCCTCAAGGGCGAGTGTTGATCATCGGCTCCGGCCTGACCATGATCGATGCGTTGGTGTCGTTGCAGCAGGCTGGGCATCGGGGACCTATCGAGGTGTTTTCCCGCCATGGCCTGCTACCCCATGTCCGTCGGCAGCCCCCGACCTGGGTCGACTTCCTGGCAACTGACCCTGGCTTGCGTAGCCCCCGCCAACTGCTTCGAGCTGTACGTGAACAATGCCGCTTGGCGATTGCTCAGGGTGTCGACTGGCAGGCGCCGCTGGATACCGTCCGGCAACATATCGCCAGGCTCTGGAGCCAGGCCAGCGATCGTGAACGGCGCCAGTTTGTGCGTCATGTACGGCCCTGGTGGGAGAGTCATCACCACCGTTCAGCGCCGCCTGGCGCGGCATTGCTCCAACGTCTGCGTGACGAGGGGCGCTTGCGCATTCATGCTGCCTCCTGGCAAGGCGTCGACGCTGTTGAGGGCGAGGCGGTGGGTATTCGTTTGCGTTTCCGCGGTCAGCAGGTGACGACGCGTGTGACGGGGGCGGCACTGATCAATTCAATGGGTATCGAATACGATTGGCGCCGTGTTGATCGGCCCCTGCCGCAAAACCTGCTTGCGCGTGGCCTTGTTCAGCCTGGGCCACTGGCGTTGGGCATTGCTGCCAACCCGGACGGCGCTGTGCTGGATGCTCAAGGGCATGCCAGTGAGCGCTTGTTCGCCATTGGGCCGCCGTTGCGCGGTATGTGGTGGGAAAGTACTGCTGTCACTGATGTGGCGCTGCAGGCGAAAGCCTTGGCGCAGCGCTTGGCGATGTGACCTCTCTGAGGGTTGCTGTCAGGTGTCAGTAACGGGATTATTGGAATATAAATATAATAATTAATAATTTATTGTTCTAAGTGGTCTTGAGGCACTATCCGGGTGAACTTACCAGGAAGGATTGGCGCAGTGCTCGCTCTACAGCGGCGCGGCGCCAAGCAAGGGCTTGACCTATGAGCAATCTCCCGTTGTATTTCGACTACGCCGCCACGACACCTGTCGACGAGCGGGTCATTCAGGTGATGGTCGAGTGTTTGGGCGTATCTGGAAACTTTGGCAACCCCGCGTCCAGTTCGCATTGTTATGGGCAGCAGGCCCGTCAGGCGGTGGAGCGAGCGCGTGCTCAGGTTGCCAGTCTGGTGCGCGCTAAACCCGAGCAGGTCGTCTGGACGTCCGGTGCTACCGAGTCGAACAACCTGGCACTCAAGGGCCTGGCTCAGGGGCGCAGTGGCGGGCATATCATCACCAGCCTGATCGAACACAAAGCTGTGCTTGATAGTGTCAGGCAACTTGAACTGGCCGGGTTCGAGGTCACTTGGCTGGCGCCGGATGCTCAAGGGCTCATTACGCCGCAGGCCGTTGCGGGTGCGCTGCGAGACGATACCTTTCTGGTTTCGCTGATGCTGGTCAATAACGAACTGGGAACGCTCAACGATGTGCAGGCCATTGGCGAACACGTGCGTGGTCATGGTGCATTCCTGCATGTCGATGCGGCCCAGGCGGCCGGCAAGGTCGAGATCGATCTGGCGCGTTGGCCGGTGGACCTGGTGTCCTTCTCTGCGCATAAGGTCTACGGTCCGAAAGGTATCGGGGCATTGTATGTCGGTGAGCGTGCTCGCCCCGCGCTTCAGGCTCAAGTGCATGGCGGCGGGCATGAAGGTGGGTTGCGCTCAGGAACGTTGGCGACCCATCAAATCGTTGCGATGGGCGCGGCCTTCGCGTTGGCCGGCGAACTGTTCGACGAGGAGCTTGTGCGAATCAGGCGCTTGCGCACTCGCTTGCTGGAGCAGTTGGCTGGCGTGCCGGGGCTCGGCTTGAACGGAAGCCCTCAGCAGCGCATTGCTCATACGTTGAGCCTGACCTTTGCCGACAATAGTGTCGACCTGCACGCTCTGGCCGCGCGATTGGCGTTCTCCTCCACGTCGGCTTGCAATTCAGCCAGCAGTGCAGCGTCCCATGTGCTGCTCGCCCTTGGGCATGACGAGCAAGCCGCGCGCCGAACCCTTCGCCTGAGCCTGGGGCGCTACACCAGTGAGGCCGACATCGACCAGGCTGCAGCGGCCATCAAGGCCTCATCGCAGGCAGCGCCCTTCTGGGCAGTTGCCCAGGGCTGAGGGCTGTTCCATTATCTGCGACCAAGACCAATGGATGTCGTGGTAGCAGGAGTCAGCATGAACAGTCAGTCTTCAACGCAGGTGGCAGTAACGACGCGTTTGGCGCGTATGCGCGACGTGATGAGCCGGGAAGGTGTCGATGCGCTGTTGGTGCCGTCGGCCGACCCGCATCTTTCCGAGTACCTGCCAGGGTATTGGCAGGGACGGCAGTGGCTCTCCGGTTTTCATGGCTCGGTGGGGACGCTGATCATCACAGCGGATTTCGCTGGTCTTTGGGTGGATAGCCGCTACTGGGAGCAGGCCGAAAAAGCGTTGAGTGGCAGTGGTATAGCGCTGATGAAGTTGCTGCCCGGTCAGCCCGGCCCGCTGGACTGGCTCGCTGAGCAGGCGCCTGAGGGCGGTGCAGTTGCTGTCGATGGTACGGTCATGGCATTGGCATCAGCCCGGCAACTGGAGGCGCGACTCAAACTGCGCAATGTGCGGTTGTTGGCAGATAAAGACTTGTTGCTTGATGTGTGGGATGAGCGCCCGCCATTGCCAGCCAACCCGGTTTACCCACATCTGCCACCGTATGCGACGGTCAGTCGGGTGCAAAAGTTGGAAAACCTGCGTCAGACGCTTCAGGCGCGTGGCGCCGACTGGCATTTCCTCGCCACGCTGGATGACATTGCCTGGCTGTTCAACCTGCGCGGCAGTGATGTCTCTTACAACCCGGTGTTTGTGTCGTTTGCCTTGGTCAGCCAGGAGAAGGCAATCCTGTTCGTGGCCCTGAGCAAGGTCGACGAAAACCTGCGTCAGGTGCTCGAAGCCGATGGTGTTCATTTGCGGGACTACACCACCGCAGGTGCGGCTTTGGCCGAAATTGCCCCAGGCTGCTCGTTGTTGATTGATCCAGCCAAGGTCACTCTCGGTCTTGTGGCGAACCTGAACAACGATGTGCGGCTTGTGGAGGAGATCAATCCGACGACCCTGGCCAAATCGCGCAAAAGTGAAGCTGATCTGGCTCACGTCCGCCAGGCCATGGAGCAGGATGGCGCGGCGTTGTGCGAGTTTTTTGCCTGGTTCGAGTCGGCGTTGGGGCGTGAGCGCATCACGGAAGTGACCGTTGACGAAAAGCTGGGCGCGGCTCGAGCCCGTCGCCCCGGTTTCGTCTCGCCCAGCTTTGCGACGATTGCCGCCTTCAACAGTAATGGTGCCATGCCGCATTACCGGGCAACCGAGGAATCCCATGCAACAATCGAGGGGGATGGGCTGCTGTTGATCGACTCAGGTGGACAGTACCTGGGCGGTACCACCGACATTACGCGGATGGTGCCCATCGGCTCGCCAAGCGTCGAACAGAAGCAGGACTGCACCCGCGTACTCAAGGGTATGATCGCGCTTTCACGTGCGCGGTTTCCGCGTGGAGTGCTTTCACCCCTGCTCGACGCCATTGCACGGGCGCCACTTTGGGCTGAGCATGTCGACTATGGGCATGGCACCGGGCATGGCGTTGGCTACTTCATGAATGTGCACGAGGGCCCACAGGTCATTGCCTATCAGGCTGCGCCTGCACCGCAGACGGCAATGCAAGCGGGCATGATTACCTCGATTGAACCAGGAACCTACAGGCCAGGGCAGTGGGGCGTCCGTATCGAGAACCTGGTGTTCAACCGGGAGTCGGGGAAGAGCACGTTTGGTGACTTCCTCGAATTTGAAACCCTGACGTTGTGCCCGATTGATACGCGTTGCTTGCTGCCTGAGTTGCTGAGCGCCGAGGAGCGGCAGTGGCTCAACGCGTATCACGACGAGGTGTGTCAGCGATTGTCGCCTTTGCTCGGAGGCGATGCGCTGCAATGGTTGCAGGTGCGCACGGCGGCAATCTGATTGATTGACCGTGCAGCAACGGTAGAAAGTCGCCTGAGGGTAGCCTTCTACCGTGTCCGGGTCAGCGGCAGATCACGATCATGCTGCGACTGGTGTATCCCGCCGGGTTTATTCCAAAGACAAAATCCCCAGGCTCTCCTTCATCATCGCCAGATTTTGCGAGGACTTTATAGCCTTTGCTGCCGCATGAGCTTTCGGCTTTGCTGTAGCACTTGCTCCACGATGACGACAGGCCGGAACAATTGATGTGCAGCCCTTTTTTCCCGCGCTTGACCTCTGTCTTGGCGGTCGCGGCACAGCCTGCGATGGCCAAAATGGCTAGGATGAGCAAAATTCGTTTCATTCCTGTCCTTACTGCGTGCCCGAGCCTTCGAGCCGTCTACATAGCCGATGCATCCTTCCTGGCGCCTACAGCATCCTTGTCTGATAAATGAAAAACTTCAAGCTTGGCGTCAGGTTACAGCTTAAAGATGGCAGGTATTCGACACAATGACCTGCATCGATTTAGATGAAAGTATTTCTCATGTCAGTCGGCTGCAACCAAGGGTTGCGGCTCTCTACGCAAGGACAGTGTGGCGCCAGCAGACGCGGTGATGATCGCCGCGATGGCCAGCCACTGGGTCAGGCTGAGCACCTCATTGAGGAACAGCAGGCCGGAAAGCGCGCCAAAGGCTGGCTCGATGCTCATTAGTGTGCCAAAGGTCTTGGCAGGCATTCTGGTCAGTGCCACCATCTCCAGGCTGTAGGGCAGGGCGGTGGAGAGGATCGCGACGCCAATTGCTACGGGGATGAGTGCAGGGGATAGCAAGTCGGTGCCTGCATGCGCAATGCCGAAGGGCGCTACGACGAAAGCGGCGATCACCACCCCCAGCGCGGCAGTCTGAATGCCATTATCGGCGCCGGCTTTCTGGCCATACAGAATATAGAGTGCCCAGCAGACGCCCGCCCCCAATGCATAGCAGGCACCGACCAGATCGATGCCCGTACCTGTCTGGCCCACCGGGATAAGCAGCGCCAAACCAAGCACGGCAAGACCAATCCAGAGAAAGTCTACCGCGCGCCGTGATGCGTAGAGCGCTACCGCCAGAGGGCCGGTGAACTCCAGGGCTACGGCGATGCCAAGCGGCACGGTGCGCAACGACATATAGAAGAGGAGGTTCATACCACCCAGTGCCGCGCCATAGATCAACACTGTCTTGAGTGTGCTGGCGTTTAGCTTGGCGCGCCAGGGGCGCAGCAACAGCAGCATGATCACGCTGGCGAATATCAGGCGCAGTGTGGTCGTGCCTTGTGCCCCGATAAGGGGGAACAGGCTCTTGGCCAGTGAAGCGCCAGACTGGATCGAGGCCATGGCAATCATTAGCAGTGCAATGGGGAAGAGGGTTGTCGCCAGGCTGCGCGGTTGTGCATTCATGCTGCGGACGATGTCCTTTCTATATATAGGCTGAGGGAGTCGTCGTATGATGCGCGAACCCTTTGCCAATGAGCAATATAGTGCGCATCTTTCTTTTATCGGTTGTTTTCAATAATACGGCTTGACGCCTCGTTTCATCTCTCTATAATGCGCACCTCTTCCGGCGCAGTCGAAACGGAAAACTCCTTGGTAATCAATGAGTTAGAC
>NZ_JAZBQR010000026.1:0-72111 GCF_036348395.1 Pseudomonas sp. AL 58
CAACAGCGAACTGCGGATGATGACCGCCAATGCGGCCTATACCGGTAACGCAATGATGGCCGTGTGCGTGGGCCCGGGGTGGAATCGGGCGCAGGGGATGTCTGCGCCGTTGGGCAACGAGATCACGAAACTTACGAAAGCGGGCGCCAGGGCATGGCTGGCTCAAGGCGACATCAACTTCGCGCAGGCCGCAAAGCGATTGATTGCCCGCACGGCGACTTGGGCGGCGCTTGGTGCAATTGCTGCGGGTGTTGAAGCGTGGCAGGTGTCCAAAGATGTTGCGGGGGCGAGTAGTGAAGACGAGAGGAATGCACTGGAATGGAAGTACGGCACTCTACGTATGATGAGTTTCGTTGCAACTATCCAATTTACCGGCGCTATTTTGGGCTACTGGTTGAATTTTGCCTGGATCATGTCCTCACCGGTCACCATTGTTCTGGGCGCACTCGGCATTGCCTATCTGCTGTTTTCAGTACATGCCAACCGCTACAAGCGCGAAGGCCTAAGGCTGTGGCTGTACCGCTGTAGCTGGGGCAAAGCTCCAGAGGAAAACTGGGTAGGCATTGACGGCCATAAAACCCAATTGACGGCCTTGCTGGAGATCCTACAACGGCCCAGCGTCTGGGCCCGAGCGGTGTACACCTATCCGGACCGAGGGCCGCAACGTTGCCTGGGGTTCTGGGTGCAACTGCTGTTCCCCGCCACGCTGGCGGGCAGTATTGTCCAGCTGCAACCGGTGGTGATCGACAGCGAAGGTTCACCGGTCTATCACACGCCGCAGCAGCAGAGCCCACTCTACGAGCACTTTCTGCGCGGTTATTGGGTTGATCCTGAGTTGGCCGGGCAACTGCCGGAGGCCGCCGGTGGCCAGCAATTACAGAGCGACTTTGCCTATCAGGCCAAGGATCAATACCGCGTATGGCAGGCCTGGGTGGCGACACCCACGAGCAATGCAGCACTGGAACTGGAGGTGCATTACCCGCCACCGCTCAATCAACGTGCAGACGCCCGTGGCTACATGTTCCGTGTGGCCTTGCGCGACGATTTACGTGAGGCCGAGCGCCAAAATACGCTGTTCACGGACATGCTGCCTGACGACCAGAAGCTGGAGAAACACAGCCTCTACGGGTTGAACCTTCAGGTGCCAGAGGGGATGGCGAAATGAAGGCTTCAGAAGGGTTGTCTCGCGTAAGGTCCCTGCTGGACAACTGGGCCACGCCACGAGAACTGCCGCCACAACTGACGTGGAAGTATGCACATGAACCAGAACTGCTGGGGTGGAGGATCAAGGCACGAAACTACAATACCGTTATTGCTAATGGGTTGTTTTTTTTCTGGCTGGTGGTTGCTGTTTGGTTTGGGTTTTCTATGCACTCAAATTTTGAAACATATGATGAGCCTGTGCGTTCATTATGTGCCCTCCTGTTTTTCTCTTTGTTGATCATTACTGTATTAAGCATGACCCATCAACGCATGAATTTTGCCTACCGTTTTACAAAGTCTGGAGCAGAATTTTGCAAATGGAAGGTTTTTCCGGAGTGGACACTCACTTTCTTGAAGGGTTTGGCAGCATTCACGGCGATTGCATTTATGTGTATGGCAAGTGCATATAACGATCCGGCGCTTCTGATCGGTGCTATTGGCGGATCCGGTAGCGTGATGTTGACACATGCCTCCATGAATTCAGCGCGCTACCGTGATTTGCAAACAGACTTTCATCACCATACCTACGAGTGGTCGAGGTTCACTGAGGTAGCCATAGACCGAAAGCAAAAATTGGTTGGCTTGGAGTTCGCTTGGTACAACGATTATCTGAACAAACACTCGCGCAGTACCTTCCCACTGTTTGCCAAGCGTAAAGCGTTCGAGTCGATCCTGGGGCTTGTTGAGCAGCACCTCCCGAATGTACCTCGGGCCGACAGGCACGTTGACCGTGGTTAACGCGCACTGGTCGGACGGAGACGGCTAAATGACCGCAGTCAGCGGTTTATCTAACGTGAAGTCCGTGCTGACATACTGGGTTGGAGCATCAAGGCGCGGAACTACAGTAGCGTTATTACTGACACCGTCGTGACACCCGTGACCCAGGTCAGCGCCGACAGCCTCGAAAACCGTTAAGCTATTAACGTTGATAACTGGAGGCTAATCGTTTGAAAAGCTGGCACTGCGTCGTGGGTATCCTGCTGATCACCACGCTCACCATTTTGCTCGAAATTCCTTCCGATACCTGGATGACCTCGGCCACCCTCAGCTTGGTGCTGGGCGCTGCGGCGTTGGCCAACATGGCGGTTTCATGCCTGCTGGCCGCTCGCTGGCATCTCATCGAGCGACTGTTCGGCGGGCTGGATCGGGTGTATGAAACGCACAAATGGCTGGGCATCTGGGCGTTGGTCTTTGCCAGCTACCACCTGGTGTTCAAAGCCAACCTGGACGCCTGGAACAGTGCTGCGATTGTGGAGTTTTCCAAGTACTGGACGCGCATGGTGCGCCAACTGAGCTATGTGGCACTGGGCATGATCGTGTTGCTGGCCCTGAACCGAAACATCCCCTATAGCGTCTGGCGCTGGTGGCACAAACTCTCTGGCCCGCTGTTCCTGATCGTCATTGCCCATTGGCTGAGCTTCAAGTCACCGATTACCCTGAACAGCCCTTCCGGCCTCTGGTTGGCCGTACTCTGTGGCCTGGGGGTCATTGCTGCCCTGTACAAGCTGGTGCTCTACCCCTTCATTGCCACAGCCGGCGAGTACAAGGTTGCTGCGGTGTCCATTGCCAAAGGCTCCCTGCACCTGGAACTGGCACCGGTCCATCGCGGCTTCCCGTTCAAGGCCGGGCAATTCGCATTCCTGGCCATGAAGGAAAAGGGCTTGCGTGAGCCCCACCCGTTCACGATCGCCAGCGCCCATAAAGACAACGGCCACATCCACTTCGTGATCCGCGCTTTGGGCGACTACACCCAGGCGCTGCGCAAACAGGTCAAGGTCGGCATGCTGGCGGATATCTATGCCCCTTACGGGCACTTCAAGCGCCTGCCCGATGCTCAGCGGGAAATCTGGATTGGTGGCGGGGTGGGCATTTCGCCGTTCGTTTCCTGGTTGCAGGACAAAGCTGCCAAGCGCTTCGACAATGTCACGCTGGTTTACTGCTTCAACCCTTCACGGGCGTTCCCCAGTGTCGAGCAGATGAAAACGATGGCTGAAGAACGCGGCGCCGAGTTTGTCGGCCATGACAGCAGCGCCGACAAACTGGCTGAGACCTTGCGCCGGGTTGCTGGCGAAACCAATCCAGGGCACATCCAGATCAGCTTCTGCGGCCCCAAAGGGCTGCTGGCCCAGGTCAAGGAACTGATGCGCGAACAGCGGATTCCAGAAGGCAATCTGCGTTATGAGTTCTTCGAATTCCGCTAACAGCCTTCACTGAATCTCTCGCGCTGCTACGCCAAGGCCGATTGGCGTAGCAGCTACATCACGCCCTCGCCTTTCCCCCTCGCCCTCCCAGCACACCTCCAGCAGACAGCGGAATCCGCGTTTGCCGGCCATCTGTCGCCTTCTTGCTCTACAAACTCACCTGAGGGACTTGCGCTTACAGTATTATGGTATACCATCATACGCACAAACCTTATTCCCTCAGATGGAGCCGCTCATGAGTTTTGAAATTCGCAAAATCGTCAGCTATGTCGAAGAAACCTTCATCGAAGGCGGTAAAGCTGCAGACAAGCCGGTGACCATGGTCGGGCTGGCTGTGGTCATCAAGAACCCTTGGCTGGGCCGCGGCTTCGTTGAAGACCTGAAGCCGGAAATCCGTGCCAACTGCTCCGACCTCGGTGCCCTGATGGTTGAGCGGCTGGTGGCAACCATTGGCGGCGCGGAAAAGATCGAAGCCTACGGCAAGGCGGCCGTCGTCGGTGCCGACGGTGAAATCGAGCACGCTTCCGCTGTCATCCATACCCTGCGCTTTGGCAATCATTACCGTGAAGCGGTCAAGGCCAAAAGCTACCTGAGCTTCACCAACAAGCGCGGTGGCCCTGGCACTTCGATCCAGATTCCGATGATGCACAAGGACGATGAGGGTCTGCGTTCGCACTACATCACGCTGGAAATGCAGATCGAAGATGCACCGCGTGCCGACGAAATCGTTGTGGTCCTGGGTTGCGCCGACGGTGGCCGCCTGCACCCGCGTATCGGCAACCGCTACATCGATCTGGAAGAACTGGCCGCTGAGAAAGCGCAGTAACCCACACAGCATGTAGGAGCGCTCCATGATTCGGCTCACTGCTGAACGCACACCGGCTGGCACCAGTTACCTGGCGACCGGCCAAGGCCAGCCCGTGATATTGATCCACGGCGTGGGCCTGAATAAAGAAATGTGGGGCGGGCAGATCGTAGGCCTGGCCACAAAGTACCGTGTCATTGCCTACGACATGCTCGGGCATGGCGCCAGCCAGCGCCCGCCCACTGGCACCGACCTGCTGGGCTATGCCGATCAGTTGCTGGAGTTGCTTGAGCACCTTGAGCTGCCGCGGGCGACCGTGATTGGCTTCTCCATGGGCGGGCTGGTCGCTCGCGCCTTTGCGCTGCACTATCCGCAGCACGTGCAGGGGCTGGTGATCCTTAACAGCGTGTTCAACCGTAGCCTGGAACAACGCGCTGGCGTCATTGCGCGAACCGCCCAGGCCGCTGAGCACGGGCCGGACGCTAATGCCGAAGCGGCGCTGTCACGCTGGTTCAGCCGCGAGTATCAGGCTGCCAACCCGGCTCAGATCGCAGCCATCCGCCAGACACTGGCCAGCAATGATCCACAAGGCTACCTGACCACCTACGAGTTGTTCGCCACGCAGGACATGTACCGCGCTGACGACCTCGGCAGCATTCGGGTGCCCACCCTGATTGCCACCGGCGAACTGGACCCCGGTTCGACCCCGGAGATGGCCCGGCAATTGGCCGAGCGCATTCCCGGCGCACAAGTGGCAATACTCGACGAACAGCGGCATATGATGCCGGTAGAGTCGCCGCGCCTGGTCAATCAGGTGCTGCTGAACTTTCTGGATAACGCACAAAACCAACACAACCAGATAGAGGGGATCGTTGCATGACACTCGCACGCTTCCAGATGTGCATCGGCGGCGAATGGGTCGATGCCCTTAACGGCAAGACGTTTGAAAGCCTGAACCCGGCGCTCGCCGAGCCTTGGGCGGTGCTGCCCGATGCTGACGAAGCCGATGTCGAACGTGCCGTTCAATCGGCCCAGGCAGCCTTCGAGGGCGCAGCCTGGCGGGGCCTGAGCGCTACCGCACGAGGCAAGCTGTTGCGCCGCCTTGGCGATCTGATCGCCGAGAACAAAGAGCAACTGGCACAACTGGAAAGTCGCGACAACGGCAAACTGATCCGCGAAACCCGCGGCCAGGTGGGCTACCTGCCAGAGTTCTTCCACTACACCGCGGGCCTGGCCGACAAGCTCGAAGGCGGCACGCTGCCGCTGGACAAGCCGGACATGTTTGCCTACACCGTGCACGAGCCCATCGGCGTCGTGGCCGGGATAATCCCGTGGAACAGCCCGCTGTACCTGACCGCGATAAAACTGGCGCCAGCATTGGCTGCAGGTAACACCATCGTGCTCAAGCCGTCCGAACATGCCTCGGCGACCATTCTTGAGCTGGCCCGCTTGGCCCTGGAAGCCGGCATTCCGCCGGGTGTCGTCAACGTCGTGACCGGTTACGGCCCCAGCACGGGTGCTGCACTGACCCGTCACCCCCTGGTGCGCAAGATTGCCTTCACCGGTGGTGCCGCCACGGCGCGCCACGTGGTACGCAGCAGCGCCGAGAACTTTGCCAAGCTGTCGCTGGAGCTGGGCGGCAAATCACCCAACATCATCTTTTCCGACGCAGACCTCGACAGTGCAATCAACGGTGCCATCGCGGGTATCTATGCGGCCTCCGGCCAGAGTTGCGTGTCCGGTTCGCGCCTGCTGGTTCAGGACGAAATCTACGATGAGTTCGTCGAGCGCCTGATTGCCCGCGCCAAACGCATTCGTATCGGCAACCCGCAGGACGACAGCACCGAGATGGGCCCGATGGCCACGGCCCAACAACTGGCAGTCGTCGAAGGCCTGGTGGCCGATGCCCTGGCCGAAGGTGCTCGTCTGCGCCTGGGTGGCAAGCGCCCGGACATTGCCGGCGGAGGCTGGTTCTATGAGCCGACCCTGTTCGAGTGCGACAGCAACTCGATGAAGATCATGCAGGAAGAGGTGTTCGGCCCAGTGGCCTCGGTGATTCGTTTCAAGGACGAAGCCCAAGCCCTGGCAATCGCCAACGACTCGCAATTCGGCCTTGCTGCCGGTATCTGGACACGCGATCTGGGCCGCGCCCATCGCCTGGCCCGGGACGTACGCTCCGGCATCATCTGGGTCAACACCTACCGCGCGGTATCGGCCATGGCGCCTATCGGCGGCTTCAAGAACAGCGGCTACGGTCGCGAGAGCGGCATCGAATCGGTGCTGGCCTATACCGAACTGAAAACGGTATGGATCAACCTCTCGCAAGCACCGATGCCCGACCCGTTTGTCATGCGCTAGGAGACCTGCATCATGATCGAACCCGGCATTTACAAAGAAGTCATGGGCTCCTTCCCTTCCGGGGTGACAGTGGTCACCACCCTGGACGCGCAGGGTGACATCGTCGGCATCACCGCCAGCGCGTTCAGCGCGTTGTCGATTGACCCGGCACTGGTCCTGTTCTGCCCTAACTACGCGTCTGATACCTACCCGATTCTGCGCAACAGCAAGCAGTTTGCCATTCACTTGCTCGCAGCCGATCAGCAGGCCGAAGCCTATGCCTTTGCCGGCAAGGGCAAAGACAAGGCCAAAGGCATTGAGTGGCACCTCAGTGCGTTGGGCAACCCCTTGCTGAGCAAGGCCACTGCGATCATTGAGTGCGAGCTCTGGCGCGAATACGACGGCGGCGATCACGCCATCATCGTCGGCGCGGTAAAAAACCTGATCCTGCCCGATCAGCCAGCCACGCCGATGATCTACCACAAAGGCAAGCTGGGCGCGCTGCCCACCCTGGCCTAAGCGTTTACTCCGGGGCCGCTCGCTACCCTCCCCCTCGGTAGCGGCCCCTTTTTATTCCGGGAGCCGGCATGACACCTGCAGCCTCGCAACTATTCCGCCAGCAAGCCTTTATCAATGGCCAATGGCTGGACGCGCCAGACGGCGCCTATCAGCAGATTTTCAATCCGGCCAACGGCGAAAAAATCGGCCAAGTCCCCAACCTCGGTGCCGACCACGCCCGCCTGGCCATCGCTTCGGCAAACGCGGCCTGGCCGAGCTGGCGCAGCCTGACGGCCAAGGAACGCAGCAACCTGCTCAAGCGCTGGCACAGCCTGATGCTCGAGCATGCCGACGCCCTGGCCGAAATCCTCACGCTGGAACAGGGCAAACCCCTTGCCGAAGCCAAGGGTGAGATCCTCTATGCGGCCAGCTTTATCGAGTGGTTTGCCGAGGAAGCCAAACGCATCTACGGCGATACCATCCCCAGCCACAAGGCTGATGCACGTATCGTCGTCAGCAAGGAGCCGATCGGTGTCGTGGCCGCCATCACACCGTGGAACTTCCCGGCCGCGATGATCACCCGCAAAGCCGGTCCGGCCTTGGCGGCAGGCTGCACATGTATCGTCAAACCGGCACCGGAAACCCCCTTCTCAGCGCTGGCCATGGCCGCGCTGGCCGAACAGGCCGGTATTCCACCCGGCGTGTTCAATGTCATCACGGGCGACGCCGTGGCGATTGGTGCAGAACTGACCGGCAGCCCCGTGGTGCGCAAGCTCTCCTTCACCGGCTCCACCGGCATTGGCAAATTGCTGATGGCGCAGTGCGCGCCGACCCTGAAGAAAGTCTCGTTGGAACTGGGCGGCAATGCGCCCTTTATCGTCTTCGACGACGCCGACCTTGAGCGCGCCGTGGAAGGCGCATTGGTCGCCAAGTTCCGCAATGCCGGGCAGACCTGCGTGTGTGTCAACCGCTTCCTGGTTCAAGACGGCATTCACGATGCGTTTGTTGCACGCCTTGCCGAGCGTGTTGCAGCACTCAAGGTTGGCGATGGTTTCGAGCCCGATGTCCAGCAAGGGCCGCTGATCAACGAACGCGCCGTGGCCAAGGTTGAAGAGCATGTTCAGGATGCACTGGCATTAGGCGCACAGCGGGTCTGCGGAGGCGCACGCCATGCGCTGGGGCATGGCTTTTTCCAGCCAACCGTCCTCGCCGGGCTGACCCGCGAAATGAAGGTCGCGCAGGAAGAAACCTTCGGGCCATTGGCAGCGGTATTCCGTTTCGACACTGAAGTCGAAGCGATTGCGCGTGCCAACGAAACCGAATTCGGCCTTGCGGCCTACTGTTACACCCGCGACCTGGGGCGTGCCTGGCGCATGAGCGAAGCCCTGGAGTACGGCATGGTCGGCATCAACGAAGGGTTGATTTCCACCGAAGTGGCGCCCTTTGGCGGGGTCAAGGCATCGGGCCTGGGCCGTGAAGGCTCGAAGTACGGCATCGAAGACTACCTCGAAATCAAATACACCCTGATGGGCGGGCTTTGACCCGACAGGAGCAGCACGACATGAGCAACGAAAAATATGAAAAGGGCCTGGCGATTCGTACCCAGGTACTGGGCGAAGCCTACGTCAACCGCTCAATCGAGAATGCCGACGACTTCAATCGCCCCCTGCAGGAGCTGGTCACAGAGTACTGCTGGGGTCACGTCTGGGGCCGCGAGGGCTTATCGCTTAAAGAGCGCAGCATGATAAACTTGGCCATGATATCGGCCCTTAACCGGCCTCACGAACTCAAGCTGCATATCCGTGGCGCCTTGCGTAATGGACTGAGTCGTGAACAAATACGCGAAATTCTGCTTCAGGTCGGCATCTACTGTGGCGTACCCGCTGCCGTAGACAGTTTCCGGCTTGCCCGCGAAGCCTTCGCCGAAGCCGATGCAGAGGCCTCCAGTTAAACCTGGGCTGCTGATCCAAACGGAGCACGGACGATCCCGATGATCGACGTGCGCCTTTTACCTGGACAGCCCAACTCAGAGCAGACCCCATGAAACGCCTGCCACTCGACGACAGCTTCAAGGTCAATCGCAACCCCGTTACCCTGCGCGAAATCGTGCTGGATAAACTGCGAAGCGCCATCATGAATTTCCAGCTCCTGCCCGGAGACCGCCTGGTCGAGCGCGACCTGTGCGACCGCCTCGGCGTCAGCCGTACCTCGGTTCGCGAAGCCTTGCGCCATCTGGAATCCGAAGGGCTGGTGGAATTCGCCGACGCCAAGGGTCCTCGGGTGGCAATCATTACGCTGGACGATGCGGTCGATATCTACGAGCTGCGCTGTGTACTGGAAGGCATGATCGTCCAACTGTTCACTCTGCGTGCCAAAGCCAAGGATATCAAGGCCCTGGAAAAAGCCCTCGAAGAAAACCGCAAGGCCCTCGCAGAGGGCGAGCTGCAGCAGGTCATCGATTCGGTTCAAGGGTTCTATGACGTGTTGCTCGAAGGCTCGGGCAACCACATTGCCGCGACCCAGTTACGCCAGCTGCAGGCCCGTATCAGCTACCTTCGCGCCACATCGGTGTCTCAGGAGAACCGCCGTGGCACCAGTAGCCACGAAATGGAACGTATTGTCGAGGCCATCAAGAGCGGCGATCCACTGGCCGCGCACCAGGCCTCGGTCGACCACGTCCGCGCGGCGGCGAAGGTGGCCTTGGAGTACCTCAAGCGCAAGCAAGGGGAAACCGGCGACATCCCCGAGATCATTGCACCCATCGCCCTTAAAGAACCGCGTATAGGCCGCTGAAATGATGACCCCGCGCTTTTGCCCGCAATGCGGTGGCAATGACCTGGTTCGCCAGCTGCCACCGGGGGATACCCATGAGCGCCAGATGTGCCGCAGTTGCGGCTACATCCACTACGTCAATCCAAAAATCATTGCCGGCTGCATCATCGAGCAGGACGGCAAGTACCTGCTGTGCCAACGCGCCATCCCTCCTCGCCCGGGCACCTGGACACTGCCGGCCGGTTTCATGGAAAGCAATGAGACCACTGAACAGGCTGCCTTGCGCGAAGTGTGGGAAGAAACGGGCGTGCGAGCGGAAATCCACTCACCCTACTCGATCTTCAGCGTGCCGAAGATCAGTGAGGTGTACATCATCTACCGCGCCATCGCCCTGGAAGTCACCGGCCAGTTTGGCCCGGAAACCCTCGACTACAAGTTCTTCGCACCCGAGGACATTCCCTGGGACAGCATCTATTACCCGGCAATACGGCAGATCCTCGAACGCTACATCGAGGAACGCCGCGCGGGTGTCTATGGCATCTACATTGGCAATGATGACTGCGGCAAGATCCACTTCATCCGCTGACCCCGCCGCGCCCGTCATTCAGGGCGCTATGCCCTCGACTATAATCACTTCAGCCCGAGCAACACCTTCACGGTAGCCCTTGGCCTCTTGGTACTGCTGCGAGTGGTAGCAGGCCAGCGCCTGCGCGTAGGAGTCAAACTCGATGACAACGCTGCGTTGTGGCGTTGCTCGCCCTTCCAGTGCTTCGCTGCGGCCGCCCCGAGCCAATAGACGCCCCCCATAAGCAGCAAACGCCGCAGGTGCACGACGGGTGTATTCGCTGTATGCGTCCGGGTCGGTGACATCCACATGCGCAATCCAGTAAGCCTTCATCGTGACCTCCTCAGTCAAACCGTATTATGGTATACCATAGAATTTCATACCACACACTGAGAGTCCAGCCATGGCCTTCAACAGCATCGAAGAAATCATCGAAGACTACCGCCAGGGCAAGATGGTGATCCTGGTCGATGACGAGGACCGCGAGAACGAAGGCGACCTGCTGATCGCGGCCGACCATTGCGACGCCAGGGCCATCAGCTTCATGGCCTGCGAGGCCCGTGGCCTGATCTGCCTGACTCTAACCGACGAGCACTGCCAGCGTTTGGGTCTGGAGCAAATGGTGCCCAGCAACGGTAGCGTGTTCAGTACCGCGTTCACCGTCTCCATCGAAGCCGCCAGCGGCGTCACCACAGGCATTTCTGCTGCCGACCGGGCCCGTACCGTGGCCGCCGCAGTGGCCAGCAATGCCGTGCCAGAGGACCTCGTACAACCCGGGCATATCTTTCCGCTGCGCGCCAAGGAAGGCGGCGTCCTGACCCGCGCCGGGCATACCGAAGCGGGCTGCGACCTGGCGCGACTGGCGGGCCTTACCCCGTCCTCGGTCATTGTCGAGGTCATGAACGACGATGGCACCATGGCCCGGCGCCCTGACCTGGAAGTGTTCGCCCGCCGGCACGGCATCAAGATCGGCACCATTGCCGACCTGATCCACTACCGCCTGAGCACCGAACACACGATAGTCCGTATCGGTGAGCGTGAGCTGCCGACGGTACATGGCACCTTCCGCCTGGTCACCTATGAAGACCGGATTGAAGGCGGCGTACACATGGCGATGGTGATGGGCGAACTGCGCCGCGAACAACCAACCCTGGTACGGGTGCACGTCATCGACCCACTGCGTGACCTGGTGGGCGCAGAGTACAGCGGGCCAAGCAACTGGACACTCTGGGCGGCCCTGCAGAAAGTCGCCGAGGAAGGCCATGGGGTTGTGGTAATCCTGGCCAACCATGAATCCTCACAAGCCCTGCTTGAACGCATACCGCAGTTGACCCAACCGCCACGGCAGTACAGCCGCTCACAGTCGCGCATCTACTCGGAAGTCGGCACTGGCGCGCAGATCCTGCAGGACTTGGGCGTGGGCAAACTGCGTCATCTTGGCCCACCGTTGAAATACGCAGGGCTGACCGGCTATGACCTGGAAGTGGTTGAAAGTATTCCATTTTCTGCCTGATCACCGCTGTTTCAAGCGCGGCAACGCGCGATGTTGTCCAGAAACACAGCATTTTGCCGGATGGTCGGTACGGCAAAATGCTTGCAGAAAGTTTGGAATACCATAATATGATATTCCGTAGACCGGACACTTTTGCCAAGTGCGCCCGCCAGGGACAGCACAAATAACAGCCCTTGGCACGGTCGCCTTTCAAGGCCCCGATGGACCTACTGCTCCCGATAAGCGGGTGTCTACAGCCCGCTCAAAAACACAACAAATGAGGGCGTGAAAATGGTGTTGAACAAACGTGTAGCCGCAGTACTTGTTGCAGGCATGCTGTCATCGGCCTGCTCATTCGTCTCAGCGGCCGAGAGCGTCAACTTTGTCAGTTGGGGCGGTACAACCCAGGATGCGCAGAAGCAGGCCTGGGCCGACTCCTTCACCCGCAGCAGCGGCATCACCGTGGTTCAAGACGGGCCAACCGACTATGGCAAGCTCAAGGCCATGGTCGAAAGCGGCAATGTGCAGTGGGATGTCGTGGATGTAGAGGCTGACTTCGCCTTGCGCGCAGCAGCTGAAGGCTTGCTCGAGCCACTGGACTTCAACACGATTCAGCGCGACAAGATCGACCCGCGTTTTGTCTCCGATCACGGCGTCGGCTCGTTCTTCTTCTCCTTCGTGCTGGGCTACAACGAAGGCAAGCTGGGCGCCAGCAAGCCAGTCGATTGGAGCGCACTGTTCGACACCAAGACCTACCCCGGCAAACGTGCCCTGTACAAATGGCCAAGCCCTGGCGTGCTTGAACTGGCCCTGCTGGCTGACGGCGTGCCCGCCGACAAGCTCTATCCGCTGGACCTGGACCGCGCCTTCAAAAAACTCGACACCATCAAGAAAGACATCGTCTGGTGGGGCGGCGGCGCGCAATCGCAGCAACTGCTTGCCTCGGGTGAAGCCAGCCTCGGGCAGTTCTGGAACGGCCGGATCTATGCCCTGCAGCAAGATGGCGCCCCCGTGGGCGTAAGCTGGAAACAGAACCTGGTCATGGCCGATTTCCTGGTAATCCCCAAAGGCTCCAAGAACAAGGATGCGGCCATGAAGTTCCTGGCCAATGCCAGCAGCGCCAAAGGCCAGGCCGACTTTTCCAACCTGACCGCCTATGCGCCGGTCAACGTCGACAGCGTCGCGCGCCTGGACTCCGTGCTGGCACCTAACCTGCCGACTGCCTACGCTAAGGACCAGATCACTCTCGACTTCGCATACTGGGCCAAGAACGGTCCTGCCATTGCGACACGGTGGAACGAATGGCTGGTCAAATGAAAATGGCGGCCACTGCGTCCCGTCACGCTAACCCGAGCAGCAGCGCCAAGGGCGCTGCAGGCTCGACCACTGGCAAGGCAGTCACCATGAAGCAATCCCCCACCCTGGCCCAACGCTGGCGGGGCGTCGGCAACCTGATACCGGCCCTGCTGTTCCTTGGCCTGTTCTTCCTGGCGCCATTAATCGGCCTGTTGCTGCGTGGCGTACTGGAACCCACGCCAGGGCTGGGAAACTACGAACAACTGTTCGCCAACTCGGCCTATGCACGGGTGCTGCTGAACACGTTCTCGGTGGCCGGGCTGGTCACGCTGTTCAGCCTGCTGCTGGGCTTTCCGCTGGCCTGGGTGATCACGCTGGTACCTCGCGGTTGGGGTCGCTGGGTGTTGAACATCGTCCTGCTGTCGATGTGGACCAGCCTGTTGGCGCGCACCTACTCCTGGCTGGTGCTGCTGCAGGCGTCCGGGGTCATCAACAAGGCGCTGATGGCCTTGGGCATCATCGATCAACCGCTGGAAATGGTGCACAACCTGACCGGCGTGGTGATCGGCATGAGCTACATCATGATCCCGTTCATCGTCCTGCCGCTGCAGGCCACCATGCAGGCAATCGACCCGATGATCCTGCAGGCCGGCTCAATCTGCGGCGCCAGCCCCTGGACCAACTTCTTCCGGGTGTTCTTGCCGCTGTGTCGTCCGGGGCTGTTCTCTGGCGGGCTGATGGTGTTCGTGATGTCCCTGGGTTACTACGTGACGCCAGCACTGCTGGGCGGTGCGCAGAACATGATGCTGCCCGAGTTCATCATTCAGCAGGTGCAATCGTTCCTTAACTGGGGCCTGGCCAGCGCCGGCGCCGCACTGCTGATCGTGATCACCCTGGTGCTGTTCTACTTCTACCTGAAGCTTCAACCGGAGTCTCCGGTTGGTGCCAGTAACGCGAGGTAAGCGATCATGCTCCTGACTCCCAATGCCATGGGCCGGCGCATGCGTCTGGGCCTGTACCTCACCACCGGCCTGATCGCGCTGTTCCTGCTGCTGCCGATCGTGTTCATCGTGCTGCTGTCATTCGGTTCTTCGCAGTGGCTGGTGTTCCCACCACCGGGCTGGACGCTGAAATGGTATAGCCAGTTCTTTTCCAATGCCGACTGGATGAACGCCGCACTGGCCAGCCTGAAGGTGGCGGTGCTGACGACAATCTGCGCCGTTGCACTCGGCCTGCCGACGGCCTTCGCCCTGGTTCGCGGGCGCTTTCCTGGCCGGGAAATGCTCTATGGCCTGTTCACCCTGCCGATGATCGTGCCACTGGTGATCATCGCCGTGGCGGTGTACGCGCTGTTCCTAAAACTGGGCTACACCGGAACCCTGTTTGCCTTCGTGGTAAGCCATGTGATCGTCGCGCTGCCCTTTACCATCATCTCGATCATCAACTCACTGAAGTTGTTCGATCAGTCTATCGAAGACGCCGCGGTGATCTGTGGGGCGTCGCGTCTGCAGGCGGTGGTCAAGGTGACCTTCCCGGCGATCCGCCCGGGCATGGTTGCCGGCGCACTGTTCGCCTTCCTGGTCTCGTGGGACGAAGTGGTGCTCAGCGTGATGATGGCCAGCCCGACCCTGCAAACCCTGCCCGTGAAAATGTGGACCACCCTGCGTCAGGACCTGACACCTGTGATCGCCGTCGCTTCGACGCTGCTGATCGGTCTGTCAGTACTGGTCATGGTGATCGCCGCCGCGCTGCGCCGGCGCAATGAAATCAGCGCCTGAGCGCCTAGGAGTACGACATGAGTGCCGTCATCAAAGATCCTGCACAGCAGCGCGACAAGCCCCTGGTCAGCCTGCGCAACCTGAACAAGCACTACGGCGACTTTGCCGCCGTGGACAACATCTCGCTGGACATCCAGGACGGTGAGTTCCTCACATTCCTCGGCTCCAGCGGCTCGGGAAAGAGCACCACCCTGTCGATGCTTGCCGGGTTCGAAACACCCAGCAGCGGCGAGATCCTGGTCAATGGCCAATCGCTGGTCAACGTCCCGCCGCACAAGCGCGACATCGGCATGGTGTTTCAGCGCTACTCACTGTTCCCGCACCTTTCGGTACGCGACAACATCGGTTTCCCCCTGGCCATCCGCAAATTGGCGGCCAGCGAACGAGACAAACGTGTCGATGCCATGCTCAAGCTGGTACAACTTGAGAAATTCGCCCATCGGCGCCCGTCCCAACTCTCCGGTGGCCAGCAGCAGCGCGTGGCGATTGCCCGTGCGCTGGTCTACGAGCCACGCATCCTGCTGATGGATGAGCCGCTCGGCGCGCTGGACAAGAAACTGCGCGAAGACCTGCAGGACGAACTGCGTCAACTGCACCGTCGCCTGGGCATTACCATCGTTTATGTCACCCACGACCAGGAAGAAGCCATGCGCCTGTCTCAGCGCATTGCGATTTTCAGTCACGGCAAGATCGTTGGGCTGGGCAGTGGCTACGACCTCTATCAGAACCCACCGAATGCCTTTGTCGCCTCGTTCCTCGGCAACTCCAACTTCCTCAAGCTAAAGGCCCAGGGTAATGCGGTGGCCAGCTTTGAAGGCCAGCCATTGTCGATCCGTCTGACTGGTGGTCTGCAACTCGACCAGGACGTACTGCTGATGATCCGGCCGGAGAAAGCACTGGCCCTGAGTGTGGAGCAGGCCCAGCGGGAACCACTCGCTGCGGGCTGGAACGAAGTCTCGGCCAAGGTCAGCGAAATGCTCTTCCTCGGTGAAAGCCAAACCTGCAGCGTGGTTACACCGGGTGGTACGGCGATGACCGTCAAGGCCCTGTCGGCCACCGGCATGCCACTCACCGCTGGCGACACCGTGCGGGTACGCTGGGCAACCAGTGATGCCTGCGTGTATACCCAATGGTCTGAAAGCGACCTGAACAAGGCCGCTGGCGCGCATTAACTCCCCTCCACGTTCCCGTGCCCTGCACGGGAACGCCCCTACCGACGGTACTGGTCGGCCTGCATCGCCCCCCCTTTCCTACGCTACATAAAACACGACACCCTCTCCTGCCTTCGCTAATCCTCACGAGACTTCGCGCTTAACCGCCAGCGTAGCCATACAGCGGGTCGGTACCGTGCCTGTCCGCGAGCCAGGTGTTCCGGAGCCGATCCGCCTGTATCAATTGAGAGGTATGAACGCTGAGAGGGTATGAAGTGTGATGCCCGAAAGCGGCAGCGAAGCGCAGGGTGCAGGCAACCCGGCCACTAACCTGAGCACTGCACGCCAGGTCAGTAAGCGGTATTGGTTCGATTATTCGAGGGGGGGGATTATCGGTTCGTCGTCGACGCAGCGGGGCTGACGCTTGAAACGCAATACGCCGTCGCCGAGCACCCCGGGTGTGAACCCAGCTGCGCCCAGCGACGGCGAGTAACAGTAACGCGCTTGATCAGTCGGTAAAGCCCAGTTTGACGGCGCCGCGTGCTGCTGGCTGACTACGGGTAGCCAGGCAGTAGTACAGCGGGCAGGTCACTGCCAGCCCGACCAGCCAGGACAAGTCAGCGCCTTCCACCAGATTGGCGTAGGGCCCGACATACAGCGAGGTATTGGCAAACGGCAGTTGCACGAGGGTGCCGATAAAGTACGCAACAATCGCATGCAGATTGAAACGCCCATACACGCCGCCGTCGGCACTGAAAATCGAGCTGATGTCGTACTGACCACGCTTGATCAGGTAGAAATCAATCAGGTTGATCGACGCCCACGGCACCAGCACCAGCAGCAGCGCCAGAACCAGGCCGATAAACTGCGAAATGAAGTTCGGCGACGCACCCAGCGCAACCACGCAGCACCCAGCCAGGATCAGCGTCGACAACACTACCCGTACCCTGATGCTTGGGGTCCACTGGCTGGCAAAAGTCTGGATCGAGGTAATGATCGACAACACAGCGCCATACAGATTCAGGGCGTTGTGGCTGATGATGTTGAGCAGGAACAGCACCATCAAAATCGGCCCCAACCCGCCCGTGGCCTGCTTTACAGCAGCCATCGCTTCAGTACCGTCGGGCGTGGCCAGCACGGCGACGACACCGAAGGTGAACGACAGAATGGTACCCAGTGTCGCGCCCAGGTAGGTAGCCAGGAACGGTCGGGCAATGCCGATATCGGCGGGCAGGTAGCGCGAGTAATCCGACGTGTAGGGCGAAAAGCTGATCTGCCAGATGATCCCCAGTGACACCGTGGCCAACCAGCCAGAAAGGTTGAAACCGCCACGGCTGAAGAAATCAGCAGGCACATCGTGGGCAAAGATATAGACGAAACCTGCCAGCAAGGCACTGCCCATGACCCAGGTGCCGATACGGTTCAAGGTATGGATAAAGCGGTAGCCGATCACGCCGATTGCCGTAGCGCTCAACGCACCGATCAGAATGCTCGCTGGCACAGGCACCGAGGGCGCGATGCCGGTAATGGATTTTCCGGCCAGGACGATGTTGGAAATGAAAAAGCCGATGTAGATGATTGCAGTGAAGAACACAATCAGCAATGCACCGTAGCGGCCGAATTGACCACGGCTCTGGACCATCTGCGGAATCCCCATGCATGGGCCTTGCGCCGACGCCAGGGCAATCACAATGCCGCCGATCATGTGCCCGAGGATGATCGCCATCACGCCCCAGAACAGGTTGAGGTGGAACACCTGAACTACCATCGCACCGGTCACGATGGGTAATGGCGCAATGTTGGTGCTGAACCACAGGGTAAAGAGATCGCGCGCCTTCCCATGGCGCTCCGCAAGCGGTACGTAGTCGACCGTATGGTTCTCGATCAACGGGTCTTGTTTGGACATCTGGGACATGTTCATCAACTCGAGTTTGTCTGTTTTTATCGTTGTACAAAGCCAAACCGGGGCGGCTCTGCGAGCCACCCAAGATGAACACCATATTATGGTATTCCAACTTTTTAACAAGACTGAGCCGGTCTTTTGCCGACCAGCTGATCTGCCCTCGTGCCGTGGAACGCCCGATTTTAATGGCCAAAACCCCCGAGAACACGGGGCCTGAAGCGCCTTTGTGACACTCGTCGTGTTGTACGTAAAAGGCGTTGCAAAGATCATATTATGGTATACCATCATACCTGAAGCCTGACCCAATCCTTCCTGCTGCTTCGAGGACAGTCCAATGATCGATGCCACCCTCTACAAACAAGTCATGGGTTCATTCCCGTCCGGGGTGACCGTCATCACCACCCTCGACGACGATGGCCAGGTCGTCGGCCTGACTGCCAGCGCGTTCAGTTCGCTGTCGATGGACCCGGCACTGGTGCTGTTCTGCCCCAACTACAGTTCCGACTCCTACCCGGTCCTGATCAAGAACAAACGCTTTGCCATCCATGTGCTGTCCGGCGTCCAGCAAAAAGAAGCCTATGCCTTCGCCCGCAAGGGTAAAGACAAGGCGCAAGGGATCGAATGGACCCTCAGCGAACTGGGCAACCCACTGTTGAGTAACGCCACGGCCATCATCGAATGTGAACTGTGGCGCGAGTATGAAGGCGGCGACCACGCCATCATGGTTGGCGCAGTCAAGAACCTGATTGTGCCGCAGCGCGACAACGGGCCGCTGGTGTACTGCAATGGAAAGATGGGCGCATTGCCAGTACTGGCTTGAGCCTGGGCACAGAAGACAAATCGCTTGCAGATATCCCGTATTATGGTATACCAATAATTCAGTACCCGGGCCTTCCTGTTCCACTCGGTACCCGGTGATAACGGCCAGACACCACCCGGCAGCGCACAGCGCTCTTTCCTGATATCAGGCCTGCAGTCGACAGGCCCACAACAAAAGATCCGAGGTAAGCGTCATGAAATTTTCGTTGTTCGTACACATGGAGCGTTGGGACGAAAGCGTCAGCCATCGCCAGTTGTTCGAAGACCTGACCGAGCTGACCCTCATGGCCGAAACCGGCGGCTTCAGCACCGTCTGGATTGGTGAACACCACGCCATGGAATACACCATCTCGCCAAGCCCGATGCCGCTGCTGGCTTACCTCGCGGCCAAGACCACCACCATCCACCTGGGTGCAGGCACGATCATTGCGCCGTTCTGGCACCCTTTGCGCGTTGCGGGTGAATGCGCGCTGCTGGACGTGATCAGTAACGGGCGGATGGAAGTCGGCCTGGCCCGTGGTGCCTACCAGTTTGAATTCGACCGCATGGCCGGTGGCATGCCCGCCTCCTCCGGTGGTCAGGCCCTGCGTGAAATGGTCCCGGTCGTCCGTGCCCTGTGGCAGGGTGACTACGCCCACGACGGTGATATCTGGAAATTCCCGACCTCCACCAGCGTGCCAAAACCTGTACAGAAACCCATGCCACCCATGTGGATTGCCGCCCGCGATCCAGACTCGCACAACTTTGCAGTCGCCAACGGTTGCAATGTGATGGTCACGCCACTGATGAAGGGCGATGAAGAAGTCCTGGACCTCAAGAACAAGTTCCAGACTGCCTTGAACAACAACCCCGAAGTACCACGCCCGCAACTGATGGTACTGCGCCACACCCATGTACACGCCGTTGATGACCCTGAAGGCTGGAAAGTCGGTGCCCAGGCCATTTCGCGCTTCTACCGCACCTTCGATGCCTGGTTCGGCAACAAGCAAACCCCGGTCAATGGTTTCCTTGAGCCAAGCCCGGAAGAAAAGTTCGCCGAACGCCCAGAGTTCGAGCTGGAAAACATCCGCAAGAACACCATGATCGGCACCCCGGAAGAGATCATTGCGCGCATTCGCTACTACCAGGAACTGGGCGTGGACGAGTTCAGCTTCTGGTGCGACAACAGCCTGCCGCATGCCGAGAAGAAGAAGTCCCTGGAGCTGTTCATCAAGCACGTGGTACCCGCCTTCAGCTAAGCGAAGCGCAGGCATCTGTCACAAAAACGCCGGGGGCATGCCCCGGCGTTTTTGCACTCAATTGCTACAACTCAATGGTTGTACGCCCGCTCGTTGTGCTCGGCGAGGTCCAGCCCCATCTCCTCTACCGACTCATCGGCACGCAAGCCCGTCAGCGCATTCACCACTTTCAGAATGAGCCAGCTGACCACAAAGCAGTAAACCGTGGTCATCAAAACACCCTGAACCTGCGCCCACACCTGCGCGCCCATGCTCACGCCCTCAACCAGCCCACCCATGGACGGTACGCAAAACACACCGGTCAGCAGCGCGCCAATGATGCCGCCGATACCATGCAGGCCAAACACGTCGAGGCTGTCGTCATAACCCAGGCGCCGTTTCAGCACGGTGACGCTCAAGTAACAGAGCACGCCGCACAACACGCCGATGGCCAATGCCCCGCCAACCCCCACGTAGGCACATGCCGGGGTAATACCGACCAAGCCGGCCAAGGCACCGCTGGCCAGGCCCAACGCACTGGGTTTACCGACCTTGAACCATTCGGTGAACATCCAGCCAAGAATGCCGGCGCACGCTGCCAGTTGGGTGTTAAGCATCACAATCCCGGAGACACCGCCAAGGCCACCACCCGAACCGATATTGAAGCCGAACCAACCGACCCAGAGCATGGCCGCACCAACCATGGTCAGGCTCAGGTTATGCGCTGGCATCGGCGTATTGGCATAGCCTTTGCGTTTGCCGAGCATCAAGCACGCAGCGAGCGCTGCCACCCCGGCATTGATGTGCACCGCTGTTCCGCCGGCGTAATCCAGCACCCCCCAGTTGTGCATCAACGCTCCCGCCCCACCCCAGACCATATGCGCCACTGGCGCGTACACCAGGGTGAACCACAAGGCCATGAACAACAGCGCCGCCGAGAACTTCATGCGCTCGGCGAAAGCACCCGCGATCAACGCCGGGGTAATGATGGCGAACGTCATCTGGAAGGTGACGTAGACGCCCTCGGGAATTTCACCCACCAGGCTGTCAGGCGTCATGCCAGCCAACATCGCGCGGCTCAGACCACCGACAAAGCTGTTGAAGGTCACCTCCCCTTCAACCATCCCAGTGGTATCGACCACCATGCTGTAGCCATAGATCACCCACAGCACGCCCACCAGACCGGCGATACCAAAACACTGGGTAAACAGCGAAAGCATGTTCTTCGCCCTCACCAGGCCACCGTAGAAAAGCGCCAGCCCCGGCAGGCACATGAACATCACCAGCACTGCTGCGCTGATCATCCAGGCGGTACTGCCAGTATTGAGTGTCGGTGCCTCGGCGGCCTGGGCCAGCGGCACAACCGCGCCCAATGCCATCAGGCTCAAGAGGAGATTGCCAGAAAAGCGCTTGACCATTTTCGAAGCTCCTGCAAAAAAAGGGTTTGCTGGCAGCACGTAAAAAGACACTGATAGACGGGCTTTTATAAGCCTCTAGGCATGCACAGCACCCCTCCGGGAAGGGGTGCTGCGTTTACAGCGCTGGCTCAGTACTGTTGGCCAGGTATCCAATGGGTGCCTGCCAGCGGCACCCGTGCCATCGCAGCCGCCTCCACCGTCAAGGCCACCAGGTCCTCAGGATCGAGGTTGTGAAGGTGCGACTTGCCGCAGGCACGCGCCATGGTTTGCGCCTCAAGCACCAACACCCGCAAGTAATTGGCCAGACGACGCCCACCTTCAACAGGGTCCAGGCGCTTCGACAGTTCCGGGTCCTGGGTTGTGATCCCAGCCGGATCACGACCGTTCTGCCAGTCATCGTAGAAGCCTGCGGCCGAGCCGATTTTTTTCAGTTCCTCATCCAGACGCGGGTGGTTGTCACCCAGCGCAATCAGCGCCGCAGTGCCGATCGCAACAGCATCCGCGCCCAACGCCATGGCCTTGGCGACATCGGCGCCGTTGCGGATACCACCAGAGACGATCAACTGAACCTTGCGGTGCATGCCCATCTCCTGCAAAGCCTGTACCGCTTGCGGGATGGCCGGCAGGATCGGAATGCCCACGTGCTCGATAAACACTTCCTGGGTCGCCGCCGTGCCGCCCTGCATACCGTCGAGGACAATCACATCAGCCCCGGCCTTGACCGCCAGCTTGACGTCGTAATAAGGACGGCTGGCACCGATTTTCACGTAGATGGGCTTTTCCCAGTCGGTGATTTCACGGATCTCGGCGATCTTGATCGCCAGATCGTCCGGCCCGGTCCAGTCCGGGTGGCGGCAGGCACTGCGCTGATCGACACCAATTGGCAGGGTGCGCATACCCGCTACCCGCTCGGTCACCTTCATGCCCAGCAGCATGCCGCCACCACCCGGCTTGGCGCCCTGCCCCAAAACGATCTCGATGGCATCGGCCTTGCGCAGATCGTCCGGGTTCATGCCATAGCGCGACGGCAGGTACTGATACACAAGGTGCTGCGACTGGCCACGCTCTTCCGGGGTCATGCCGCCGTCGCCAGTGGTGGTGCTGGTACCGGCAATGGTCGCGCCACGGCCCAACGCCTCCTTGGCGTTGGCCGACAAGGCGCCGAAGCTCATCCCGGCAATGGTCACGGGAATTTTCAGGTGAATCGGTTTCTTGGCAAAACGGTTGCCGAGCACAACATCAGTGCCGCACTTCTCGCGGTAGCCTTCCAGCGGATAACGCGAAACGCTGGCACCGAGTAGCAGCAGGTCATCAAAATGCGGCAGCTTGCGCTTGGTACCACCGCCGCGGATGTCGTAAATGCCGGTTTCGGCGGCACGCTGGATTTCCTGAATGGCCAGGCGGTCGAAGGTGGCGGACTCGCGCAGCACTGGAGGGGTCTTTTCGCTCATTGTGGTTCTCCTGGATCAGTACGCGGAGGCGTTGTCGACTTTGAAGTTGTACAGCTGGCGGGCTGAGCCATAACGCTTGAAGTCAGCGGCCTTTTCATTGAGGCCAGCGCGATCTAGCAACTGCTGCAGCTCTTCCAGGTGCTCGGCACGCATTTCCTTGGCAATGCAGTCCGAACCCAGCGACTCGACCTTGCCTTTGACATAGATGCGGGTTTCGTACAGCGAGTCGCCCAGCGCATCGCCGGCATCGCCACACACCACCAGACGACCCGCCTGCCCCATGAAGCAGCTCATGTGGCCGATGCTGCCGCCGACCACGATGTCGATGCCTTTCATGGAAATGCCGCAACGCGCACCGGCATCCCCCTCGATCACCAGCAGGCCGCCATGTGCGGTGGCGCCTGCCGCTTGCGAGGCGCTGCCCTTGACCCGCACATACCCCGACATCATGTTCTCGGCGCAGCCGACACCGACGTTGCCATGCACGGTGACCGAGGCTTTCTGGTTCATGCCCGCGCAGTAGTAACCGGCGTGGCCTTGAATATCGATAGAGACCTCCTGGTTGACCCCGACCGCCAGGTTGTGTGCACCGTTAGGGTGAGTCACGACCCATTCGCGGTCATCCACATGCTTGGCCTGGTCATGCAGGGCCTGGTTCAGTTCACGCACAGAGGCGTTGGACAAATCGATAGTTTTCATGTGCGTGCTCCTTAAGCCGACTCGCGTTCCCAGATGTACATGGTGGCCGGGACCGGTTCCCAGACCTTGGCGTTCTCGATACCTGGCAGGCTGGACAACGCCTGATACTCCGAGGCCATGGCAACGTAGTCGTCAGTCTCGGCGAGGATCGCCGGCTTGCAGGCAATCGGATCGCGAATCACGGCAAAGCCGTTGCGTGTGCCGATCGCAAAGGTGAAGAAGCCATCGAGGTCTTCCAGCGACTTGTCCAGCGCTTGCTTGAGCGTGTCGCCCTGCTGCAGGCGCCAGGTCAGGTAACCGGCGGCCACTTCAGTGTCGTTCTCGGTTTCAAAGGTGATACCTTCGCGGCGCAGGTTCTGGCGCAGGCGCGAGTGGTTGGAAAGCGAGCCGTTATGCACCAGGCACAGGTCGGCGCCGGTGGAAAACGGGTGGCTGCCTTCCATGGTCACCGCGCTTTCAGTGGCCATGCGGGTGTGACCGATGATGTGGCTGCCTTTCATGCTGGCCAGGCCGAAACGCTCAGAGATTTCTTTGGGCAAACCCATGCCTTTGAGAATCTCGATGCTCTGCCCGGCGCTCATGATGCGCACGCTTGGCGCCAACTCGGCCAACACGGCCCGCACCGCGGCTTCGTCCGCCTGTACTTTCAGGACAATGGCGCTGGCATTCTGAAACCAGTCCAGCGCGCAGCCCAGGCGGGCCTCGACGGCTGCAACCAAGGCCTTGAAGTCATAGCCCTCGGTGGTCGCCTGCAGGGTCAGCTTGACCCAGCCATCCGCCACTTCATCACCGTAGATGGCAAAACCGGCACTGTCCGGACCACGATCCGTCATGGCCTCGAGCATGGGTTCAAACAGCTTGCCCAACTGGGATTCAAGCTTGGGGTTTTTCAGGTAAAGACCCACGATTCCACACATATTAGAAACTCCAGGGCAGAAGACGCCCTCCCCACTCACCGGGCGTCAGGAACGGTTGATTAACGAATCAGAAAAACTCGGTGTAGCGCTGGATCTCCCAGTCGCTCACATGGCGGCTGTATTCCACCCACTCCATGCGCTTGAGGCGGATGAACTCGCCCACGATCTCCGGCCCCATGACCTCGGCGAACAAGGGGTCGGCCTCCAGGGCATCACAGGCTTCCTTGAGTGATTGCGGCAAGGTCTTGATGCCACGTGCGGCGATCTCTTCAAGGCTGAGCTTGTAGAGGTTCTCGTTGCAGACCTTGTCGATTTCGAGCTTGCGGTCGATGCCGTCCAGGCCCGCAGCGATGATTGCCGCGCTCACCAGGTACGGGTTGCAGCCCGCATCGGGCAAGCGAAACTCCAGGCGACCGTACGGCACACGGACCATCGCAGATCGGTTGTTGGCACCAAAGGCGATGAACGCCGGCGCCCAGGTTGCGCCAGACAGCGATTGACCAACCACCAGGCGCTTGTAGGAGTTGACCGTGGGTGCTGCAAAGGCACACAGCGCCGGGCCGTGCGCCAAAAGGCCTGCGGCAAAGTGATAAGCCAGCTTCGACAAGCCCATGCCGCTTGGATCACTGGCATCGTGGAACAGGTTCTTGTTTTCGGCACTGGCGATCGACAAGTGAAAGTGCATCCCGTTGCCGGCCCGCTTCGGGTCGGGCTTGGGCATGAACGAGCAGATCATGCCCAGATCGTTGGCAATTTCACCCGCCGCCATGCGGAAGAAGGTGAAGCGGTCCGCGGACTCCATGGCTTCACTGTAGGTGTAGTTGATCTCGAACTGACCGTTGGCGTCTTCATGGTCAATCTGGTAGATGTCAAAACCCACCGGCTGCAAGGCTTCGGTCAGGCGCTCAAGGAACACCCGCGAACGCGACAGCCCCTTGTAGTCGTAGCAGGGCTTGTCCAGGGTATCGCTGCTGTCCACCAGCTGAAGACGCCCCTGCTGATCGCGACGCATCAGGTTGAACTCTGGCTCCAGCCCGGTGTTGAGCGTCCAGCCCTTATCGCTCAGGCGTTTGATCTGCTGCTGCAAGACATAACGGCTGTCATAGGGATGGGGCTTGCCATCGACATGGCCGATGCACACGATACGGCCGTAGCCTGGCTGCCACGGAACCGGCGTCAGCGTCGACAGATCGCCCCGGGCCATGAAGTCCGGGCCATGCGGCTCCATGCCCATGCCGCAGATGGCGAATCCCGCGAAGCCCGCACCGTCTTCGGCAACCATTTTCAGGCCAGAAACCGGCACTGATTTGGTCTTCGCCGAACCGTGAATGTCAACGAACTGAGCCAGCACGTACTTGATCCCATGCTTCTCGATCAAATGCTGGGTATCTGGTGGCAACATGGATCTCACTCCTCGTGAAAGGCAAAGCGTTGTGGAAGGTTGAAACGCCTGACTTCCCTGACAACCACATTATTCCAATCAGGAAAGTTACTTTCCCAATAGGAATGCAATCAGCTTGCCAACTCTGGGATACCACTGACCTGAATGCGCGAAGGGGAGCGTTGCTGCTGTCTATATGGGAAACTTGCTTTCCCACCGCGAATAATCGAGGGTGGACAGGCTCGACAGGGGTGTACATCGCACATTCCTGGTGCGAATATAAAATTATTGAAAAGAAATAGTGCAGGCTGTGATAACGATGACCGATGAAACGCAACCCCGCCTGAAGCTCGAGCAGTACCTGGGCATGCAAATCAAACGTCAGCGCCAGGCCCAGGAACTGAAACTGGCCGACGTCGCCCGTATCGCCGGTATCAGCCAGGGCATGCTGAGCAAGATCGAAAACGCGCAGGTATCCACCAGCCTCGATACCCTCAGCCGTCTCTGCGACGTGCTGGGCATGCCCATGTCGAAACTGTTCAGCCAGTACGATCAACAAGGCAGCAGCGCTCTACTGGTCAAGGCTGGCGAAGGCCTTGAAGTGGTCAGGCGAGGTACCGAGAAAGGCCACACCTACCACTTGCTCAACCATACCCGTGGGCCAAAGAAGAACTTCGAGGCCTACATGGTGAGCATGGATGACGCCAGCGAAGAGTTCCCGACCTTCTCCCACCCCGGTACCGAGTTTCTCCACCTACTTGAAGGTGAACTGATCTACCGGCATGGCAATCAGCTGTACCGCATGGAAGCCGGGGACAGCCTGACCTTCGACGGGGAGGTTCCCCACGGGCCGGAGCAACTGGTGCAGGTGCCGATTCGCCTGCTGTCGATCATGAACTACGGCAACCAGAACGAGTAAGCAGCACGCAAGTAAAACCTGCTCCTGCGCAGGGCCTCGGCGGGCCGGCGATGACGCCCTCATCGCACCCGCCTGACCTCGCCCGCCACCAAAAAAATTCCTGTAAGTAAAAAAAGTTTCCAGAAACCACTGGACGCTACGGCCCTCCTTCACCTATAAAAGCACCCACAGGAATATTTTATTCCCAAGGGTGATTTTTATTGGCCCGCAAAAAACGATTTCACCGATGAACTTTTCCGCTCTGCGATGACCTGCCGCCATCTTTCCGAGGACCAGCCATGCAACACGAAAAGAACCCGTTCATTCTCAAGATCAGCTGCCCGGCGACGTCAGGCATCGTCGCCGCCGTTACCTCCTACCTCGCGGAAAACGGCTGCTACATCGGAGAAATGGCACAGTTTGACGATGAGTTCAGCGGCAAATTCTTCATGCGGGCGGTGTTTCGCTTCAACGACGGCCACGACGGCGACATTGACCAGCTCAAGCACGCGTTCCAGGCCGTCGCCGATGGCTTCGACATGCACTGGGAGCTCTTCGATAGCCGTGAGCCCATGCGGGTGCTGCTGATGGTCAGCAAATTCGACCATTGCCTGACCGACCTGCTCTACCGCTACCACAAGGGCGAGATGGACATGACCATCACGGCCATCGTCTCGAACCATCTGGACCTGCGCCCGATGGCCGAACGAGAAGGCATTCGCTTCATCTACCTGCCAGTGACCAAGGACACCAAGGCGCAGCAGGAAGCCGAGTTGATGAAGGTCATTGATGAAACCCGTACCGATCTGGTGGTACTCGCCCGCTACATGCAGGTCCTCTCCGACGACCTGTGCCGGCAACTGTCGGGCCGGGCAATCAATATCCACCACTCGTTCCTGCCCGGCTTCAAGGGTGCCAAGCCTTACCACCAGGCCTACCAACGCGGGGTAAAGCTGATCGGTGCAACCGCCCACTACGTCACCAGCGATCTGGATGAAGGCCCGATCATCGAGCAGGAGGTCCAGCGGGTCGACCATGTCTACCAGCCGGACGATCTGGTTGCCACCGGACGGGACACCGAAACCGTCGCCCTCTCCAAGGCGGTGAAATACCACCTGGAACACCGGGTTTTCCTTAACAACGACAGAACGGTGATCTTCCGATGAGCCCGCTGAAACTGATTGATGGCAAGGCCGCTGCCGCACAGGTGCTGCAACAGGTGCGCGAAGACGTCCGAACGCTGAAAGCCGACGGTATTGAACCTGCACTGGCGGTGATCCTGGTAGGCGAGGACCCGGCCAGCCAAGTCTATGTACGCAACAAAATCCTGCGGGCAGAGGAAGCCGGTATCCGCTCGCTGGAGTACCGACTACCCGCGACCACCGGCGAAACCGAGCTGTTGGCATTGATCGGCAAGCTCAACGACGACCCGCAGGTACATGGTTTGCTCCTGCAACTGCCATTGCCGCCACACATCGAGGAAACCCGGGCCCTGCAAGCCATTGCGCCGAGCAAGGACGTCGACGGCTTTCACAGCGAGAACGTCGGTGGCCTGAGCCAGGGCCGCGACGTGCTGACACCTTGCACGCCCAGCGGCTGCCTGTACCTGCTTGAGCAGGTCCTTGGCGACCTGAGTGGCAAACACGCCGTGGTAATCGGTCGCTCGAACATCGTCGGCAAGCCCATGGCCGCCCTGCTGCTCAAGGCCCATTGCTCGGTGACCGTGGTTCACTCGCGCAGTGCCGACGCCAAAGCCTTGTGCCAGCTCGCCGACATTGTCATCGCCGCCGTCGGGCGACCACGGCTCATCGATGGTTCGTGGCTCAAGGAGGGCGCCGTGGTCATCGATGTCGGCATCAACCGCATTGATGACAACGGTCGCAGCCGACTGGTCGGCGATGTCGATTTTGACAGTGCCCTGCCCAAGGTTGCAGCGATTACGCCGGTGCCTGGCGGTGTGGGCCCAATGACCATCGCCTTCTTGATGAAAAACACCGTGATCGCTGCCCGGCAGCAAGCCCAACGCAGCCAGTCGGAGGCCGTATGCCTTTCAACCTACTGAAATACGGGCTGAGTTCGGAGTACCCGGTGGAGGTCGACTTGCCGGCCCCAAAAGCCCTCAAGCCTGCCTACGACGTGGTCATCATCGGCGGCGGCGGTCATGGACTGGCAACGGCGTATTACCTTTCCCGATACCACGGCATCAACAACATTGCCGTACTGGAAAAGTCATACCTGGGCGGTGGCAACACCGCTCGCAACACCGCCGTGATTCGCTCCAACTACCTGACCAGCGAGGGCGTCAAGTTCTACGCCGAGTCGGTCAAGATGTTCCAGGGCCTGTCCAACGAATTTGACTTCAACATCATGTATTCGGAACGCGGCCAACTGACCCTGGCCCACACCGACGCCACCGTGCGTGCATTCCGCCAGCGTGCCGAGGTGAACAAGCACTTCGGCGGGCGAACCGAAATGATTGATCGCCAGCAGATCCGCGAACTGGTGCCTACCTTGAACCTGGACCCAGGGCACCTGCCGGTACTGGCCGGCCTCTGGCACATCGACGGTGCGACAGCGCGTCACGATGCGGTGGCCTGGGGCTACGCCAAACAGGCAGCCAAACGGGGAGTGGAAATCCATCAGTTGACCGAAGTCCAGGAACTGGTCATCGAAAACGGCACGATCAGCGCGGTGAAAACCAACCGCGGCACGGTGCGCTGTGGCTGCGTCGTGCAAGCCGTGGCGGGCATGAGCTCGCAGATGATGAAAAAGGCCGGTATTCGCTCGCCCATCCAGACCTTTCCCCTGCAAGCGATGGTCACTCAGCCGTTCAAGCCCTTCCTTGATCCGTTGGTGAGCTCTTCGGCCCTGCACTGCTACGTGCAGCAGACCGGTCGTGGCGAAGTGGTGTTTGGGGGTGGCTCGGACCCTTATCCCCTGTTCAACACCCGCTCGACGCTCGACCTCAAGGAAAGCCTGCTGGCCCACGCCATCGAAATGTTCCCGTTCCTGGCCAACGCCAAACTGATGCGCCAATGGGCCGGAATCACCGACATGACCCCGGACTACAGCCCGATCATGGGGTTGTCCCCGGTGAAGAACTATTACTTGGACGCCGGCTGGGGCACCTGGGGTTTCAAGTCCACGCCCATCTGCGGCAAGACCATGGCCGAGCTGGTCGCCAGTGGCGGCAAGGTACCGGACCTGATCAAACCGTTCAGCCTGGAGCGTTTCTCGACCTTTGCCCAAGTCAACGAAATGGGCGCCACGGCAGCCAGCCACTAACAGGAGAGCGTGAGATGAAAGTCATGATTTGCCCGCTCAATGGGCCTCGCAACATCAGCGAGTTCACCTACGGTGGCGAGTTCAAGCCAATGCCGAACCCAAGCACCTGCAGCGACAGTGAATGGGCGGCCTATGTCTTCAACAGCGAAGACACCCTCGGCGTGGTTCGCGAATGGTGGATGCACAGCCCCTCCAGCTACTGGTTCCTGGCTGAACGCCACACCGTCACTGACGAGATCATCCGGACCTTCGACCCACGGGAACTGTTCAGCACGCGGGTTGAGTTCACTGCCGCGCAACCGCAGGAGATCGCAGGATGAGCCTCCCCAATCGCCTTCCAGCCCCCATGGGCCTGCTGATCGATCGCAATCAGCCGCTCACCTTCAGCTTTGATGGCACCGCCTATCAGGGCCTGCAGGGTGACAGCATCGCCAGCGCCTTGCTCGCCAACGGCCGTTTTCTGCTGTCACGCTCGTTCAAGTACCACCGCCCACGCGGCCCACTGAGCATGGCCGGGCAAGATGCCAACAGCCTGATCCAGTTGCCCCACGAACCCAATGTCCTGGCCGACTGCCAGCCGTTGACGCAAGGCCTTGAAGCCAGCGGGCAAAACTTCAACGGCTCGCTGGAGCACGACAAGGACGCCTACCTGGGCAAGTTCTCCAGGTTCATGCCGGTGGGGTTCTACTACCGTTCGTTCTACAAGCCCAAGGGCATGTGGAAAATCTGGGAGCCGATCATCCGCAAAAAGGCCGGCCTTGGCGTACTCGACCTCGACTTCAAGCCCGAGTACTACGACAAGGCCTACCTGTTCGCCGACCTTGCGGTGATCGGTGCAGGCCCGGCCGGCCTGCAAGCCGCCCTGACCGCCGCCAATGCCGGTGCCAAGGTGTTGCTGGTTGAACAACAATCGATTCTCGGCGGCTCGCTGAACTATGCCCGTTTCGACATCGACAACCGACGCGCCAACACCCTGCGCAACCAGTTGATCGAGGCGGTCCAACAGCATGCCAACATCCGCATCCTTACCCAGGCCACCTGCAACGGCTGGTTTGCCGACAACTATCTGCCCGTGATTCAAGGCAAGCGCCTGTACAAGGTCCGCGCCAGCCAGTGCCTGATCTGCAGCGGCTCATTCGACCAGCCCGTCATCTTCCGCAACAACGACCTGCCGGGTGTAATGCTGACCAGTGCAGCCCAGCGCCTGATGAAACTGTATGCCGTGAAACCCGGCAAACGCGCCGTGGTGCTCACCGGCAACGACGACGGCTACCTGGCCGCCCTCGACCTGTATGAGCAAGGCGTTGAAGTTGCCGCACTGGTGGACCTGCGAAGTGGTCCGGGCAATCGCGATCTGCTGGTCGCGCTGGAGCAACGCAGTATCCGCTGCCACCTTGCCACGACCGTCTACGAAGCCCTGCACAGCAAAGGCATGCGCCACATTACTGGCGTCGAACTGCGCAGTATCACCGGCCAGGGCCAGGTGGCCAGCCAGGCCTTGACCCTGGACTGCGACCTGCTGTGCATGTCCGGCGGCTACATGCCGGTGTATCAGTTGCTTTGTCAGGCTGGCGGCAAACTGGCCTACAACGACGCATCGGCAGAGTTCACCTTGAGCGGCCTGCCGAACAACCTCGGCGTAGCGGGTTCCGCCAATGGCCGGCATACCCTGGACAACGTCCTGGCCGATGCCACCAATGCCACCGCCACGGCCCTGGCTGCGTTGGCATTACCCTACCCGGCGCAGCAATCGTTCAAGGTCGAAGCGCGGGTCAACTTCCCTTGGCCGATCTTCCCTCATCCCAAGGGCAAGGACTTTGTCGATTTCGACGAAGACCTGCAGGTCAATGACATCATCAACGCAACCCGGATCGGCTACCGCGATATCCAACTGGTCAAACGTTACTCCACCGTCGGCATGGGCCCGTCCCAGGGCCGTCACTCGGCGTTGCCCACGGCTCGCCTGGTCGCGGCTTCGACACAGCGCAGCATCAGTGAAACCGGAATAACCACTGCCCGCCCACCCTTCGAGGCAGAAAAACTGGCCCACGTCGCCGGACGGGCGTTCGACCCCTTCAGGCAAACGCCCATGCACGCACAACATCTGGCTGCCGGCGCGAAGATGATGCCTGCCGGCATCTGGCAACGCCCTGCCTACTACGGCAAGGCCAGCGAACGCGAGCGGTGCATGCAGGAAGAGGCACTGCACGTACGCACCAAAGTCGGCCTGATCGATGTGTCCACGCTCGGTGGCCTGGATGTGCGCGGGCCGGACGCCGGCGAGTTGCTCAACCGCCTCTACACCTTTGCCTTCCTCAAGCAACCGGTGGGCCGCTCACGCTATGCGCTGATGACCAACGAGCAAGGGGTGGTGATTGACGATGGTGTCTGCGCACGCTTTGCCGAGCAGCACTTCTACGTCACCGCCACCACCAGCGGCGTCGATCGCATCTACCAGCAGATGCTCAAGTGGAACGCCCAATGGCGCCTGAACGTCGATATTGCCAACGTCACTGCAGCCCTGTCGGCCGTGAACCTGGCTGGGCCGGATGCGCGCAAGGTATTGCAAACGCTCTGCACCGACATTGACCTGTCCAGCACGGGCTTCCCTTACCTGGGGGTGCGCCAGGGCACGGTCGCCGGCATCAAGGCCCGCGTGCTGCGGGTCGGCTTCGTCGGTGAACTGGGCTACGAGATTCACGTGCCGTCGCGCCATGGCGCGGCCCTCTGGCAGGCTCTGATGAATGCCGGCAAGGACTACGACATCCGTCCCTTCGGCGTCGAGGCACAACGCCTGCTGCGCCTGGAAAAAGGCCATGTGATCATCAGCCAGGACACCGACGGCATGACCCATCCCGACGAGATCGACATGGGTTGGGCGATCAACCGAACCAAGCCATTCTTCGTGGGCCGCCGTTCACTGGACATCCTTCAAGCACAACCGGCAAAACGCAAACTGGTCGGTTTCACTCTACCCAAGGGCAGCCCTAAACCACTGGAAGGCCACTTGGTACTGAACGGCCCCGACATCAGCGGCAACGTCACCTCGTGCGAACACTCGCAGACCCTGGGGCAGATCATCGGCCTGGCCTATGCCGCACCCGAGCAAAGCACACCAGGGCAACAGATTCCCATCCGCGTCGACGGCGGCCTAGTGGTTCAAGCCACAGTGGTGCAGTTGCCGTTCTTCGACCCCGCCAACCAGCGCCAGGAGCTCTGAGCCATGTCTAACCTGCACGCACAGCCCTTACTCGATGTTGGCGCCCTGCAGCAGTGCGCCTTGATTGACCTGACCGCGCTGCCCCGAATCGGCTTTCGTGGCACGCACAGCGCCGACTACTTGCGTGTACGCGGTTTCGAGTTGCCAGAAGCGCCCAACCGCGCCGTCCTCCAGGCCGACGGCAGCCAGGTCGCGCGCCTGTCCCAGACCGAGTACCTGCTGCTCGGTGGCCTGGCCGATCAGGGTCAACGCATTGCCGATGAAGAAGTCAGCTGGGAGCTGGACCACAACGCCAACTACCTGCTGCCACGCCAGGACAGCCACGCCTGGCTGCAACTGAGCGGCGCCTGCATCAGCGAGGTCATGGCCAAGCTCTGCGGGGTCGACCTGCGGCCCGAGGTGTTTCCCGTCGGTGCAGTGGCGCAGACCTCGGCGGCGCGGATCAACGTCATCGTGATCAACCTGGGCCCCGTCGGCCTGCCCTGTTTCCAACTGCTGTGCGATCGCGCCTCGCTGGCCTACTTCAAAGATGCCGTGCTGGACGCCATGAGTGAGTTCAACGGTGCCTTGCTGGCGCCTGAAGTGTTGATGGATTAAGCCGCACACGGGCTTGAACGAGGTACAACGCCCGGGTCGCCACCGCTGGCCGACCCGGCTACCCGACGCGCAACACCACTGGAGCTGATGATGCCAAGCCTTGAAAAGGAAACCGACTACAGCGTACCAGCGCTGCAACGTGGGCTCAGTGTGCTGGGGTTGTTCGACGCTCACACCCGCTCGCTGGGTATCAACGACATTGCCGAACAGCTTGGCGTAAGCAATTCGGCAATCTACCGCATCCTCTACACGCTAACCGACATGGGCTACCTGAAAAAGTACAACAATCACTATGAACTGGGCGCCCAGGTCATCTCCACGGGGTTCAGCTACCTGGCCAGCCGCGACATTGTCGAAATCGCCATGCCGCACCTCAATGCACTGCGTGACAGCACGTCCCTGTCATGCCACTTGAGCACCCGGGAAGGCACCGACAGCCTGTACCTCTACCGAGCCTTTGCCGCCCAACGCTTGTCAGTGAACATCCCGATTGGCACACGTATCGCCTGCCATTGCACCGCGATGGGTCGCGTGCTGCTAAGCGACCTGAGCACCGCGCAACTGCGCCTGCTGTACCAGCATGTGCGCCTTGATGACTACCCGGCACCAGCGCCGCGTACCCTGCCGGAACTGGAACAGCTCACAGCCGTGGACCGCGAGCGGCAATGGGTCGTGCATCGCTCGGACTATTCGACGGCTATCGCCACCGGCGTACGCGATCACACCGGGCGTATCAGCGCAGCAATCAACCTGTCCGGCCCCGATGCGATCATGGACCCGGACGGCACGCAGGCACGCTTCACCGAGTTGCTGATGCACTGCGCACTGAAGATCAGCGAAGAGCTCGGCTATCGCAAGGCAAACACCCCGCAAGGTATCGGCACAACGGGCACGCGCTAGGCCGCATCCCGTTGCCGGGCATTGCTACTCACCTCAAACAGCCCTACCAGCTTCTGCAGCTTGTTGGCATCGAGCCTGACGGTTTCCGCGCTGGTCTGCAGGACGGTGACGGTCTGGCGCATTTGCGCAGACGACTGATCGACCTGCTTGATGGTCTTGCCGTAGTCCAGGCTGCGCTGATTCAGTTGCTGAATGATCGCGAACATGTTTTCCACGGCCTGGTGCAGTTGCACGTTTTCCGAAGACGCCTCTTCAGCCAGGCGCAGGCTGTTGTCGACATCCTTGACCCCGTCCTCCATAAAACCAACCGCCTGCTGCGTTTCGCGTTGCAGCCCTTCGACCATCTGCCGGATATCGTCGGCTGCCTTCGAGGTACGTGACGCCAAGGTGCGAACTTCATCGGCGACCACGGCAAATCCGCGGCCATGCTCACCGGCGCGCGCCGCCTCGATCGCCGCGTTCAGCGCCAATAGGTTGGTCTGGTTGGTGATATCGCTGATCAGTCCGGTGATGGTGCCAATCTCACCCATGCGGCTGTCGAGCAACTGGACGCTAGAGGACGAGCGCTCGACGACATTGCGAATCGACTGAGTGCCCTTCTGAACCTCCAGAAACTGCTCTCGGGCGCGGGTGACCACTTCATCCATGGCCTGTTTCATCTGCTCGGCACTGGCCGAAGCCTGCTGGATCTCACCCAACTGGTCTTCGACGATGATCATCATGCTGTGCACCGCCTGGGCAACTTCTTCAGAGGTGAGACTGGCCGCCTGGCTACGCCCCAGCATCATCTGATTGGTCTTGCCGACACTGTGGCTGGCCTTGATCACCTGCCCGACGACGGCGTCCAGATGGTCGATGAAACTGTTGATCCAGCGCCCCATGTCACCGGTCTCATCGTTGGCCATGCGCGACGAGTCGAGGCGCTGGCGCAGGTTGCCCTCGCCTTCGGCGATGGTTCTGATGACGCCGGTCATTTCATTCAAACGTGCCGCCAGGCGCCTGGGGCCCAACGAACGGAACAACAACGCCGCAGCCAACATGCTCGACATCTCGCAGAGGTCAATCAGGCCCTGGGAAAGACCGCTGTAATGCTGGATCAGGTAGTTGCAGCCAAACAGGCCCGCCATGGTTGCCAGGTAAGGCTTCATCAGCCCGTAACTCAGCGAGCGGCGACGGTAGACTTCTTCCAGGTCAGCCTCGCACATCATCCCCCAACGGTCCGGTGAACCGGGCAACTGGAAGGTAACGCCCTTGCCTACCACGGGAATGTGCCGGTAGTCGGAGTAGCCGGGATAGGCGACAAACAGATTGGCGCCGGTGCGGATGGTTTCGCGCACACCAGGGTGCAGCTCCTGGGTCGACGGATCAGTGAAGCGCAGTTCCAGTTCAGTGTGACGCTGCACCTGAACAGTCTTCCAGGGCGTATGCACGCCGCTCTTGAGGTTTTCGCCGTGGGTAAAGGTACCGTCTTCGAAGCGCGAGCGTGACAAGGCGACCCCCGGCTGGATTGCCGGATCGAAGCGCGACTGCACCATGAACAGGTAGTTGTCCCCTGACTCGGCAAAAATGTGCCCGGCCTCACGCTGGATCAAATCACCCAATACATCGTTCGGAACCCGTCCACAGAGGCAGCCGAGTACTTTGCCGTCGACCTTCAGGGGTTGATAGAACATCAGCGTGACTTCGTCATGAAAACGCGACGATGAAGGGCCAATCTGCAACGTCAGTGGGTCGCTGTAGGGGCCGTGCAGGAACGCTGCCTGCAACCCGGCGGCAAGGGCCTTGGCATTGCACGGAGACCGCCCGGCATGGCCATTCCAGGTCGAGGCAATCACCGCACCACTGGGGTCGACGACAAACAGTTCGGAAAAGTCTTCAGCCTGGGCCAGCTTCTCCAGCAACACGCCCGGGCCAGGCTGGCCACCGTCGCGGCTCAAGGTAGCCGCCAGTTCAGCCAAATGGTCCCACTGCTCCCGCGCCCAGTTCTGCAGCAGCTTCACCCGGGTTTCGGCGATGGCTTCGAATGTCTGCTCAATCACCGGGTAAGCCGATCGATTGAGACGGCAAGACCACTTCATGGCCAGTTTTCCGGTCTTGCCAAACCAGGGCAACCAGCGTTTTTCGGCGGAGGATAACTGCATGGAATTGCTTGATAGCGACATTCACTTCTCCAGCTGCGACATTGGGCATCGAACCTGGAAGCAATTACCACGCCATGTTGAAAGCATGCTAACGATCAAACCTGAAAGAAACTGTCGATTTGTGGCATCTATACGTGCATATCCCCCAAAAAATATAAAATTTACAGCGTAATTTTTCGAAAAAAATAATAGCCAATAGCCTTCACCCGGCACTCGACGCGCAGCGTCGAGGGAGGACCTTCGCGCATCAAAACGGTGCGTAAAGCGCTCCGCGCTCACTCACGGGGCATATGAAATCCTGAGAGAGGCGAGTCGACGCCATCAGCGTTCGATAATCGCACAAATCCCGTTTTACACGCTCAAGATCAACAGCCCGCCCAGAGATACAGAAGCAGCGGATCACTCTGATAACAACAATCCAGACGCGCCACTTCCCGCCCGGGATGGCCGAAGCATCCGCTGAAATTCCTTCGATCTTTGGAGCGATCGCCATGTTTCGTCATCTTAAAATCCGTACCGGAATGTGCTGGGTACTGCTGCTGTTTGTTCTGGCGCTGCTGTTCTCTACTGTCAACGCGTGGCGAGCAGCCGAACGAAGCGACGCCCATATCAGGGAGCTGCACAGCACTGCGCTGCAGGCCGACAGGCTCAACAACGCCTTGCTGCTGGCCATCCGTGCGAGTGCCAACGTGTCCTCAGCGTTCATTGAAGACATCGGCGGGCAAAAGGACGCTGCCAAAGCTCGGCTCGTCCGCTCAGAGGATATCTGGCGTTCCGCCCTGGAAAAGATCGACAATTTTTCGTCCACCCTGTTAACCCCCGCGGACAGGGCCCTGGGCCTGCAGCTTGAAGCCTCGTTCAGCGAGTACGGCAAGGCCATCGAGGGGCAGCGCGCAGCGGCCCGGGCGAATGATCTGGCGGGTTATTTCCGCGTCAACGCAGAGGCTTCAACAGCCATGGGCAAACTGCAGGAACAGCGCACAAGCATGATGCAGTCGCTGAACAGCCGCAGTGAGGCGCTGATGGCCGAGGCCGGCGTGAAACTCAAGCACGCGCAGATCACCGCCGGGGTACTGGTGGCCCTGACCGTGCTGCTCGCGGTGCTTTGTTGGGTGTTTATCGCAGGCCGCGTCTTGAGCCCGCTGGAGCGTGCAGGCCAGCATTTCAAACGTATTGCCAATGGCAACCTGCGCGAACCCATTGAGGTCGACAGCCAGAACGAGATCGGCCTGTTGTTCAGCGAACTGCAACGCATGCAGGAGAGCCAGCGCCATACCATCATTCAGATCAGCACCTCGGCAGCGCAACTCGCCGCCGCCGCGACACAACTCAATGCCGTCACCGAAGAAACCAACCGAGGTTTGCAGCAGCAGGATCACGAACTGGAGCAAGCCGCTACCGCGGTGACCGAAATGACGACCGCAGTGGAAGAAGTCGCCCGCAATGCGGTATCGACCTCCGAGGCCGCCACCCACTCCAATAGTCTCTCCGCCCAAAGCCGACAGCAGGTACGAGGCACAATCGACGGCACCCAGGCCATGGCCGACGACATCAGGCAAAGCGCCGGGCACATCCAAAAGCTTGCGGGCCAGATTCTGGAGATTGGCAAGGTACTGGACGTGATTCGCAGTATCTCCGAGCAAACCAACCTGCTCGCACTCAACGCGGCAATCGAAGCCGCACGGGCGGGTGAAGCCGGGCGGGGCTTTGCAGTGGTAGCCGATGAAGTCCGTACCCTCGCCTATCGCACCCAGGAGTCGACACGCGAGATCGAGCAGATGATCAGCAACGTGCAAAGCGGCACCGAGACTGCCGTACAGTCAATGCGCTCAAGCACCGAGAAAGCTCAGGCCAACCTGTCCATCACCCAGGCATGCGGCGAAGTGCTGGAATCCATCTACACGGCGATTGGCGAAATCAATGAACGCAACCTGGTGATTGCCAGCGCGGCACAGGAACAATCGCAGGTGGCCCGGGAGGTCGATAGCAACCTGTTGAACATTCGTAACCTGTCAATGCAGTCAGCGGCGGGGGCTTCGCAAACCAACGCGGCGAGCAATGAACTGTCGCGTCTGGCAGCAGAGTTGAGTGCGGTGGTCGCCAGGTTTGATACCTAGCCCTAGGCGCCACCGATGCGGCTACATGAATGACGTCAAGTGGCTCGTTGGCACAGGGTGATCGCCGAGCGCAACAGTGCCCGGTCGCCCACCCTGTGTGCAGTCAAGGTCAATCTGGCCGCCTCAATCTTCTGTCAGCTCGCAGACCCCTTTCGCCCCGTCCTTGCTGCTGTACGAGACTGAAGGTGTGCCATCGCGGTCGATGCTCAACGAGATGGTGATACCTTGGCCAGTGGCTTCATAGCTATTTTCATTCAACGTCTTCAGTCTGCCCTCTTCGCCATTGATGTAGATCGGCCCGCCTTCATCAGCGTGAACATCAATACCCCCTGGGCAGGTGGCATCCACCAATGGAATTTCGGCTTTCACGAACCCGACCATCGCGAACAGGGCAAGGCTCAACAGTACTCGCTTCATAGTTGCCTCCTCGGACCGGCGCTATGCCGTGACGTCTATGAACAGACTAGCCCACGGCATCCGCATGACGGCAAGGTCGGCTTACTCGATCAAACTCTGGGCTGCCCCGGACAGTTGCCGCTGCCCACTCAAGCCCACCATGACCCGTTCGACGATCTGCATGCGTTGCTCTGCGGCGCCGCGTATCTCGTCCATGGCGCGCAACGCGACGCTGGCTTGCTCCATGCCTGAACGTGTTGAAGCACCAAGCCCCTCAATTCCGGCTCGGGCGTCACCCGCCGATTGTTGCAGTTCGCCTGCAATGGTTTGAATCTGGGCGCTGGAGTCCGCGACACGACGAGACAGGTTCCGAACCTCATCGGCTACCACCGCAAAACCGCGTCCATGGTCACCCGCACGTGCGGCCTCGATCGCCGCGTTCAGTGCCAGCAGGTTGGTTTGCCGAGCGATATCCTGAATGCTGCCGACCAACGCGCCAATGCGCACAGACTGCGCACCCAGTTCATTAAAGGTATGGGCGATCGTGCTCATCGACGTGTCGAGCTCACAGAGGATGTGCGAGGACGCCTGGATACTCTCGGCACTTGAACGCACATGCGCACCAGCAGCACGCGCCAGCTGGTCGGCGAACTGCATGTCGGCCTCGGTCTGGATGATGGCGTCATCAAGCTTTTTCAGCGTCTTCTGCAGCCTGCCGTCGCTCCACAAGGGGGCAATTACTTCGGTTGTCGAAACCACAGGCGCAGGCTCAGGCACAACCGCTGCCACACCGCTCGGCATGCATTCAACCGGCACCTCAATCACCGTCGCCGGGCGAAAGTGATACAGCAGCCCTGCACACACAAAGCACAGTAACGCCACGCTGCCAAGGGCAGCCTGCTGCACCTCTGACACCAGTAACGCTGTTGCGATCAACACACCTGTCAGTTGCAGGATACCGGCGAGAAATCCACGACTCATCGTGACCGACTCCATGACCAGCGGTTTGAGTGGGCACTGCAGGGTGTGAAACAGGCAGATGGCGTTACCGATAGCGCAGGTGGAACCCCGTCAAGCGTCCATCGGGAAGAAGGTATCGAAATCATAGGGCGCTCTTATTGTTCTTTATCCCACGATAGAGGCTGCAAGTAGTGGCAGTCCAATATTAGGTGGGTCTGGCGCCATACCTGAAAAGTATCATCGTCATGACGGACTGTTACTCAACAGGGAATAGTCTTTTACAAAACCTCGGTATTCAGAAAACGTTCATTTTCGGCAAGATGCCGGAAGATCCGTGCACACGGACGAAAAGAAGAACAATGTTTCAACGCCAACGCGCCTTCCAGGGCCAAACGCGGCGTACTTGTCTGCCATTTCCACAAGACCATTCATAACAATCTCAAACCGAGTGTCTGTCAGACATTTTGTGCAGAGGGGCGACCGAAAGATGAATCACCTGAAAAATGGCGTACTGCTATTGGCCGTGTCCGGTGGGCTGGTACCACTGGCCAACGCAGCACCCTTCGTTAGCGACCAGGCCGAAGCCAAAGGCATTGTCGAAGACAGCAGCCTCAAGGTGCTGCTACGCAACATGTACTTCGATCGCGATGGCAAGAACGGCAGTGACACACGCCGCGACTGGACCCAGGGGTTCATGGCCAACTTCAGCTCCGGCTACACCCAGGGCACCGTCGGTTTTGGTGTCGATGCCTTCGGCTACTGGGGGATCAAACTTGACGGCAGCTCAGGCCAGACCGGAACCGGCAACCTGCCGGTTAACCGCGACGGCAGCCCTGAAGACGAGTTCGGCCGCGCCGGTGGCGCGCTCAAGATGCGCGTCTCCAAGACCGAGCTGAAGTTTGGCCAGATGCAACCCACCGCCCCTGTGTTCGCCGCAGGTGGTACCCGACTGTTGCCACAGACTGCCACCGGCTTCTCGCTGATGAGCAGCGAAATCCAGAACCTTGATCTGGAAGCCGGGCATTTCTACGCTGGCACCTCCAATGCCACCACCAGTTCCAGCGGCGGCCTGTGGGCCACCTATGCCAACGTCGAGACCAGCGACGTCGATTACCTCGGCGGACGCTATGCACTGAACGACAACCTCGGCCTGATGCTGTACGCCTCGCAGTTCAAGGATATATGGCGCCAGTACTATGGTGACTTGAACTATCAGTTGCCGATCTCCAGCAGCCAGTCCGTGGCACTGGACTTCAGCCTCTACCGCACACTGGATGAAGGCAGTGCCAAGGCCGGCTCGATCAACAACACCACCTGGTCGGCCTCGGCGGCCTACACCTTCCTCACCGCCCACACCGTTACCTTGGCCTTTCAGAAAGTCGATGGCGATACCCCATTTGACTATGTCGGGTTTGGCGATAACGGCGGGGGGGCTGCTGGTGACTCGATCTTCCTCGCCAACTCGGTCCAGTATTCGGACTTCAACGGCCCTGGCGAGCGCTCATGGCAAGTACGCTACGACCTGAAAATGGACACCCTTGGCGTGCCCGGCCTGAGCTTCATGGCCCGTTACATCAACGGTGACAACATCGACGGCTCGCACATGGCGGCAGACAGCGCCTACCGTGCCTATGGCTATGGTGACAACGGCAAGCACCACGAAACCGATGTGGAAGCCAAGTACACCATCCAGAGCGGGCCGGTCAAAGACCTGTCGTTCCGCCTGCGTCAGTCGTTCCACTATGCCAACGCCGACCAGGCCGAGAGCGACAACAATGAAATGCGCCTGATCATCGACTACCCGATCTCGATCCTGTAACCGCTGCACCAGCAGGCGTAACGCGGTGGTTTCTTCCGGTGCAGGAACCCCATCCGGCCGGATACAACCACCGCATCCCCGGCAACACCCTACCGATACCCTCGCAGTCAACCCTGCATCTCACAGCACTTACCCGCCTGCGCGCGGGCGGTGCTTGATCGCGCATTACTGGGCACAAACGTACAAGATATCGATCACTCCTGTTCGCTAAACTGATCAGCGTCAACAACCCAGCATAGCGAGCAACAACTCTATTTTTTTGCCATAAATTTGACACACGCCTACACTGTAAGGGAGAGATGACTAAATACCTCCATACTGAGCAGGGTGAGCAGATTGAGTTGGGACAGTGGCGCAATGCGGCAGCACTTTGAAAAAATGCAGGCGGTGCTGTCTGCTGACAACGAAATACTGGACATTGAGGACTACGTCGATCAGTTCCTGCGGACACGCGGCTACGCCCTGACCAACGAAAACAGGCTTCGCGTTGCGATGCGATTGGAGCAAATCACCGAGTGGACCCATTACACCGTCAGTGAGCTGGATCATTGGCTTGATACGTGTTTCAAGGCGTAGCAGCACCGAAGCAACGCCACCTCGGTTTATGGAGCGGAACCGGCCAGCAACTGTTGGTTAATGAACATTTGCTCCCGTCCTCGCGCTACCAGCCAACGATGGAAGTCACGGCAGTGGGCATTGTCGAATGCGCCCTTGGCACCCACCAGCAAATACGATGAGGGCATCGGCAATGCGTGTGCAAAGGGCATGATCAAGCGCCCGTCCGCCAGCGCACCGGCGATCATCGAACATTGAGCCAGTACTACGCCCTGCCCCGACAATGCGGCCTGAATCGCCATTGATGACAATGAGTAAACACGGTAGCCGTCACGCAACGACGAGCAATCGACCGCCTGAGCCATAAACCAGTCGCGCCATGACGGCGGCGAAGCGAACTTTGGTAGCCAGTCAATCGACAATAACGGGTAGGCCAACAGATCGGCCGGGGTATCCAGTGGCCGATCATCTTGAATCAGGCCGGGGCTACACACCGGAACGACACAATCGCGAAACAACTCAATGGCATTTTCGGTCGACTCAAGATCACCGTACGTGAGCCGGAAGTCGACTTCGTAGCCATCAGGCGAGGGCTCGGCATGGCTGCCGTCGAGAAACAGGTTGAGCCCCGGGTGATCGCTCTGCCACGCGTAAATAAGCGGTGCCAGCCACTCGGAAAGCAACGACGGCAGCGCGCTGATGCGCAAGTTGCTAGCGTTTTTCGAGCGTTCGACCTCTACCTGGGCAATGCGCAGGCTTTCGAATGCCGACGCACAGCTCTCATGGTAACGCTGCCCCGCCGCGGTCAACCGGATACGCTTGCCCACCTTGAAGGTCAGGCTCAGACCCAGGCTGTCTTCCAGCAGTTTCATTTGCTGGCTGACCGCACCGGCAGAAATCCCCAGACGCCTGGCGGCCTCGATAATGCCCCCGTAGCGCCCGACCGCTTCAAAAACCTGTAAGGCGCGCAGAGAAGGCAAGCTGTTCATCAGTCTCTCCTAAAGGGTGTTGACGGCTTGATACTTTAGCCCAGCTATACAAAGCAACAGCTTTCAGCATCTTTTCGCAAATTCAGACTCTCGTATGCTGGCCTTGGCACTGCCTCCCCTTCCCCTAACAAAAAAGCAAAAACAAGGAGAGCACCATGTCTATACGCACTACCCAGAGCGTCGCGCGTTACTCGCCTAACCGATGGGATACCCCACGGGCTTCAGCGTGTTCCAACGGGAACAAAAAAAAGCCCGACGTAACAATGCGTAACGAAACCGCGCACCGCCCCACCCCTCGGATTACCCTCCAGCGCTCAAACCCCTTGGAACAGAGCCTTGCACCTGCGCGGGCGCAGTTTGGCCTGCATATTGCTATTCATGTATATACAAGTACATGCATATCATGATGTATCTGTGCTTTAGCCACGTACCCTCCGCCCCCTGTAACAGACAAAGGAAAACAACAATGAGAAAATTTGTCCTTGCCACTGTCCTTGCACTGGCTTCCACCGGCGTCCTCGCCAAGGACCTGAGCGTTATTCGCTTTGGCGTAGACCCGACGTTTGCGCCTTTTGAGTCGAAAAACGCTGACGGCGAGCTGGTTGGCTTCGACATTGATCTGGGCAACGCCATTTGCGCTCAGCTCAAGGCCAAATGTGTCTGGGTCGAAACGGCATTCGACAGCATCATTCCTGCGCTCAGGGCGAAGAAGTTCGACGGCGTGCTGTCGGCCATGACGGTCAACGAGAAACGCAAACAGAATGTCGCCTTCTCCGACCGCCTCTACAACTCGCCCAATCGCCTGATCGCGAAAAAGGACAGCGGCCTGCTGCCAACGGTCGAGTCGCTCAAGGGTAAACGTGTCGGGGTTGCACAAGGCACCACCCAGGAAGCCTTCGTCAAGGCCATGTGGGCACCACACGGGGTGATCATGGTCTCGTACCAGAACCAGGACGTGCTGTATCCAGACCTGGTCAGCGGGCGGATCGATGCCAGCCTGACCGATGCGGCCGTGGCCGATATCGGCTTTCTGCAAACACCGAGGAACACCGGTTTTGCGTTCGCAGGCGATGCCGTCAAGCACGACGAACTGCTGGGCGAAGGGATCGCGATCGGCCTGCGCAAGGATGACCATGAGCTGATCGAGGCCATCAACGGTGCCCTGGCAGAAATGCACAAGAACGGTACCTACGACACCATTCAGAAGAAGTACTTCAGCTTCGACATCTATAACTGAAGACGGCTACAGCGCGCTCAATCGCCTGCTATCCAGCGCTTGAGCGCGCTGTAGATACACAGCCCCTCCCCGAACACTCAAGCCTCGCAATGGACGGCCCACGGCCCCCCATTGCCTACGGAGAGACAGAACATGCTTTTACAGGGCTATGGTTCGCTCATTCTCGACGGTACCTTTGCGACCATCCAACTGGCATTGCTCTCAATGCTGGTAGCCGTGACGATCGGCCTGGCCGGTGCCTCGGCAAAGCTGTCCAAACAGCGGCTGTTACGTAACCTGGCAACCGGCTATACCACCTTGATCCGCAGTGTCCCTGACCTGGTCATCATGTTGCTGTTGTTCTACAGCCTGCAAATCTGGCTGAACAACTTCACGGAATGGATGCAGGTCGAGCAGATCGATATCAACCCGTTCGTTGCCGGCGTTATCACCCTGGGCTTCATCTATGGTGCCTACTTTACCGAGACCTTTCGCGGTGCATTCCAGTCCGTACCTGCCGGTCAACTGGAAGCAGCCGTTGCCTATGGCATGAGCCGTCGGCAGATCTTTATCCGGGTGTTGTTTCCACAAATGATGCGGTTTGCATTGCCGGGCATCGGCAACAACTGGCAGGTACTGATCAAGGCGACCGCCCTGGTCTCGATCATCGGCCTGATCGATATCGTCAAAGTGACACAGGATGCCGGCAAGAACTCAATGCAACTGTTCTTCTTCAGCATCATCGGTGCACTGATCTACCTTGCCATCACCACCGTCTCGAACGGCCTGCTGCTATGGCTGGAGCGCCGCTACAACATCGGCGTCAAGGGAGCCGCACTATGACCGAGATCATGAAGGACTACTGGAAAGCCTACCTCTGGTTCGATGGTTATCAGCTCTCTGGCGTCGCCATGACCCTGTGGCTGCTGGTCGTTGCCATTGCCCTCGGCGGCCTCCTCTCGGTGCCCTTGTCTGTGGCACGGGTGTCGAGAAACCCTCTCATCCGTGGGCCGGTCTGGTTCTACACCTATGTGTTTCGAGGAACGCCGCTGTACATCCAGCTGCTGATTCTCTACTCCGGTATCTACAGCCTGCAGATGGTCCGCGAGCAGCCGGTGCTGGATGCCTTCTTCCGCGAAGGGATCAACTGCACCTTGCTGGCCTTTGCCCTCAATACCTGCGCCTACACCACGGAAATATTCGCGGGCGCCATTCGTGCCACCCCATATGGCGAGATCGAAGCCGGGCGGGCCTATGGCATGTCGCCGTTCACCCTGTACCGTCGGATCATTCTGCCTTCGGCACTGCGACGCGCACTGCCGTACTACAGCAATGAAGTGATCCTGATGCTGCACTCCACCACCCTGGCGTTCACCGCCACTGTGCCCGACCTGCTCAAGATTGCCCGCGACGTGAACTCGGAAACCTACTCCTCGTTCGAGGCATTCGGCATTGCAGCCGTGCTGTATGCCCTGATGGTGTTTGCCCTGGTCTGGCTGTTCCGACGTTGCGAAATGCGCTGGCTAGCCTTCTTGAAGCCACAGACTCACTGACCCGCCGTAAGTAATAAGAGAGCATCGAACATGTACAAGCTGAACGTAGATGAACTGCATAAAAAATACGGCTCCCATGAAGTCCTCAAAGGGGTATCGCTCAGCGCCAAAGCGGGCGATGTCATCAGCATCATTGGCTCGAGCGGGTCAGGCAAAAGCACCTTTCTGCGCTGCATCAACTTCCTTGAACAACCGTGCAGCGGACGTATTGCCGTAAACAACGAAGAGATCCGCACCAAGCTGGATATCAACGGAGCCATGCAGATTGCCGACCCTCGCCAGTTGCAGAAAATCCGTACCAAACTGTCGATGGTGTTCCAGCATTTCAACCTGTGGCAACACATGACGGTGCTGGAGAACATCGTCGAAGCGCCGGTCCACGTCCTCGGCGTGAAGCGCAAGGACGCCGAGCAGCGGGCACGCCACTACCTGAACAAGGTCGGGCTGGATGCAAGCGTGGCAAGCAAATACCCCTCGCACCTCTCTGGCGGGCAGCAACAACGCGTGGCCATCGCACGGGCACTGGCAATGGAACCGGAGGTGATGCTGTTCGACGAGCCGACCTCCGCCCTGGACCCGGAACTGGTCGGCGAAGTTCTGAAAGTGATGCAGGCCTTGGCCGAGGAAGGCCGCACCATGGTCGTGGTCACCCATGAAATGGGCTTTGCCCGCAACGTCTCCAACCATGTCATGTTCCTGCACCAGGGCCGCGTTGAAGAAGAAGGCCCACCCGGCGAGGTATTGAACCATCCGAAAAGCGAACGCCTTACTCAGTTCCTCTCCGGGCGCTTGAAGTAAGTCGGCACATTCCCCTGCTGGCCACCGGGCAACCTCTGGATGCCCGGGGCCGGCCTATCGATACGAGGCCACCATGCTCGCAGGTTTCCCCAAACATCCCGGTTTCGCCCAGCAACGTGAACAGTTTCTAGCGGCGGCCAACGCTGCCGGCGCATGCCTGAGCGAATACCGCCACCCCTTGCGCGGCCCCTTTGGCGAGACGCTGAGCACCGACGTTGCCCTGCTCGGTGATCCCCAGGCCAAACGGGTGCTGGTTGCGCTCAGCGGCACTCACGGCGTTGAAGGGTTCTATGGTTCCGACTGCCAGATCAAATGGTTGCACGCACTCGGCAACACGCCCCTGCCTGCGGATGTCGCGGTACTGATGATCCACCTGATCAACCCCTGGGGCACCGCCTGGATGCGTCGGGTCAACGAAGACAACATCGACCTCAATCGCAACCAACTGGACTTCTCTCAGGCACTACCAGACAACCAGGCCTACGAAGCGTTGCACCCTATCTACACCTGCGCCCAACTGCACGGTCCGCTACGGGAGCAGGCTGACGCGCTGCTCAACCAGCGAATTCGCGCCGAAGGCTGGTCAACCGTGATGTCGATTGTCGAGGCCGGCCAGTACCGTCATCCCGATGGCCTGTTCTATGGCGGCCAGTCTCCCGCGTGGTCGAACACCACCCTGCACACGATCTTGCAAACCCATCTGACTCACAGCGAGGTTGCCATGTGCTTTGACCTGCACACCGGAGCCGGCGACTACGGGCACCCGATGCTGATGACCATTGCCCAGTCTGCCTACCCGGCACTGCACGATGCCCAGACCCTCTATGGCCCATGGCTGTACACGTTGATGACCGGAGCCGGCAGCCACAGCGACACCGGCGTAGCGGCAACAGCTACCGGCTACACCTCACAGGCGATCCTCAATGCCCTGCCCCACGTACACCTGATGCCATTCGTCATTGAATGCGGCACCTACCCGGGCGAGCAGGTTCACACCGTGTTGCGCAACGACCAGTGGCTGCACCTGCATGGAGACCTGGACGATAAGGTCGCGGCACACATCAAACGGGAACTGGTCGAGCAGTTCTACCCGGCGGACCCTGACTGGCACGCCGTCGTCTGGCTGCGCACCCAACATATCTGGGAACGAGCCTTGAGTGCGTTACCCAAGATTCACCCTGCCGCCCGTCGCTAAACACAGCGCCTGACACCCTTGTACAAAGCGACGCTCAACATAGCGTCGCTTTGGTTTGCCTGCAAAAAACGATTTAGTTTTTCTAAATCAATAAACAGTTTTAAGCATCTATTCTGAGCTTATCAGTGCCTCGTATTCTGGCTTCGCCGAAAGCCTCGCCCTGCCGCACAGGGTGAAAACCAGAACAATAAGGAGAGACCCCATGTTTTTGCGCAACGCTTGGTACGTAGCCGCCAGTGAAGCCGAGTTGGGCGAAGCACTGTACCCCGTCACCCTGCTCAGTGAGCCTGTGCTGCTTTACCGCAAGACCGACGGCACCCCGGTGGCCCTTGAAGACGCCTGCCCCCACCGCAAGCTGCCGTTGTCCATGGGGCGTCGCCAGGGCGATGACATCGAGTGCGGCTACCACGGCCTGACCTTCGACTGTTCCGGCAGCTGTGTCCGTGCCCCCGGCAGCCGACACATCCCTCAGGGTGCCAAGGTTCGCAGCTACCCCCTTGCCATGCGCTACGGCCTGATCTGGATCTGGATGGGCGATCCCGAACTGGCCGACGAAGCGAAGATCTGTGAAGTCCCGGAATGGGGTGATCCGGCATGGGGGCTCAACCGTGGCGACAGTATGGTCGTGCCGTGCAACTACCTGTACGTGACCGATAACCTGCTCGACCCTTCCCATGTCGCCTGGGTACATCAGTCGTCCTTTGGCAATGCAGCGTGCGCCCAAGAGCCCCTGCAAACGCGGGTAACCGATACCGGCGTGATCGTTTCGCGTTGGATGCGCGATGTGGAAGTGGCGCCTTTCTACGCCAAGTTCGTCAAGTTCACTGGCAACTGCGACCGCAAACAGCACTACGAAGTGCACTACCCCGCCCAGGCCGTTATCAAGGCGATATTCACCCCGGCCGGCACGGGCAGCGACGAGGGCGAACTGCACGAGCAGGTGTTCCTGATGAACTCCTACAACTTCATGACCCCCATCGACGAGGAGAACACCCGTTACTACTGGTTCCAGGTACGCAATTTCGACCCCGAGAACCAGGACGTCTCCCGACAGTTCGATGAAGACGTGCGTCACGCCTTCGCCGAAGACCGTGTCGTGCTCAGCGCCGTCCATCAAGGCATGGCCAACAAGCGCAGCCCCAACATCGACCTGGCCTCCGACTCAGGCCCGCTGCGCTTTCGCCGCAACCTGGAGCAGTTGATCGCCATCGAACAACGTAATGGCCTGATCGCCCGCAGCCAAGCGCAGGCCGAGCACGACAAGACGGAGGCGTGAGATGAGCACTCAACCGAAGACGACACTCAGCGCGCAAGGCTTCAGGGCCTTGCGGGTGATCGAAAAGAAACAGGAAAGTGCGGTCATTACCTCGTTCGTGCTGGCGGCAGATCATGGCGCGTGCCCGCCCTTCGTGCCGGGGCAATTCCTGGTGGTTCGCCTGCCCACGGGCAACGGCGCCACACTGCTGCGCAACTACAGCCTCTCAGGCGACCGTAACGACCTGTCGCACCTGCGCATATCCGTCAAGCGCGAGCCCGCACCCGCAGACCAACCACAACTGCCACCCGGGCAAGGCTCCAACTACCTGCACGATCAGGTGCAGGTCGGTGATCTGCTCGAGGTCGCCGGGCCTGCCGGCGAGTTCGTCCTCGACGAAAAAAGCACACGCCCTGTAGTGCTGTTAAGCGGTGGTGTGGGCCTGACCCCCATGCTGAGCATGCTCCATCAGCTAAGCCGCCATTCGACCCGCACCGTGCACTTTATCCATGCCTGCGAGAACGGCGCCGTACATGCGTTCCATGATGAAGTACGCCAGTTGGCCGATCGGCGCCCCGGGATCAATGTGCATTTCTGCTACCGCAGCCCGAGCGTCGACGATCAGGCCAACCCGGCGTACCACAGCCAGGGCCTGATCAACCGGGAAACCCTGCAAGCGCTACTGCCATTGGACGACTACGAGGTCTACCTGTGCGGTCCACCACCGTTCATGCAGGCGAACTGGCGCCTGCTGCGCGACCTGGGAATCGACCGCCAGCGTATTCACTATGAGTTTTTCGGCCCGGCAACGGTTCTTGAGAACGATCAGGAGCGAGCCCCAGCGTCCGTGACGCCAGCCATCAGCAGCCCACCCACAGCGACAGACAACGCCTTGACTGTGCATTTTTTGCCATCTGGCACCCGCGTGGACTGGCAACAGGGCTGTCACTCACTGCTTGACCTCGCCGAGCAGGCCGGCCTGACGCCCTCGTTCAACTGCCGGGCAGGCCTGTGCAACAGCTGCCAGGTCGGCCTCAGGGAAGGTACTGTCGAGTACTTCGAAGAACCGCTGGATGCCCCCATCAACGGCAACATCCTGCTCTGCTGCACACGCCCAACGAGTGCACTGACCATAGAACTGCGCGCGTAGGATCAACACCCACCACTGGTTGGCGGAGAATCGCGTGGGCTACGCTTTCGAGTGCATCGGCGATATCACGCGTGCATGATGGAGCGCGAACCAGCAAGCTTGGCGACAACCCCTTGGGGAAGCACTCCCCTGGCCCCGCACGCCCCTGACCCTATTGTACAAACCCAAGAGAACCCAAAGATGAGCATCTTCACACACGTCACCGTTGGCACGAACGACCTGAACAAAGCCCGCGGCTTTTACGACAAGGCACTGGGTGAACTAGGCCTCAAGCGTATCGCCGACCTGGGCGACAATGGCTCGATCTGGGGCGAAAATTCCCCGGCCTTTTTCGTCCTGAAACCCGCCGACGGCAAGCCAGCCACCGTCGGCAACGGCGTCACCATCAGCTTTGAAGCACCGAGTCGTGCAGCGATCGACGCCTTCCATGCGGCCGCCCTGGCATCCGGCGGTCAAGACGAAGGCAAGCCGGGCCCGCGCAATTGGGCACCCAATGCCTACGCCGCCTATGTCCGTGATCTCGATGGCAACAAACTAGCCGTTTACTGCTTCAAACCGGCTTGATCAACAGCCGTATCAAATGCCCGAAGCACTGCTTCGGGCATTTTTCGTTATGGGCCATGACGATTGATGTGACGGCAAAAAACAAAGCCATTGTAACGCCGCATTTTTCGACCTATCTTATACAAAACCTATACAAGGCTATTAGTCGTGTACAAGATAGAGCAATGGCCCCTGACGCTTTACTTCGACGGTGACTGCCCGCTCTGCGCTCGGGAAATCAAGCTCCTGCGCCGACGTGCTACAGACGCCCGGCTGCTACTGGTTGATATCAGCAGCGACGACTTCGATGCGCCTGCACTGGGTTTCACCCTTGAGCGCATGCAATCAGTCCTGCATGCGCGCTTTGCCAATGGTCAATGGGTTACGGGCCTGGACGCCACCCTCTGGAGCTGGCGAGCAGCAGGCCTGGGTGCGTGGGCCGCACCACTGACTTGGCGCCCCCTGCGGCCACTGTTTGCCATCGGCTATCGCCTGTTCTGCCACTTACGCCCCCATTTGGCCTGGTTACCTCATCCCGATGGCAGCCGTCGCTGTCGTGACAACCACTGTACGCTGCCGAAGTCGGCATCCGCGCCAGGCAACCCGCATACCCTTCAAACAACACATGGCTGCAAGGAGTCAAAATGAACCTGTCATTAGCCGAGCACTACCGTGAAATTCTCTCCGGCGTCGGCGAGAATCCTGAACGTGAAGGGTTACTGGACACCCCCAAACGCGCCGCCAAAGCAATGCAGTACCTGTGCAATGGCTACACCCTGAACCTGGAGGAAGTGGTTAATGGTGCCCTGTTCGAGTCGGACAACGATGAGATGGTCGTCGTACGTGACATCGAACTGTACTCATTGTGCGAGCACCACATGCTGCCCTTCATCGGCAAGGCGCATGTGGCCTACATCCCTACCGGGCGAGTGTTAGGGCTGTCGAAGGTTGCCCGCGTGGTCGATATGTTCGCCCGTCGCCTGCAGATACAGGAAAACCTCACAAAACAAATTGCCGACGCCATCCAGCGCGTCACCGATGCCGCGGGTGTGGCCGTGGTCATCGAAGCCAAGCACATGTGCATGATGATGCGCGGTGTGGAGAAGCAAAACTCGGTAATGACCTCATCCGTGATGCTGGGAGCCTTCCGCGAGTCGTGCACCACGCGTCACGAGTTCCTGCAACTGATTGGGCGGCGCAGCTGATGCCAGGACCGGTGCAAGACGGCGTTACACCGACGTCACCTGCACCGCCCCTACCGCTCGACCGTGCAGCGCCTATGCCGCCGACAACGCTCTGAGCAGTAGCGCACCTCATCCCAACAGCGCGCCCACTTTTTACGCCAGACAAACGGCAGCCCGCAGACCACGCAGGTTTTGGCTGGAAGGTCGCTCTTTTTCACAACGCCTCACCGGCATCCAGCATGGCCAGTAACGCCTCGCCACGCTGCCAGAGCGCCTGCTGCTTGTCCTCCGACATGCGTGCGAGGTTTTTATACACCATGGCAAGGCGTTGATTGCGCTGCAGCAGGTCACGGTGACGCATCAGAAAGTGCCAATAGAGCGCATTGAAAGGGCAGGCAGTGTCCGTTGTACTTTCACTGACGTTGTACACACAGCCACTGCAGTAGTCCGACATGCGCTTGATGTACTGTCCGCTGGCACAGTAAGGCTTCGAGCCCAGATAGCCACCATCGGCATGCATGACCATGCCCAGGGTATTGGGCAGCTCGACCCAGTCGAAGGCGTCCATATAGACGGACAAATACCAGTCGCACACCTGGCTCGGCACGATGCCCGCTAACAGGGCAAAGTTGCCGGTCACCATCAGCCGCTGAATATGATGGGCGTAGGCGTGCTCCAATGTCTGGCCGATGACCTGGCGCATACAGTTCATCCGCGTGTCGCCCGTCCAGTAGAACACTGGCAGTTGCCTGCTGTTGCCGAAAAAATCAAGGCTGGCATAGGTGGGCATCTGCAGCCAGTAGATACCGCGCACATACTCACGCCAACCAATCAATTGGCGGATAAACCCTTCGGCAGCATTCAACGGGATCCTGCCAGACCAGTAGGCCGCCTCTACATCCGCGCACACCTGACGCACATCCAGCAGGCCGATGTTGAGCGCAGCGCTGATACGGGCATGAAACAGAAACGGCTCATCCTGGGCCATGGCATCTTGATAATCGCCAAAGGCCGCCAGGCCAAAATCCAGAAAGTAGTCCCACAATGCCTGCGCATCGGCATGTGTCACGGGATAGTCAAAGGCTTCCAGCGAACCGTAGTGGTCAGTAAAGTGCTCGGCCACCAGCGCAATCACCTCACGGGTCATTGCATCCACGGTAAAGCGCGCGGGCAATGGAGCCCGCTGGTGCTTGGGCAGCGCCTTGCGGTTGTCTGCATCAAAGTTCCAGGCCCCTCCGACCGGGCTGCCATCGCCATTGATGAGCAGCCCGCTCTTGCGCCGCATCTCGCGATAGAAAAACTCCATGCGCACCTGCTTTTTGCCTTTGGCCCAGGAAGCGAATTCGGCGCGACTACACAGGAAACGGCTATCAACATGCCAGTGGATAGGCAGGCCACTGCACGTGAGCGAATGCTCAAGACGCCAGTCGCCACACTCGGTCAGGTGCAGCGCTTCTGGCTGCAATAGCCCATGCCAGCGGCGCAATTCCCCCGGCAGTGAGCCCGTATTATCCGGATCATCCAGAGCGACGTACTGCACACGGAAACCACGTTGGCGCAGCGCCTCGGCAAAGTGGCGCATGGCGCTGAAAACCAGCACGATTTTTTGCGGATGATGAGGCACATGGCGGGCCTCCTCCATCACCTCGGCCAACAGCACCGTATCGCGTTCGGTATCCAGCCCTTGCAGTGAAGGCAGGTCGAAGGACAGTTGGTCGCCCAGGACCAGGCACAGCCGTCGAGTACCGCTCATACCACAGCGTCCGATAAAAAATGGTTGCGCGCGTTTTTTGCGTCTACCAGGTGTATCCACCCATTCAGCATGCTTCCTGCCTCGAGATCACACGTTTGACAGGCCCAACAGGTGCTCATAACGCTTTGCACACCGCCTCAGCCGTAGAAAACCTGTACAATTTTAACTTCTTGTACAAATTTTACATAGCGCTATTGATGACAGGTCAGATCTGTTGCCTGCCTGTAAACACTCATGGAGCCATTAATGTTCAACAGCCGCCTGAAAAAAGCACTCCAAGACCAGAGCGCAGAGCTGTACATGCTGCGCCAACTCATTGAGCAGATGAATCGCGGCATGCTATCGATACGGCTTGATGCGCAAACCCGTATCTGCGATTTCAACCCGCATTTCGCGCAAACGCTGGGCTACAAAGACGAGCATCTAAGAGGCCGCCCACTGTCCGAAATTGTGCCGCCTTACGTCAGTAAACTGCCCTGCTTTCACGCGTTCAGATCTGCCGTGGAAAAGTTCGAACCGATCAGCGACGACTACCGCTATCTGCGTGCAGATGGCAGCCTTGCTTGGTTGAAATTGCATTGGTTTCCCATTCGCGGCGAAAACGGCGAGCTCTCCCACATTCAGGGCTACGGCAGCGAAGTCAGCCGGACCATTGAGCAGATAAAAGAGAATGAGTCGTTCATCGATGCGCTTATCCGCTCTACTGCGGTAATCCAGTTCAAACTGGATGGCACCGTTGTAACCGCCAACCAGCAGTTCCTCAACGCCATGGGCTACTCGCTCGAGCAGATCAAAGGCAAACATCACCGCATGTTCTGCAGTGCAGAGGACGCTGCATCACCTCAGTACTCGGCGTTCTGGAAAACACTCAACAACGGAGAATACGTCGCTGACCGTTTCAAACGGATTGACAGCCGCGGTCGTGAGGTTTGGCTGGAGGCCACCTACAACCCCGTTTACGACACGGAAGGCAATCTGTGCAAAGTGGTGAAATTCGCCAGCGTCGTCACCGATCAGGTCGCACGGGAAACTGAGGTGAGAGAAGCGGCAGCGGTCGCCTATGACGTCTCATTACAGACTGATGTGAGCGCAGAACGGGGTGCGGCAGTTGTCCAGGAAACGGTACAAACCATGCAGCAGATCGCCGGACAGATGCAATCGGCCACCCACCGGATTGAGGCACTCGACAAGCAGTCACTGTTAATCAGTTCCATCGTGCAGACCATTGGCGGTATTGCCTCGCAGACCAACTTGCTGGCGCTCAACGCAGCCATTGAAGCCGCCCGAGCAGGTGAGCAGGGTCGCGGCTTCGCAGTGGTTGCGGATGAAGTCCGTCAGCTCGCTGGCCGCACAAGCGCGGCAACGGAAGAAATCGTGAGTGTCGTACTGCAGAACCAGGCGCTCGCCAGCGAGGCCGTTCAAGAGATGTTCAGCAGTCGAGAACAGGCCGAACAAGGGCTTGCATTAGCCAGCCAGGCCGGCGCCGTGATTGTGGAAATCCAAAACGGCGCCAAGCAGGTCGTTGGCGCGGTTGGACGTTTTGCCAATGAGCTACAGTGATCCGCACCGCCACAAAAGCCTGTTACGATCTGCGGCAGATCAGTTTTCAGGGGGCGCACCATGCGAACATCAGTACCACGGAGGGACTCGCAATCGCCTGAACATCCGGTAACGCCCCCATCGTTGTCTGCAACCGATAGGTAAAAGAAGGAACCTGTGCCTAGCGTGGTTATGAACACTGTACATTAGCGGGTTAAAAATCCGAGGAGCCCGCGAAAGCCCATGAGCACTAAAGGCCAGGTCCTAAATGATTGACGAAACACCTTCGACGCTCCCTTGCCAAGCCTGTAAAGAGGGCAAGAAACTGAATTTCGACTTCAGCATGGCATTCCAGCCGATTATCGATCTTCGCGACAACAGTGTTTTTGCTTATGAGGCCTTGGTACGCGGTACCGATGGCAGTGGCGCAGCCACCATTCTTGGCAATGTCACCGAAGAAAACCGTTATGCCTTTGACCAGGCGTGCCGGGTAAAAGCGGTTGAGCTTGCGTCCAGGTTACAGATCCCCTGTTTTGTCAGCATCAACTTCTTGCCTAACGCCGTATACAAGGCGGAAACCTGCATTCGTGCCACGCTTAACGCGGCGCGGCGCTTTGGTTTCCCTACTGAGCGCTTGATTTTCGAAATTACCGAAAATGAAGAGCTGGTGGACAAGGAACACCTGAAAAGCATTATTCGAGAATACAAGCTACAGGGTTTCAAGACCGCCATAGATGATTTTGGTGCGGGTTACTCAGGCTTGAATTTACTGGCAGAGTTTCAGCCGGATATTATAAAACTCGACATGAGCCTTGTACGGCGCATCTGCACCGACCCGGTACGGCAAGCGATTGTCAAAGGCATTCTAGGCGTCTGCGAGGCATTGAATATCAATGTGATCGCAGAGGGTGTAGAAACAACTGCCGAGCTTCAACAACTGCTGGCCTTGGGTATCAACCTCTATCAAGGCTACCTGTTTGCAAGACCAGAATTTGAAACCTTGCCGACAGTGAACTGGCCTGACCACAGCGTGTTGTAACGCTGGACACCGGGTTGATCCACCCTGCACGAATGCAGTTTTCTCGGCGCGCGGCTGATTCAGGCCGCCATCCCAAGGCGCATACGCCGCAATGGGGCAGTCATCACAGGCTGCCCAGATAATCCGCCTTGCCGATGTCCACCCCATTGTGGCGCAAGATGCCGTACGCAGTGGTCAGGTGGAAATAGAAATTGGGTATGGCAAAGCACAGCAGATAGTCCTGCCCGGCAAAGTGGATTTCCTTGTCGTGTACCTTGAGGGTAATCGGGCGTGCCTCACTGCCGTCCAGTTGCTGCGCGGTAATGCTCTGCAGAAACGTGACGGTTCTGGCAATGCGCGCCTGCAATTCGGGAAAACTGCTTTCAGTGTCGGCAAAACTCGGTACCTCTACCCCTGCCAGACGAGCAGCACAGCCCTTGGCAGTGTCGGACACTATCTGCACCTGACGCACCAGCGCAAACATATCAGGGGCAAGTTGGGCGTTGAGGAAGAACGCCGGCATGATGTCCTTCGCATGAGCGTGGGCGGCGGCCTTGCGCAGAATGGCGGCCAGATTATCCAGCCCGCGGACGAATACAGAGATAGAGGCTTGGTACATGGAGACAGACATACGCTTTCTCCGGAGAGAACGTGGTCTAACAGGCGTCCGACCCTTGCTGATGAGCATGCCGTCCTGTTTGGCGTCTGTCTGTTAACGATAGCTGAAGGCGCTCACTTGTGTGGGGGCCGTCGGCAAGCAGCAGAGGCTGCCTATACTTTCAGGTGCCCCGCGGTTTGAGCTTGGAGTTACCGTCATGAAAAGCATGATACTTGGCAAGCTTTCAAAGCCCATCAGAGGTCGTAAAATTTCATGGATGTGCGCCCTACTCATTATCTCCGGATGCGCGCACAACCCTGATATACGCGTTGGTCACGATACGGTTGATGGCGTTACGTCCAGGGACAATAACGCCTACATAGCGTGCGTAAAAAACGAGGTCAAGAATGGTGTCCCAACGTTTACCGTGGAAGATAACGGTAAAACCGATCTGTTTTTCGGCAGTACAGACCCCACTACAACAGAAGGGCTAGTTGTACTTTCCAGTGCTAACGGCCACAGCACCTACGCTGCCTACCAGAGAGACGCATGGTATGACAGAGGGCGGTTGCTCGATGCCGCCCAAGCCTGCTCCAGAATCTAAGACCAGGCGTTGTATCGTTCGACAGTGGCTTGTGGCGCCGTTGAGGGTGCCATGGCCTGCTCGAGACCAGGGACGACTTGTCAGGGGCAACCAAGTCGTCTCGGTTTCATCTTCATTCGCGAGGCACTTGGCTGTTTTTGCAGCGGCTCGCTGACCCAAACTGCACGATCATTCGCTTTTTCCCATCTATCATTGATTCAGACAAAGAACCTGCCTGACCAACAGGCCTGGCTTACGTCAGGCCTCAGTGCGACTGCTGAACGCTAAGCATTCGCTCAAACGTCACGGGAAAGGGAGTCGTTCGGCGCTCCAAGCGGCTGAACCGACCAGGAGAGGCAGTGTGAAAACGCACCTGAAGGCTGAGAAAACCGCTCACTCCAACACCGCCTCACTTCGCCTCGATATCGTATCGGGCCTCACTGCAGCAGCGGTCGTGCTGCCCAAAGCCATGGCCTACGCCACCGTCGCAGGCTTGCCTGTTGCTGTCGGCCTGTACACCGCCTTCGTGCCGATGCTGATCTACGCATTTCTGGGTACTTCACGCGTACTCAGCGTCAGTTCCTCAGCCACACTGGCGATCCTGGCCGGAGCACAGATCAGCTTGGCCGTCCCCGATGGCGACCCCGGAAAGTTGATCACGGCAACGGCGACGCTAACCGCACTGGTTGGCGTGATGCTGCTCGTGGCACGCCTGATACGCCTTGGGTTTCTCGCGAACTTCATTTCCACCCCGGTGTTAAGCGGCTTCAAAGCCGGGGTCGGCCTGGTGATCGTGCTGGACCAGGTGCCAAAACTGCTGGGCATCCACATCACCAAACACGGTTTTTTTGTCGACATCCTCAACATCATCCATCACCTGCCAGAAAGCTCGCTGATCACCCTCGCAGTGGCGGCAGCAGCATTCCTGATACTCATCCTGATGGAGCGTCTATGGGCGCACTCGCCTGCCCCGCTGGTGGTGGTCGGCGGCAGTATTGCCGCTTCCTGGTACTTCGGCCTGCAAGCACTTGGTGCCTCGACGGTCGGCGTGATTCCACAAGGGTTACCCTCACTGACCCTGCCCGACCTGACCCTGGTCGAGCAGATGGTGCCTGGTGCACTCGGGATCGCCCTGATGAGCTTTACCGAAACGATTGCCGCAGGTCGTGCCTTTGTCCGGCCCGGCGACCCACCTATCAACGCCAACCGTGAGCTGGTTGCCACCGGGCTCGGCAACCTTGGCGGCGCATTGTTCGGCGCAATGCCGGCCGGTGGCGGCACGTCTCAAACGGCGGTTGTACGCGCCACAGGAGGGCAATCCCAAAAAGTGTCCATCGTCACGGCCGCAGCGGCACTGGCCACCATGCTGCTGCTCTCGGGGCTCCTCGGGTTCCTCCCACACGCTACCCTTGCTGCCATCGTCATCTACTACTCCGTGGGCCTGATTCAGCCGCAGGAGTTCATGGCAATCCGCAAAGTAAGGCCAATGGAGTTCCACTGGGCGCTCGTTGCCACGCTCGGTGTACTGCTGTTCGGCACACTGCAAGGGATTACCGTAGCCATCGTCGTATCGTTGGTCAGCCTGGCCTACCAGACCGCACGCCCGCACCTCTACGTTCTTGGCCGCAAGCCCGGCACCGACGTACTGCGCCCTCTTTCAGAAGAGCACCCCAATGACGAGACGTTCAAGGGGCTATTGATCGTACGACCAGAAGGCCGCCTGTTTTTCCTCAATGCCGACTACGTGAAAGAACAAATCATCGCACTGGAAGCGCAGTACCAACCACACGTGATTGTCTGGGACATGAGCGCGGTGCCCGATATCGAATACTCGGCACTGCAGGCCCTTATAGAAGGCGAGAAAAACCTGACCGAACTGGGCGCCAGCCTCTGGCTCGCAGGCTTGAACCCCGGGGTACTGGATATGGTGCGACGTGCCAAATTCGATGAAAAACTGGGTTCTGAACGCATGCTGTTCAATGCCAATGCGGCAATAGAAAAGTATCAAGCTCAGGAAGGCGCGTCGGCAGGTGGCATCACTTGAGATTGACACGTCGCCCCCCAAGCTCGGTGAGGCGTTGAGGTGACGCAATGAAAAAGAGCCGCAATTGCGGCTCCTTCACTGTTCACGCTTGTCCTGGCCTGGCGTGGCGTGACTTGGCTTGGTGCAACCCTCACTGCCCCGACAAATAACTCACCAACTGCCGCCCATGGGAACTCAACGTATCCCACCCGCGAAAGCACAGTCGCATTTCCAACGTCGCCCACCGTTCTTCCAGCGGCACCCAGCGGACGGACAGCTCCTGCGCGGCACGATGGGCTGCGGTTTCGGGCAGCATGGCAATTCCGGCACGCTGGGCTACGAGCTGCGCGATCGCCTCGAAACTGGGTGCGCGCACTCGAATCTTGAGCGGCATGCCAAGGTTCAGGGCCAGTTCTTCAATGAAGCGCTGCATCGCCCGCTCTGCAGGAAGGCAGACGAACGCATAACCAAGTGCATCGCGCAAGTGCAACTGCTCACGCGCAGCCAAAGGATGATCCGCCGGCACCAACAGTACCAAGCGTTCGGTGCTGAACGGCAAGGACACAACCCCCTCATTGATGAGGCTGCCGTCATATACGCCAATCTCGCACTCACCGGCCCGAACCACCCTCAGGACATCAACGCTCCTATGTTCCACCAATTGCAGATCAACTTCTGGGTAGTTGGAAAGAAACGGCCCAAGCACTGCTGGCAGCAAGGTGTTGTTGGTCACGGTGGAGACCGCCAAATGCAGGGTAATACGTCGTTCCCCGGCCAGATCTTTTAGCGTGTCCTGCAGCTTCTGAGCCTCTCCGAGCACACTGCGAGCAGCCTCCAGGACCAAGTGACCGCCAGGGGTAAGCTGCATACCGTCAGACTTGCGGGTGAACAGGGTCAGGCCGCAGCGTTCCTCAAACAGACGCAACCTGGTGCTGGCGGCAGACACGGCCACCGGAAAGGTTGCAGCAGCCTTGCTCAGGCTCCCGGTGGCGGCGACGGCAGCAAGCAGGCGCAGGTCCTGAAGATCGAAGTGCATGAGGGTTTCTCCATTTCAGAAAGGCACCTTCACTAAAAAGCGATATCTAGTGATCAACCATTCTGTTCAGAATAACGCCTTGCACATCCTATCGCGTACTTCCTATGAAACCTTTGCACGCACATTTCCAGCGTTATCTCCAGAACGGCAGCGTGTTCGCGGTGCTGGCGGCCTTGGGGTTCAGCTTCAAGGCAATCTTCGTCAAGCTCTCCTACGCGGCCAGCCATGTGGATGCGATCACCCTCCTCGCCTTGCGCATGGGGCTGTCGTTGCCCCTGTTCATCTGGCTGGTGTGGTTAAGCCGCCAGCAAGCCAGCGCGCCGTTAACCTTGGGCAGCGTCGTGCGCGTGCTACTGCTGGGGTTGTTCGGTTACTACCTGGCGAGCCTTTTCGACTTCTACGGCCTGCAGTACATCAGCGCCGGGCTCGAGCGCTTGATCCTGTTCATCTACCCCACGCTGGTGCTGATCTTTCAGGCGATCGCCCTGCGCGAAAAGCCAACACTGCGCACCTTGGCGGCCATGGGCATCTGCTACGCCGGCCTGGGCGTCGCCTTCGTCCACGACCTGAGCGTTTCGGGCCTGGGCAGCCAGGTGATCCTCGGCTCACTGTGGGTATTCGCCAGCGCCGTGGCCTACGCCCTGTACTACTCAGGCACCGGCATGATGCTCAAACACATGAGCTCCATGCGCCTGGCAGGCTTGGCAGGTGCTGCGTCGTCGATCATGGTCCTGGCCCATTACCTGATGGTGGCGGACACTTCGCAACTGCGCGATTTACCTACGGCGGTTTGGATCAACGCGGGGTTGATGGCGGTGTTTTCCACCGTGCTGCCGATCTACTGGGCGGCGCTGGCAATCCAGCGCATGGGCGCCACACAAACCGCAGCCGTGGGTAACCTGGGGCCGGTGCTGACGATGCTGGCTTCCTGGGCCTTGCTCAACGAAACGATCTCGACCTACCAAATCGCCGGCCTGGCACTGGTGCTGTTTGGCGTGTCACGGTTGAAGCCGGGTAAGCCCAAGGCTGCACCACAAGCGGCTATGGCGGACGAGGCAGCATGAGCTCTGGTGTCGACACCAGAAAGGCAGAAGTTCGCGCACCTGCCCAACTCGCCAACTTGCCTTTCTACGCGCAGGTTACGTCTTGGGAACGGCGCTATGTGCGTTGCCGAACGGAACTGCGGGCAGAGGTGCCGTATCGTCTAAACAAGACACCGTGTGTGTTGCAATTCTGCTCAGATCAAGAGGTGGCGTTCATGAACAACATTGTCTATATCGTCGGGGCCGTCGTGATCGTCCTGGTTATCCTGTCATTCGTTGGGCTTGTGTAAGTTCGAAGAGCGTTTTTGCTCATCGTTTGGATTCGATTTCTGCGGATGCGCCATCAGGTAACTTGGCGCCTTTCCCCTGACAAGGGACGCCAAGAAGCTGGTTATGCAGCCAATGCCCATAAATAAAACCGATACCCGCTTCGCTATTTCACGAGCGACGCTCGGGAGGCGCTTGCTTTAAGGTCGATGCCACTGCCTTGACGGTGGTAGCGGTAATTGATGCTCTTGACCGTAACAGGTATGAGAAGACCTTTGAGAATACGCAGAACTCAATTGATCAGCGCCTGAATAGCGTAAAACAAGCATGGCTGTTTTCGATTGCAAACCGCTACATTTCGGTACGGGATGATATCGACCGCCAAGGCCTGTAACTGGGCCTCGGATTGGAACGTCCAAACCGTTGTTAACCTGCTGGGTGGTCTCAAACCCACTGACCTTCCGATGTGATGTCCCCGCACTGTAAACAGTTACTCTTATTTGAAGAATCTCGGGCCTCAACCAATACTCTGTTTTTATCTGCAGCCAACGTTGCGCCAGCAGCCGTTGAGTTAAATTCACGTAGATTACAGGCGTAGCCCTACGTCCGTCGCGTATGATGCGCGACCCGAATTTGAAAACACTGTCTCATGAAAAAACTGTTTTATGTCCTAACGCTAACCCTCTCTGTTATCACTCCCGCCTTCTCAAACCCTCCGTCGACTTTTTCCGAAGCCAAGGTCGTAGCAAAGCAGAAGATCTACCTCGACCAAGCGAACAGTGCCATGGGCGAGCTGTATTGCGGCTGCAAGTGGACATGGGTCGGTAAGTCGGGTGGCCGGGTTGATGCTAAGTCTTGCGGCTATAAAACCAGGGAACAACAGAGCCGCGCGCAACGGACTGAATGGGAACACATCGTTCCTGCCTGGACATTCGGTCACCAGCGCCAATGCTGGCAGAACGGTGGGCGCGAGCACTGTGTGGACGATGATCCCGTGTTTCGAGCGATGGAAGCTGACCTGTTCAACCTCTATCCATCAGTTGGCGAGGTGAACGGCGACCGTAGTAATTTCAACTACGGCATGGCTAACGGGGTAGCGCCGCAGTATGGACAGTGCAAGACGCGGGTTGATTTCGATCAACGAACCGCCGAACCACGTGACGAGGTCAAAGGGCTGGTCGCAAGGACAACCTTTTACATGTTCGACAGATACAAACTGAGTATGTCTCGTCAGCAGCAACAGCTACTGATGGCCTGGGACAAGCAGTTCCCGGTTTCGTCTTGGGAGAAAGAGCGAGATAGGCGCATCGCTGCAATCATGGGTCATTCCAATCCTTTCGTAACGGGTGAACGTCGCTGGACGCAAGGATACAAGACGGTTGGTGATGGGCTAGTCAGCACCCTTCCTGTGAAAGCTCAGCAAGCAGCAGCCCAGCCAACCCTGGCAAGCGCGATCGGGGGAAGTTTGATCATTGGTAATCGGAAGAGTCAGGTGTATCACCTCTCACAGGGATGCCCTGGTTATGAGCAGGTGTCGGCGAAAAACCAAATAACGTTTGACTCTGAGTCTGACGCTAAGGCGGCGGGGTATCGTAAAGCAGGCAACTGCAAGTAGCTGAGGAGTGCTTCTGTCTCTATTCTCGTGCCCAGCATGTCAAAGGGATCTGAGCAATTTTTTCCAATAGGCGCAGAGGACTAACTGGTGTGATGGGCTCCTTTTTCAAGGAGTATCACCATGAACGGAATCTTCTGGCCTCAGCGCCCACAGCATGTGATTCGTACTGTCCAGCTACCTTCCCCTTTGCTCCATCCCGAGCTCATCGAATCGATCCGTCAAATTTTGCAGAGGGTCGACGCGATGCGTTGCGTGCAAGCGTTCAGCGATCCCGACTTGCGCATGGCCAATGAGTTGAAGAAGAGCGTTGCAAATCACCTGGCAGTAATCTCGGCGCACTTGCAAGACGCAGATTCTCGCACCGCTATCGGTTGCATCGCTGAAGGTTTGATGGGGGATACACAATTTGCCGAGATGAGCCAAGCCGTGGCCGGGCTGGATGAACGTGAACTGGTGGCCCATGTGGGTGATCTATCGACGTGGCTGGGTAAGTCTCGTCAGACATTCAGCTCGGCATTTTTCGGTATCCCTAATGCCCGCCTGCAGCAGGTATCGGATTGTGTAGATAAGCATTTCCCCGAAGCATTGCAGCGACTGGCGAGTGACCTGTGTGCACCGCTGAAGGTGTTGCCCCACTGCACTTACAAAATCATCGACCTCTTCGGCATCGCTGGAGAGGCAAACTACTTCCCAAAGCATTTTGCTTACTTCATGCCTGAAGATCAGGGAGTGAAATACTCCCCGGTGAAACGAACAATCGTCTTTGCCAACACCTATCGCAGCCTTTTCGAAAGGATTGCAGTGCAGCAAGCCCCACTCTTCAATTGGCAGGCCGCTGATTTGCCCGCTGGCTACGAGCTTGATCGCTATTTGATTATCTGGTTCAGGGGGCACGACCTTGGCCACTCAATCGTCCTTGATAGCACCTGTTTTGGTCAGCTGAGCAAGCATGATCGCTGGGGGTCGATGGTAATCCAGGAAGCGCTGGCCGATGTGTTCGGTTTCCTGCTAAGCGTTGATCAAGCTATTGCGAACACGGTACAGCTGCAACCCGCTCAGATGGTACGTGTGTATACGCTTGAGCTTCTACGCTACCTGCGACGAGGAGCCCGTCAGTTCCCTGATGCCGGCTCTGCCTACATTCAGCTCCGCCTTTTGCAGGATTTGGGGGTGATTGATTGCACAAACCCCATGGCATGGTCAGTTGATACCGAGCGTTTCATTGGGGCTATGCGTTCAATTGCTCAAGACCTGATCAATGCTGGGCTCACTGGCGATCTATCTCGGTTTGAGGCCTTCATCTCGCAATATTGCCCACATCGACTGGGTGGCGAGGAGGGAGACTTAATGTTCGGCTTGACTGGCTGCGACGTCACTCTAGGGTATGCGCAGGAAATTTTAGAAGGGATCTCTTGAATGCAATTTAGTAATGGTTTTCTGCTCAGCCTCTCGCTTTGCCTGGAGATTGGGCTGGCGAACATGGCGATGATCACACTGGCGATGCAGCGGGGCTTTGCTCAAGGGGTATGGCTGGGGGTTGGCACCTGCGTAGGGGATCTGATCTATGCCATCTTGGCCATGGCCGGTATGAGTGTGCTGCTGCAAATCGAATGGGTACGCTGGGTGCTATGGATCGGTGGATCAGCTGTGCTCTGCTACCTCTGCGTAAAAATGCTCATGAGCGCCTTGAAGGTGAAAAGCAATGAGGCAGGCGGCGAGGCTAGTCAATGGGGAGATAGCAACCGCGCGCTTTTTACTAGAGGCGTGATGTTGGCCATGTCGTCGCCCAGTGCCATCCTGTGGTTTGCCGCAGTGGGTGGGGCCATCATTGCCCGGCAGGGTTCGGATGTAGCAGGTGCCGGGTTGTTCCTAAGTGGCTTCTTCGTCGCTGGGATATTCTGGGCTCTGGTGTTGTGCACGCTGGCAGCGCAGGGAGGCCGGTTAATGGGGCAACAGTTGGTGAGGTACACCTACATCGCCTCGGCATTGATCTTTGCCTACTTTGCAGCCTATGTCGTAGTTACCGGTTACGCCGAGTTCATTGGTAACCCGACGCCCCCAAGCATTGAGCTGTAACTACCAGGTGAAGCTCCCATGACCTTGCGGAACGCGTTGCTCAAATGAGCCTGGTCAAAAAAGCCCAGGTCTACGGCGATACGGGTGGGAGAATCACCAAGGCGCAGGCGCCTTCTCGCTTCGATTAGGCGCAACTGTCTCAGGTACTGCATCGGCGGGAGGTGCTTTTGGGACTTGAAGCTTCGTACAAGGTGAAACTTGGACAGGTTGGCCTCGATACACAGGTCTTCGAGGTCAATTGGCTCGTACAGATTCGCTTTCATGAAGCTGATCAAGTGTGTAACCCGCAGAGGTTCGTCAGGAGCACTGGGTGTTGTACGAAAGCGGAGGAGCTCACTAAACAGCTCTAACTGGGCTTCTTCGCAGCTGTAAATATCCGGGGGAGAGAGCAGATTGACAATGCTGCGGAACAGATCGCCATCCAGTATGACGCCTTCAGTAAATACGGGAAGGCCACTGCTGCTAGACGTTTCACCTAGGATGCTTCGCACGTGCTCCACATCCAGGTGCAAGCTGATGAACTGGGTGTTTCCTTCGAAGAACTGAGAAGCCTGGACGGTCATGGGGTTGTAGAACGTCACCTCGCCGTTGCTGACGTCCTGTTGTTTGCCGTCGTACCAGATACGTTCTCGCCCGCACAGGTTGGCACTAATCACATACTCTTCGTGGGTGTGCTTTGGGTAAAAACCACCGCTCGCGGTGACCCTTGAGCATTCAATTCGCTCATGCCTATTCAGGCTTTCCATGACCAAGGACATCTTCCCGTTTCTCTCTGATATCGCTGCCATCCAGGCAAGCCAGCCCTTGATGGGCTAAAGAATAGAGACAAACGATGCTCTCAGAAAGCCATAGTTTTTTTTACAGTTTTTTTCTCGGCAACCTCACTTCCTCATTCAGGGCGGGGCAGTAGCAACGAACCTCTATCGGCGGCCCCACGTGACGCGCCTGTCACGGCGGTGACCCGTGTGCTTGAGCACCATGGTGCAAGCGCGGCCTCGCCGATCAGTAATCCAAATAGACGATGGCTTTTCAAACTGCCCTCCCCTCGTCACCAAAACCAGCACCACCTTCGGCTCCTGCGGTGGCAGCTACTGTTCGCTGGCCATTTCAGGCCCACTCGGCCCGCGTGGCTAGCCCGAACAATTCACGCAAGCCATTGATGCCCAGTTTGCGGTACAGGCGTTTTACGTAGGTCGCAGCGCTGACGGGCCGAACGCCCATCTGCTCGGCGATGTCTTCCACCGTCAGGCCGCTCAGCATCAGGCGCAGCAGTTCCTGTTCGCGCAAGGTCAGCTCCACGTGCTGCTGCCTGATCACCCGCTCGGCCAGCAATAGAGGCATCTCGTTGGCATGCAGGTACGCGTGATAGTGCAGGCGCACGGCCTGGATCAGCAGCGGTGCGAGGGTTTCAAGGTAGTTCATTTCCCGTTCCGAGAAACGTCCATGCTCACGACCACGGTAGAAGTTCACCGACAGCCAGCGGTTGCTTTCGCAGTGGGTCAGCAAGGCCACGCGCTCGGAAATCTGTGGTTGCTCATAGCAGATGCGCCGGTACTCGCTGTGCGCGATGTCATCGATGGACTGGCGTTGCACGATGGTGTTGTGCACGGCGCTGCTCTGGTTCATCGCCTGCTGGTTGCCATCCAGGCCAAAGAAGCGCTGGACATACTTGTTGGAAATCACCGGCAGCGACACTTCACGCGCCCGGTCCGCAAAGGAGAACACCTCTGGGTTACGGCGCTTCGGATAGGCAAAGATCGTGCACTGGGCCAGCGGCACACCGGGCCCGATGACCTGCAGCAGATCAGCGGCCAAAAACCGGCTGCGGTTCACACCGACCCTGGCGAGCAGGTTGGCGGTGTGGCCGAGATTGAGGCTGTGTTCACTGCTGCCGGGACGCAAGGGCCAGTAGTGCATGACGGGTTCTCTCCGCGTGTCGGGCACAGGTGGTGTGGTGATTGCCAACAGCACGTGCCCGCCACTCTACCATCGTTTAGCGCGAGGTCTCTGGCATCGCTGGCGCGGCAATGGGCAGGCGCAGGGCCAGCAGCGCACCGAGGATCATCAGAACGGCCGCATAGACAAAGCCTGAACCGAAATTCAAGGTCAGGTCTTTCAGCCAGCCGACCACCAACGGATTGACGGCCGAGCCAATATTCCCCACCGCATTGATTAGCGCAATGCCCACGGCACGTGCGCGAAAACTCAAGGCCTGGTCCGGCGTAGTCCAGAAGATCGACATGGCGCTGTAGGAGCCGCTGGCAGCCAAGCACACACCCACCAGTTGTACCGTTGGAACGCTCGAGAGCGCCGTGAGTAGCCAGCCTGCCGCGGCCAGCAGCATGGGCAACACCAGGTGCCAGCGGCGCTCACGGGTACGGTCCGAATGCAGCCCCCAGACGACCATCAGGATGATGGTGCAAATCTGTGGAATCGCTGCCAGAAGACCGATCGAGGCGTTACTGCTGGCTGTGTTGAAGCTTTTTACGATCAACGGCGTCCATACCGCAATCATTGCCAGAGTGTTGACCAGGCAAAAATACACCAGGCAGAACAGCAGGATGTGCGGCGAAGTCAGCTCGGCCAACACGCTGCGCGCATTCTGCGCAGCGGCGGGTGTCGACGCCTGCCGATCGGCATCCAGCGCCTTCTGCACCAGCATCTTTTCTTCGTTATCCAACCACTTGGCCTGCTGCGGGCGGTCATCCAGGTAACCGAACACCACGCAGCCCATCAGCACCGAGGGCAAGCCTTCGAGCAGGAACAGCCATTGCCAGCCTTTCAACCCCCACACGCCGTCCAACCCCAGAATCAGGCCCGACAGTGCCGCACTGAAGCCAGCAGTGAACGGCATGGCGATCATGAACAGCGCATTGGCTCGGGCCCTGTAGGCTGCGGGAAACCAGAAGGTCAGGTACAGCAGCACGCCGGGCAGAAAACCCGCTTCGGTCACCCCGACCAGGATACGCAGCAGGTAGAGCGAGGTGGCATCAGTGGCGAACAGTGTGCACGTGGAGGCCACGCCCCAGGCAATCATAAGGCTGCCGATCCAGCGACGGGCGCCGATGCGCGCCAGGGCCATGTTGCTGGGAATGCCACAGGCGATATAGGCAATGTAGAAAAAGGTGCTGGCCAGACCGAACTGGGTGCCACTCAAGCCCAGGTCGCTCATCATGGTCAGACCGGCAAAACCGATGTTGATGCGATCCAGAAACGACAAGACAAAGCAGACAAACAAAAAGCCAATCAGTCTTTTAGAGACCTTTTTACACACCTGCTGGTAGCGGTCTTGAGCACCGGCCACCGCCGAAGTGGCCGCACTGACAATGGGGCTGCGAGTCATTGGGGACTTCCTGATTATTGTTATAGGAAGGCGCACCGGCTTGATCATTCAAGCCGGTGGCAATTGCACGATTGGCAGGGTGCTGGTTACAGGTCCAGCAACGCGGTGCGGGTCAACGCCATAAACTGCTCGGCATCGCCGAGAGCGTGAGCACTGAGCAGCGCCAGTTTCACCAGGAACAGTTCGCGCTTGCCTTGGGCTGCTTGATCCAGAGCGTCGGCGAGCTGGTCGTAGATCGTTTCAATGTCGATAAGGGTCAGTTGTTTGTGTTCCATGCTGTTGTCCTCACTCATTGCCCAAGGCTGTTTCGATGGCGGCGCGCAGCGCCTGACCGCTGAGTTGATGCCAGCGTGCACACACGTGCTGGTCCGGGCGCACCAGATAAGCACTGCCCGTCTTCGCCCCGTATTTCCTGCGCAGGTGCCCGCTGTGGTCATCCACCTGCCCGTCCGCGCCGCTGACTGCGGTTTGCCGATTGCCGGTAACAGCCAGCAGCTGCAGCGGCACACCCTGCTCACGCAGTGCTTGCACCTGAGCCTGGATATCACCCGGCACCTCGGTGGCGTCGGTGAAATACAGCAGGTAGAACGACGCGCCCAGCCTGTCGAAAAGGAACTGGTCATCACCGAGCCGAATGTTCAACAGCGGAGCACCCTGATGGGGGCCGCTGCTGTAGAGACTGTTGTCATCGCCCTTGAAATTGAGCGACGAATCAACGTAGTCATGGGGCCGGGAGGTACGCCAGTGATACAGCGGACGTACGAACGCCTGAGTCAGTGACAGCGACAGCACCGCATCGCGGACCAGGCAATGGCCCGGCGTTGGCGGGGTCATGAAGCGCGTGCTTTTGCCGGCTTCGGCAATGATCTCGCGCGCGGCCCCTACCCGCTCCGCGCTGTAGGAGGCGAGCAGGCCCGGGCCGGCCACGCCCTTGATGGTCAGGGCCAGTTTCCAGCTCAGGTCATGGCAGTCCTGAAAGCCGGTGTTGGCACCACGAACACCGAAGATTGGCAGCAAGTGTGCGGCATCTCCAGTAAAAATCACGCGATCATGGATATAGTTCGACAGGGTCAGCGCCCGCGCCGAATACACCGAGCACCAGTCCAGCTCCCACTGCGGATTCTGCACCCCGACGATGGCCAGTTGTGCATTGATTCGCTCGCGCAGGGAATCGGTGGACAAGGCGTGTTCCGGTGTCTCATCGCGTGGCAGCTGATAGTCGATGCGCCAGATATTGCCGGGCTCCCGGTGCATGAGCACCGTATTGCCCGGGTTCCAGTGCGGGTCGAAGTAAGCCAGGCGTTCGGTGGGCAGGTCGAGGTCGATCTTGATGTCGGCAATCACAAAGCGCCCTTCATAGGCGGCGCCTTCCAGTTGCAGGCCAAGCAGACTGCGAATGGCGGAGCGCGCACCATCGGCGGCGATAACCCAATTGGCTTCCAGCGTGTAGTTACCGGCCGGCGTATCAATGTCCAGCGTCGCATAATCCCCGGCCTGCACGAGCGCAGTGACCTTGTTGCCCCAACGCAACTCGATCAACGGGTTGGCCTGACAGGTCTCGACCAGAAACTGCTCCAGGCAAGGCTGTTGCAGGTTGGTCATCGGCGGGAAGCGATCGTCCGGGTCGTGGGGCGCCTCCATGCGGAACACCCGCTGGTTGCGGTAAAAGGAATTGCCGAAACGCCAGCTAAGTCCCGCCGCCATCACCCGTTCGGCGACACCGACTTGCTGGAGAATCTCCAGGGAGCGGCGGGTGAACACAATGGCGCGGCTGCCTTCGCTGACCTGACGTTCAGCCTCCAGCACAATCGACGGAATGCCGTAGCGGGCCAGATCCAGTGCTGTAGTCAGCCCGATAGGTCCGGCGCCGACAATGACCACAGGGCGACGCTCGACCTGTGCGGCATTCACACTGGCAGTGTGGGCAGGGAAAACCTGGTAATCGAAGTAAATTGAGCGACGAGGCTCGGCGAGCGGTGTGTGCATCGCAGTGCATCTCCGGTTTTTATGTTTATTGGCCTGGGCCGTTCGGAATTGCAGAGGACTTTAAGCGGTGCGCGAAAAATCAATGTCCCCTTGAGGAGACAACTTTGTGCAAGCGCCAACTGTGGGCAGGCTTCGCATCGCCTATGATCGCAGCCGTTGCATCGACCCGAGGGCACATTCGATGCCCCTGACCGTAGATCAACTCGCAGAATTCCGGGCCTTCGCAGAACAACTGGCCAATGCCGCTGCGCAATGAACCGAACAAGGTCTGGGTGACAGATATCGCCTACATCCGTACCTACGAAGGGTGGCTGTACTTGGCGGTAGTGCTGGATCTGCTTTCTCGCCTAGGCTCTGTACGAAATCCCGAGAAACCTAAATGGCGCCGCTTGAACGCTGAAATTTTGTAGAGTCCCCGCCATCAACGGAAAGGAATTCTGTGATGGCAAAGCGTTACGAACTCTCGGACGAAGCCTGGGATGTGGTCTCCGATCTCTTCATCGAAACCCATGGTCGGGGGCGGCCTCGTTTGAACGACCGACTGATGCTTGATGGTG
>NZ_JAZBQR010000027.1:0-57018 GCF_036348395.1 Pseudomonas sp. AL 58
GATGGGCGGCGGCTGTACAAAACCCAGGCCGTTCCGGGGCCACATTTCAGTTTCGTGGGATTTCAGACAGAGCCTAGTAGATTATCTTCAGCTCTCAGCTACCAATAAGCTTAAACGACAAATTGACCGCTAAGAGCAAACCCTCCCCCAGCTTGGCTAGCCTGCTGGATGCCCCATGAGGAGGGCGGCTACCGTGCCATTTCAGGCCGCTACATCGTCGATGCCGGGGGGGGTATAGCCGCAGTTTCAGCGGCCGAGGAGGAGATCTTGGGCGGGCCCTTGGCGAAGAAAATCGTGCTTAGCCGGGATGGCTCGGTTCGCTCAGACACCAAACGATCGCGATGCCTCGGAGGCGGTATCTCGTTCAATTTCTTAATTAGCACGCTCCGATTTTTTAACTGACTGTTGCACTTGCTCCTTGAGGCCACCCAGTCGCGGTGGCCTGACAACCAAAATCCACATACTCTGCGACGCCAACGGGATACCGTTGCGCTTCCTCCTATCTGGCGGTCAAGCAAGTGACATCAGCTACGCCCAACCAATGTTGGACGAGGTCAGCATTCCATCGAGCCAACGTGGCCGCCCGCGTAAAAGCTATAAATGGTTGCTTGCCGACAAGGGCTATGACGCCGAAGCGCTACGCCGCTATTGCGACCAATATCGAATGCAGCACGTCATCCCGCTGCGCTCGATGAGGCGCAAGCCCAAGCCTGGCTTACCCAGACTGTTCGACCGGCCAAAATACCGACAGCGCAACATTATCGAGCGCATGTTTGGCTAGCTGAAAAATTTCAGAACATTTGATGTCTTTAAATCTTCGCGAAAGGTGGTGAGTATGGTATGTTTCTGCGGAATTTTAAGCATGCTGGCATCTTGGGTAGTAATTTCCAGGATTAGATACTTTCTGGCTGGTGCTCAGGGAAGAATTATTATGACTGCCTTCACTCCTCCTCTTATGCCTCCGCTTGTTGTCGACCTCGACGGCACCTTGCTGCGCTCTGATCTGCTGCTAGAAACAGGCATTGCTTTTGTCCGGCATAAGCCTTTGAGTTTATTCAAACCTTTCGGTTGGCTGGTCAAGGGTAAAGCTACTTTAAAAGAGGGGCTGGCGCATGCGACTGATATTGATGTCAGTGTTTTGCCTTACGACCAAAAAGTGATCGAGCTGATCGAAGCTGAGCGCCGTAATGGGCGTCATATTGTATTGGCGACGGCCAGTCATCAAATTTTAGCTTGTCGTATAGCTGAACATCTGCAACTGTTCGACCAGGTGCTTGCCAGCGATGGAGAGCGAAATCTATCTGCTCATCGTAAGCGTGATCTGTTGGTTGAGCGATACGGCGCAAAGGGCTTTGATTACGCAGGTAATTCTCATGACGACATGTCGGTATGGGCTTCCGCTCGATATGCTTACGTAGTCAATCCAGAATTGGGTGTTGAACGGCGAGCTCGGGCACAGGGTAATGTCGAACAGGCCATCCACTCTAACCCAGCGGGAATCAAGGATTGGCTGAAAGCATTGCGCTTGCATCAGTGGATGAAAAATATGCTGATCTTCGTGCCATTGTTGGCTGCGCATCAAATACTCAATACGGGTCTTCTTTGGCAGGGGGTTTTGGCTTTTCTGTTCTTCAGTTTGTGTGCTTCCAGCGTGTATGTTCTCAATGATTTGCTCGATCTGGCTGATGATCGCCATCACCACACCAAGTGCAATCGGGCATTTGCGGCAGGGCGTTTGTCGATTAAATCCGGGTTGATCGTGTTTCCCATGCTGTTGATCGCTGCTTTTAGTGGCGCAGCTTTACTATTGCCTTGGCAATTTGCCGGAGTGCTATTGGGGTACTACATACTGACGCTGGCCTATTCACTGTCATTGAAGCGGCAGATGGCGGTCGACGTGATAGCCCTGGCGATGCTCTACACGGTACGCATCATCGCCGGCGCAGTGGCGTTTGGGTTGGCGCTGACCTCCTGGATGCTGGCTTTTTCGATGTTCATGTTTCTCAGTCTGGCGCTGGTAAAACGTTATGCCGAACTGCGTGTTGCCCGGGAAAATGGGCGCAAGGAGAAAACACCAGGGCGTGGTTACTATCCTGAGGACTTGGAGATGATAGCTTCGCTGGGCGCAGCCTCTGGTTACCTGGCAGTGATGGTCTTGGCTTTATATATCCAGGACCATGCAACCCCTGAGCTATACACACAGCCTCAGATAATTTGGTTAGCGTGTCCCTTGCTATTATTTTGGATTACTCGAGTGTGGATGTTGGCTCATCGCGGGCTAATGCATGACGACCCCGTTGTCTTTGCCATTCGTGATCGTATCAGTGTCGCTGTGGGAGCTCTTTTCTGTCTGGTGTTTTGGGTGGCGGCATGAGTGGTCCGCTGTACTCTTGGGGGCGTTATCCAGCGGCCCCGCAGGATGGACATACGTGTGGCTGGCTGAGTGATATTGCAGCCTTGCGTGACCGTGTGGCCGCCGCACACGGTAGCACCCTGCCTTATGGAAACGGGCGCAGTTATGGCGACAGTTGCCTAGCGGCGAGCGATCAGGTACTGCATATGCGTACTTTGGATCGTTTCATCGAAGTTGATTGGCTACAGGGAACGGTGCTTGCGGAAGCAGGAGTGACTTTGGCCGAGATCTTAGCCGTCGCTATTCCGCGAGGCTGGTTTCTTTCAGTCACGCCGGGAACCCAGTTCGCCACCTTGGGCGGTGCTATTGCTAACGATGTCCATGGCAAAAACCATCACCTGCGCGGCACTTTCGGCAGTCATGTGCGGCGCTTTGGTTTGTTGCGCCACGGTGAAGAGTTGTTGGTGTGTGAGCCGACCAAGCATCCTGAGTTGTATGCTGCCACCCTTGGGGGGCTAGGCCTGACTGGAGTGATTGCTTGGGCGGAAATTCAGATGATCCCGATCCGGGCCAGTGAGATCGATAGTAGTGTCGTGCGCTTCGACAACCTGGCCGAGTTTTTCGCGTTGTCCGCCGAGTTGGATCACCGGCATGAGTACAGCGTGGCCTGGATTGACTGCCTGGCCAAAGGTACTCAAACGGGGCGTGGGGTATTCATCGTCGGTGATCATGCGCGTTACGGCGCGTTGGATATAGAAGAGCGCTTTAAGCTGAGGGTGCCGTTGACCCCTCCGTTTTCCCTGATCAACAACCTGTCTCTTCGTGCCTTTAATGAGGTGTACTGGCGTGTTCATCCCGTCGCTCGCACCCGCACGCGTAGCAGTTATGAGCAGTTTTTCTATCCATTGGATAGACTCCTGCACTGGAATCGTGTCTATGGCCGCAAGGGTTTTCAGCAATATCAGTGTGTGATCCCCGATGCTGTGGCTGAGGTGGCAGTGGGCGAGTTGTTGAGCACCATTGCGGAGTCCGTGCAAGGATCCTTCCTTGCGGTGCTCAAGCGCTGTGGCGATATAGCATCACCTGGATTGCTGTCCTTCCCGCTGCCGGGCACTTCGCTGGCCCTAGACTTCCCCCAGAAGGTTGCTTTAGTGCCACTTTTCGCTCGGCTGGATGCCATCGTGCGGGAAGCTGGTGGCCGCCTGTATCCGGCCAAAGATGCTCACATGAGCGGAAGTGACTTCCGTCAGGCCTACCCGGCCTGGGAACAACTGGAAGCCATGCGCGATCCCTCCCTGATGTCCCGCTTTTGGAAACGAGTCATTGCATGAAAAAAATTCTCATTATTGGTGCTACGTCTGCCATTGCTAAGGCCTGTGCAAGAGTATGGGCCGAGCAAAATGCAGAGTTTTTCCTGGTAGGTCGTAACAAAGAAAAGCTTGAGCAAACCGCTTGCGACTTGAAAGCTAGGGGGGCCAAGGCCGTTACTCTGTGCACTATGGATGCAACCGATTTTTCTGCGCATCCGGCGATGCTGGATAATTGCCTGACGGCCTTATTGCAGATTGATATTGCCTTAATCGCTCACGGTACGCTGCCTGATCAGGCGGCCTGCGAGGAGGATACTGCGGTAGCGCTCGAAGAGTTCTCCAACAACTGCACTTCGGTGATTGCTCTCCTGACCCAATTGGCCAATCAGCTCGAAGCTCAGCGTTATGGCACCATAGCCGTGATATCTTCGGTAGCGGGCGACCGTGGCCGAGCGTCTAACTATCTGTACGGCACCGCCAAGGCTGCTGTTTCGACGTTCTGCGAGGGACTGCGAGCTCGACTATTCAAAGTCGGCGTACATGTCATCACGATCAAACCTGGCTTTGTCGATACTCCTATGACTAAAGGCCTAGCATTGCCGGCGGCGTTGGTGGCTAAACCTGAGCAGGTGGCGCAGCGCATTGTTAAGGGTATCGAGCGAAAGGTTGCCAATCTCTATGCGCCGGGTTTCTGGGCGCTGATTATGCTGATTATCCGTATTATTCCACAGCCGATATTCAAGAGACTCAACCTGTGAGCGAATCTGTGTATCTTTCCGGTTGGCGATATAGGGCACTCATTCTCTCGGTCGTTTTCTCTGCATTGGGTTATCTGGGCTTTTCCCTGTGGGGCGGCTGGCAGGGCGTCAGCAATGCCATTGCCAAGGTTGGAATACTTGGCATCGCAGCTGCCCTGCTGATGTCTTTGATAAACTACGGTCTGCGCTTTCTGCGTTGGCAGAGATATCTCAAGTCCTTTGGACACGACATACCATGGAAGCCCAGCCTGCAAATGTATCTGGCAGGCTTTGCACTTACTACCACGCCCGGTAAGGCAGGAGAGGCATTACGTGGCGTACTGCTCAAGCCTTGGGGCGTGCATTACCCGCAGAGTTTTGCAGCCTTCTTCAGTGAAAGGTTGTCCGACCTATTTGCCGTAGTGTTGCTGACCCTGTTTGGCCTAACATCATATCCAGATGCCCGCCCAATGATTTTGGTTGGGGTCTTTTTAGTTTTGTTGGGTTTTGCAGTACTTTCGCAGAGTCGGTTAGTAGAGCTTCTCACGCACCTTGTACCTGAACGGGGAGGGAAATTGGTGGGATTTTTACGTCATCTGCTTAATGTGCTGTTGGAAGCACAGCGTTGTCACCAGCTAGGGATGCTGCTTGGAGCAACAATATTAAGTATTTCTGCGTGGAGCGTCGAAGCACTGGCTTTTTACTGGATATTGAACTGGATGGGCGCAGAGATATCCTTCGCCTTTGCTATATTTGTATACGCAATTGCCATGCTTGCCGGCGCGTTGAGTTTTATGCCTGGCGGGCTTGGTGGTGCGGAAGCAGTTATGGTTAGCCTGCTGATTCTGAAGGGCATGCCAAGTGCAGATGCTATCGCTGCCACGATATTAATTAGGCTGGCGACGCTGTGGTTTGCGGTAGGTATTGGAATATACGCCCTTGCAAATAATGTTAGCTTAAATAAAAAACAATTAATTTAGAATGGATGTTTTATGTGCCTTCAGAAAGAAAAGCCAGGGCCATCAATAGTCGCTTCTTCGTATCTGGCTGTGGCGGTTTTTTTTATCTATAATATTTATATTGCAACTATTTCGTTTTTGCAGTTTTCATTTTTCGATATATTTTTAACTGGCGTGTTATTTTTATTTGTTTTTATAGCGGTTGATGCGACTTTTTCGTCAGGGTCTTACTTGAAAATTAGAATACCATATCTTAAAGAGCTTGCCTTGGCTTCTGTCGCATTAGTTCTTATGATAATTTATTCAGACCCAAGTAGGAGTACGCTGCAACCTTATATAAAAACCTTTCCTTTGCTTGAGATTTCGAATGGGCTCGGATTTCATCAGGATACAGCCTATCATGTATCATTAATTCAAAGCATTATGAACTATGGGTATCCAAGCACTGCTCAACACGGTGTGCCTTTTAATATGTACCATGTGTTAAGCCATTACGCTGATGCGGCTATTCTGAAGATAAGCGGATTAAATCCATTTGATAGTTATGGCTTGATGTATAGGTTCAAAGTTTTTATTTTTGTATCGGCGGCGCTGCTACTTATTTCGAGGCTGCTTAAGGAAGGAGCGGCATTTTCATATATTTTAGCGGTTTTCCTTTTTATTCCTTTAGTTTTAGGAAGTTGGCACGGAGTTCTTTCTCATGGATTATGGGTGGCGAGTCTTGTTTTAATTTTGTCATATAGCTTTGTGCACAGCAAGATGAATATGTCAATTATTTCAAATAGAGATATTTTTTTAATATGGCTTGTTGTTGTCGTAATATCGCTAGCTAAAATATCGACGGGCTTTATGATGTCTGTATTTATAGGTTTCTTTCTATTTTTTAGGTTTCCTAGGCGGGTCGGGGTGTATGTATATGGTATGACCCTTCTTTTATTTTTCTACTTTTACGGAAAGCTGTTTGCGTTGGAAACAAGTTCCAGCATAATTTTCTCAAACGCTTCGCTTAAAGCTGCATATAATTTTTTTCTTCAGAAGAATATGTGGACTCCGTTATTGGTCTTCTTGTGCTTTGTAATGACCACTTGGTTGTTTATGTTTTTTTTATCAAGGAAAGCAAAGTATCTTTTTCTGTTTTTGTCGTGCGCTGGATCGGTCGTCGTATTGTATTTTGTTACTACTGTTCAGTCTGGCTTAAATTCTTCTGAGGTATGGTATTTTGTTTATGGGTTGTCGAGCGTTGTTTGTTTGTTTGTTTTCAGCTCTATTGTGGATTTTATAGATGAAGATTTGAGATTAATAAAGCTTAGTGAGTTTTCTTCGGGAGCTGCAGCTTCGGCCTTGCTGCTTGTTATAATTTTTTTTACATTAACCTCTTATCCAGTAAGAAGTTTTACTTTTTTAAGTGCGCGACCTAATATCCTATATGGTGTTATTTCATCATCGCTTCATGGCGACTTTTACTATACAGAGATAAATAAGAAGCTAAATAAGGATCAGGTGTTTTCGTCAGCGTTAAATACTGGTGACTTAAGAGAGAGATACAAAGCTCTTGCTGAAGGCGGGATCATGTTCAAACTCAACTTAATAGTTGAGAAAGCATTGGCAGACAATATGATATCAAGGCGCGATATGTATATGTACATTCCTAAAACTGTGTTTCAGGATCAAATAGCACCGCTAGGTGGTCCTGAATGGGCTGACGGTCTCATGGTTTATGCTATAACAGGTATTCCATTAGTTAATGGAGTGAAAGAAAAAAATAGAACATATGGCTTATCTGGATATCGTGAAGTTAGCTATAGAGTTAATAGAGGCGACTTTTCTTTGGGTGGCGAATTTTGTTTAAAAAATAATATTAAATATATTTTAATTGTTAATGATTTAAAAAAGCAAGATTACAATGTTGTTAGCTGCGTAAGTGTTTGATTTGACGCTTTGCATTAATCCAATTTGTTAGATAATTGCTTTCTTTCTGAGTTCTTTGAATTTTCATTCTCTCGTGATGTGGGAGATGTAGGTCAGCTTGTCTGATACGCACGGACTTCAACCAATGGCCAGAGTTGGGAGCAGCGTGAGCGCTCTATAAACCTTACATTCCAAGACGAAATCTGATACTCGAAGCTGTGCTCCCGAAATCTTTCTGGAGCCAGCAACATTATGCGACCCGATGCCAAAGTCGAAAAGGTCTACCGTATCCGATCCATGCACCCCACCTACCGCAGGGTGAGGCTCTGGTTTACCGTAGCATTTCCGGTGAGCAATTCCACGGCAACAACGCTTTGTAGTCGGCTACCGACTGCGCATATGGCAGTCTTTCCAGTACGTGGCGCAGCCACATATAGGGCTCCTGGCCGTTGACCTTGGCTATAGATCTGCGCACTGGCAGTGGCGCCCTTCGGCGTATCACTGAACAGCCAAGCTTTGCGTCCTATCACAAAGGGCTTTATCGCTCTCTCGGCGGAGTTATTGTCGATCGGTAAAAAACCAGGCTCAACATAACGCTCCAGTCGGCTCCAGTTGTTCGCCAGATAATTAACCGCCTTGCCCAGCACACTCTGCGGCGTCACCTGAGACTGTTTTGTCCAGCCAGCTTTTCAGTTGACCCAGAACCGGCAGGCTCTTCTCCTGACGGCCGATAAATCGCTGCTCGTCGCTGCCGTCTTTCAGCTCACGCTCGATGCTGTACAGCTTGTTGATCATCGTCAGCGCGATATCGGCACGCCCAGTCTTGCCCTTGGGTTGCACTTTCTGCGCCTCGACGAATTTACGTCGTAAGCGATCCATAAACCTCACCTTGCGGTAGGTGAGGTTTATGGATCGCTTACGGATCTTCACGCGGTTGCGCGGCTTGTTGAGGAACACGAAAAGTACTGGGTCGAACACAGCCACCTTGATGTCTAGTTCGACCAGGGCAGTCAGCCCATCAATGGATTTTCGGAAGTCGACGGGCTTGTGGTACAGATAGACTTTTTCAACTTTGGCGTCGGGTCGCATCATGGTGAGTGGGCTCCTGAGAGAATTGGGAGCACAGCATCGGGGATCTGGTAAGCGCTTTGAATGTGGGGTTCATGGAGCGCTTACGAAGAACTGGTTGTTCAGCGATACACCGAAAGGCGCGGTAACCAGCGCACAACTGTACAGCCTGGTTGAAACCGCCAAAGCCAACGGCCAAGAGCCCTATGCGTGGCTGCGCTACGCACTAGAGCAGCTGCCACTTGCTTCGACGGTTGGTGACTACGAAGCGCTGTTGCCGTGGAACTACAAGCCAGTAATGCCACGATAAACTGAGACCTCACCTAGCGGTAGGTGGGGTTTATGAATCACTTACGTTCCATGAGGTGTTTGCGACATCTCTTTTCGTACAGAGCCTAACGAAGCATTGCTACCGTGGCACTGCTCACCGAAACTGCCACGGCAACTCACCAACCCGCTCTGGGGTAGGTAGGGTTCATAAATTGCACACGGTGTACGGACAATGGCCCGCAGTTCCCACGTATTAAAAAGGCAGACACGCAATGCGCCTGCCTCAAAGCTACTAATTCAACGCCCTGGCTTGATCAGCGTCTTTAGGCCGCATCGGCACCGCCAACAAAATCGCCACTGGCAACCAGAACAACGTCCAGTAGTCACCAGGTCGAGTAAAGATCCGCTCAACGTCCGTCAGCATGGCGATAAGCGCAAAGACCAGTGCAGGAAATGCAAGGCGCACCCAATAGTTGCTGCGCAGTTTCCACGCTTTATGGACCAACCCCAGTAGACCCGCGCCTAGCAACGCAAGCGAGACGATACCGCTATCGTAGACCTGCTGGAGGTACAAGCTATGGGCATGAGGGGAAACTTGAACACCATCAGGCCAGCGATACTCGAAAGGTGTGCCCAGCCCGTGCCCAACGGCCCAGTGATCTGACATGACTTTAAAATAGTAAACCCAAATAGGCCCACGCCCAGACAGCTGCTTTTCCTGAAATTCAATGACCAACTGTGGCCAAAACTTGATGACCAGTGCAAGCACAAGCACTGTGCCGATCCCCAGCAACCACCAACCGAGCCTGGAGTTTTGTAAAATGACGACAGCCACAATACCACCCAGCAGGGCAAACCATGCCCCCCTGGTATAGGTCAACAATACATAGAGGCTCAACAGCATGAAGATAGCGAGCCAAAACAGCACTGACTTGAACACAGTGCGCTTATCCAATGCCACACCGAGCGCCCAAATAGCAATTGCGCCATGGAAAATACCGGCCACTACAGGCCAGCCGTAATTGGCAAAATTGCCGATACCCGAGCGATCTATACGATAAGCACGATAGGCTAATGGTTTATCCAGAATGCCAAACTGATAAACAATACTGACAAGGGCACCTACAGCCACCATGACCACCCCTGCCAACAACGCTTTTTTCAGAAAGGCCTCATTGTAGGACATTAATAAGTAGATCGCTTGAAGATACAGGGCAATCAACAACCCTCGCTTCGCAAGCGAGAACGCATCTTTTTCAGACCCTGTTGCCCATAGTGCACTCAAGCCGACCCAAAACAGAAAAAAAATCCACGGAATGTAGTGAGCCGACGGTAAAAATTTACTCCGAATAATCAACTTGTAAAAAACAAAAATCAGCGCCGGCAAAAGTAGCCATATATATACTTGAGCATTCCTCGCGCTACCGGACTGAATCCAAACCTTACCACTTAACTGAATAAACAAACCAATAGCCAGCATCCAGATCAAAACGAGCTGCCAGCTTCGGCCTCTAGAGCAGTCACCCCGTAATACTTCTACTCCATTCATAGCCACCACTACTTCCCCAAGCAAAATCAAAATGCGTTTTTATTAATGAAGCCTTTAAAAACAGTTAGAAAAATTATTTTAAGGTCAATCCAAAGCGACCAGTTATCGATGTACCAGAGATCGTACTCGACACGCTTTTGCATTTTTTCAAGCGTATCAGTCTCCCCGCGGTAGCCGCTGACCTGAGCCCAGCCGGTAATACCTGGCTTGACCTTATGCCGCTGCATGTAAGACTCGACCAAGTCCTTGTAGTACTCGTTATGCGCCAACGCATGAGGGCGAGGCCCAACAATCGACATACGCCCCTGGAGCACATTGAAAAACTGCGGCAATTCATCAAGGCTGGTACGTCGTAAAAACGCCCCGACTTTAGTCACACGCACATCGTTGCGCGTGGCTTGGGTAACGCCACCTTCGCTATGCACTACCATTGAGCGAAATTTGTACACTTTGAAATGTTTGCCGTTGATGCCCGTTCGATACTGTTTAAACAAAATCGGCCCCGGGGACGACACCTTGATTGCGACAGCTATCATCAGGCAAACCGGGAGTATCAAAAGGCTGATCAAGCCTCCGATGATCAAGTCCTCAAGGCGCTTGACCACCAACGCCGAACCATCCATCGGGCTGCAGCTAAGGTCCAATGAATACAAGCCAGCAATATGGCTCACCTTGTGGTTCAGCAAGCGGATATCACCCCATTCCGGAATGAAGCGAACCGCAACGGTGTGGTGGCGAAGAGCATACATGATGGAGCGAATGACGCCCCCTTCACTGAGCGGCAGGCACAGCCATACTTCATGCACACCTAACTCATCAACTTTGGCGACCAGGCTGTCCATCCAGTCGTCGTTTTGACTAAACGCAAGGTTTGCGGAAATACGAAAACCGTCCTCTTCCAAGGTGCGGCCACTGTTTAGCTGGCTGGCGGACTGCCCTCCAGAATCAACCAGCAGTACGCTCTTCAGGTTCAGCCCAGAGCCACGTATGCGGCGTAAAAACAAAAATACGGAAAGGCGCAGCAACAAACACAATGCGCCTCCCGAAAACAACATTACGCTGAACCAGATGCGAGAATAGTTATCTGAAACCTTCAGGAAAAACGTCAACGATAAAAGAATGCCTGCGGCAGACAGCCAGCAAACCACCAGCACACTGAGTTGACGCCAGAAGGACTGGCCTCGTTGCGAACCATAAACACCACCCAACGCCAAGCAGATCACGACCACAATGGCCGTAATCATCGTTGCGGTGTTGTAACGCCCCGTCATCTCAAAGTGCTGAAAACGGTAATGGAAGGCAAACAAGCCCGCCACCAAGACGATGAGCATGTCCGTCAACGCGACAAAAAAAGGAACGGGATAACGCTCTGCAAATGTTGGTTGATACCGATGAGTGACTTGCATGTCTTTGAACAGGCCCCAATCTCTATAAAACAATGGTTAGCGTGCCCTGCAGACATGCACTACGCCTGCAGTCGAAACACCTACCCTACTCAGCAACTCAGAGGAGCGAGCACAGGCCAGCCCCCTCGTACGTCACTATCAGTCATGCTTTATTTTTTGGCTTGACACGCCCGTACTTGTCTTCAAAGCGAACAATATCGTCCTCCCCCAGATACGTACCTGACTGCACCTCAATCAGCTCCAATGGAATAACGCCTGGGTTTTCCAAGGCGTGAACCTGGCCGATAGGGATGTAGGTGGACTGGTTCTCGGTGACCAGATAGGTTTTGTCGCCGTTGGTGACACTCGCTGTACCGCTCACGACGATCCAGTGCTCGGCACGGTGATGGTGCATCTGTAACGACAGCTTGGCTCCCGGTTTTACTGTGATACGTTTGACCTGGTAACGGTGCCCGCTATCAATTGAATCGTACACTCCCCAAGGCCGATACACTTCTCGGTGATTGGCATGCTCATGACGCTGATCCTGCTTGAGCTGTTCAACAATCTTTTTGACGTCTTGCACGTGCCCCTTGTGGGCAACCAGGACAGCATCCTTGGTCTCAACAATAACCAAGTCCTCGACCCCTACCGTCGTCACCAGGCGATGCTCGGCATGCACATAGCTATGACGAGTACCATGTTGGAGGACATCTCCCTTCAAGACATTCCCGTTGCAGTCCTTTTCGCTGACATCCCACAGTGCAGACCATGACCCGATGTCACTCCACCCAGCATCCAAAGGCACCATAGCGGCATCGGCCGTTTTTTCCATCACCGCATAATCGATCGAGTCGTCCGGGCACCAGCTAAAGGCATCTGCATCAATACGGGTGAAGTACAAATCCTGCTCGGCACCCGCCAATGCCTGACGGCACGCCTTGAGAATATCGGGTTGGAACGCCTCCAGCTCCGCCAGGTAGCGGCTGGCACGAAACATGAACATGCCACTGTTCCAAAAATAGTCCCCAGAAGCAACATAATGCTGGGCTGTGGGCAGGTCGGGCTTCTCAACGAAACGGTTAACCTTGAACCCTTCACTACCAAGCACTTCGCCCTTCTGGATGTAGCCATAACCGGTTTCAGGGTAGGCCGGTACGATGCCAAAGGTAACAAGCTTGCCTGCTTTGGCTAACACCATGGCAGCCTCAATACTGGCATGGAACGCAGGCACGTTCTGAATCAAGTGATCGGCAGCCAAAACCAGCAGCAACGGATCCTGACCTTCCTCTATGGCCTGTAATGCCGCCAAAGCAATGGCAGGTGCCGTATTACGCCCCATTGGCTCCAGCAGAATGTTGGCCTGCTCCAGGCCAATCTGACGTAGCTGCTCTGCTGCAAGAAACCGATGCTGCTCGTTGCAAATCAAGCGCGGCGCTTGGGCGTCCAGCCCCTGCAGGCGCTCAATCGTTGCCTGCAGCATGGACTGATTCTGGTCGACCATCGGCAAAAATTGCTTAGGGTTAAGTTGACGCGAAAGCGGCCAGAGACGCGAGCCGGAACCGCCAGCCATGATTACCGGAAGCAACATGTGTTTTTGTCCTTTGAAGTCGTACTACCAAAAAATTAATTCTGCATGCCGTGCAGCACGCCCAACACATTACAACAAGAAAGAAAATTAAACCTCATCGATAAACCGAGCCAGAATCCGATCCTTGTCGAGAAAATCATGGGCATATGCTGTAGCAATCAGGTTAGGCAAGGGCATAGTCAGGCAACCCTCAATCCCCCTAAGCAATGCCTCGACAGACTCGGGCTCTACCCGTTCTGCAATGCCTGGATGGTCCAGGCACAACAAACCCAGACTGGTCTCAGGGTCTGCGGTTATCACTGCATTGCCGCCTACTGCAAGGATGTTGGTCAGTTTTGATGGCAGTACCGCATCTGCAGCCCCGCGTTTCTGAATGACCAAATGGCAATCGGCACTGGCGAGCAGCGCGGGCAAGTCCTCATAGGGTTGCAAAGGTGCAAAGACCACATTCGACAGTTGCTTCGATGCTGCCAACGCTTGCAATCGGGCCTTACCTGCGCCTTCGCCAACGATCAGGAACACAAGCTCTGCCCGGCCCTTAAGGCGATCCGCAGCTTCGATTACACTTTCCAGCCCCTGCTTTTCGCCTATGTTCCCGGAGTAAAGCAGCACCTTCTTGGCTGGATCAATGCCCAGCCGCGCAAGCAATGCGTCATTACGCGCAACATTGGCAAACCGTGCGGTTTCAGACCAGTTAGGAAAAAAACGCAACTGCTCAACGCTGACACCTTTGCTCTGGGCGCGCCGCAGCATAGCCGCAGAAATGCTTGAAACACGGTCAAATGCACGCAAAATGAGCCGTTCTGCACCATAAGCAATACGTTTTAGCACGCCGCTGTTGGCAATCCCCAGACCAAACAATGCATCGACTTCAAAATCCTGAATGTGCAGAACGGATTTAGCGCCCGTCAGCTTAGCCAGCAGGAGCGTCTGAGGTGCACAAAATAGCGTCGGGACCACCAGAATGACCAGGTCTGGCTTCCACCTCAACTGTGCCAGCATTGCCAACGAAGATGAGATAGAAAAACTTGCCAAGTGCAACAAGCGCGTTAGTGCCGTCGGTTTAGCCGGCACATAGAGCGGGCACCGGTAAACACTGACGCCCTCCTCTTGAGTACAGTTAAAACGCCAGGACGAAAACGCAGGCCACACTTTCCAATCCGGATAGTACGGTGGTGCGGTAACAACCCGCACCTCATGGCCCTGCTCAGCAAGCCAGCGGGCCATTTCGCCGCTGTATTTGCCGATCCCAGTCAGCTCTGGGCTGTAATTGATGCCATAAAGCAGAATTTTCATCAGTGAGTCCGAGCGTTTTGCACATTGTCGACGTACCACTGATAGGCACTCTGCAAGCCTTGCTCAAGGCCAATACTGGCTGTCCAGCCCAACGCGGCCAAACGCGAAACGTCCATCAACTTGCGCGGAGCACCGTCGGGCTTCGTCGCATCGAACGTCAGCTTGCCCTGAAATCCGGTCACTTTGGCAACCGTGTGCGCCAACTCAGCAATCGTGCAATCGACGCCCGTACCAACGTTGATGTGAGAAAGCATTGGCTGTGTGTGTGCCTGATATAGCTGGGGCTCGAGCTCCATGACATGCACGCAGGCAGCAGCCATATCGTCGACATGCAGAAATTCGCGCATTGGCTTGCCACTGCCCCAGATCACAACCTCGGTATCACCTCGCTGAGTAGCCTCGTGGAAGCGACGCAACAACGCTGGAATAACATGGCTGTTTTCAGGGTGATAATTATCGTGCGGGCCATAGAGGTTGGTTGGCATCACACTACGATAATCGCGGCCATGCTGACGGTTGTAGCTTTCACAGAGCTTGATACCAGCAATTTTGGCCAATGCATAAGGCTCGTTCGTTGGTTCAAGCACACCTGTCAGCAACGCAGCCTCCGTCATAGGCTGCACTGCCAGCTTTGGATAGATGCAGGAAGAACCGAGAAATAGCAGCTTTTGAACACCACTCAGGTGAGCAGCCTGAATGATGTTGGCCTCAATCATCAGGTTGTCAAAAATAAAATCGGCCGGATAGGTGTTATTCGCATGAATACCACCCACTTTGGCTGCGGCAAGATAAACCTGGTCAATGGCATGAGTTTGAAAAAATTGCCGAACCGCCGCCTGGTCGAGCAAATCCAACTCATCCCGCGTTGCGGTGAGGATGTTCGAGTAGCCAAGCGTCTTGAGCGTGCGAACGATGGCTGAGCCAACCATTCCACGATGGCCGGCCACAAAAATCGACTGTTCCAGATTACGGGCCACAATCAGTTCTCCACAGATACAGGCAAGTCATGGCCGTGGGACTTCAGAAGCGCATGGCGCTGAGCTGCTTTCAAGTCCTCGCGCACCATCTCTTCGCACATTTGCTGTACGGTAATTTCCGGTACCCAACCCAATTTTTCTTTAGCCTTGGTTGGATCGCCCAACAAGGTTTCCACCTCTGCAGGCCGGAAATAACGCGCATCCACACGCACAACGACATCACCTACCTTCAGTGCCGGCGCCTTGTCACCTTCAATGTGTTCGACAATCGCATGCTCTTCGACGCCTTTACCTTCAAAGCGCAGCGTAAGGCCAAGCTCAGCAGCCGACCACCGCACGAATTCACGCACCGAATATTGCACGCCGGTTGCAATCACGAAGTCTTCAGGTTGTTCTTGCTGCAACATCATCCATTGCATGCGGACGTAGTCCTTGGCATGACCCCAGTCACGTAGGGCATCCATATTGCCGAGGAACAAACACTTTTCCAGGCCTTGGGCGATGTTCGCCAAGGCGCGTGTAATCTTACGTGTTACGAATGTTTCACCACGACGTGGCGACTCATGGTTGAACAAAATGCCGTTGCAGGCATACATACCGTAAGCTTCACGGTAGTTTACTGTAATCCAGTAGGCATAAAGCTTGGCTACCGCATAAGGGGAGCGAGGGTAGAACGGTGTCGTTTCCTTTTGAGGAATCTCTTGCACCAGTCCATAGAGCTCAGACGTCGACGCCTGATAGAAGCGCGTTTTTTTCTCCAAGCCCAACAAACGAATAGCTTCAAGAATACGCAGTGTGCCCATGGCATCAACGTCTGCGGTGTACTCCGGGGACTCAAAACTCACTGCAACATGGGACTGTGCCCCCAAGTTGTACACTTCATCAGGCTGTACTTCCTGAATAATACGGGTGAGGTTAGAAGAGTCACTCAAATCGCCATAATGCAAAACAAAATTGCGATTATCTACGTGCGGATCCTGATAGATATGGTCAACACGCTGAGTATTAAAAGACGAAGCACGGCGCTTAATTCCGTGCACCTCATAGCCTTTCTCCAGCAGAAATTCTGCCAAGTAAGAACCATCTTGCCCTGTCACACCAGTAATAAGTGCCTTTTTCATATCACTCCTCATTTAAACTGCCACACGGCTACTGACATCATCTCTAGGAGCAAATAACATCGCAAGAAATAAAACATGCGGTATAAAATACTGCCCAGCCAAAAGATGAGTATCCATACAAAAAGCCAGCGAATAGAAAACCAATAACGCTATTGAAAACGACTCCACCTTACGAGAACTGGACCTAATCGCTATAAAAAACGCATAAGACCAAGAAAAAATAAAAACCAAAAGCCCAAAAAAACCATACCCCCAAACAACAAACAAATAGAAATTATGTGGATGATCTACAACACCTCCATATTCCAGTGTGGTAATCACCCTACCGACCCCACCACCAAAAAATAAAGCTATAGGATCATTAACTATCATCTCAACTACCATACGCCATATCATGAGGCGATTACTGCCACCCGTGGCTTGAACATCCTCCACAATGTTAGATTTTGTATAAACCCAATCAGGGACTGCCAGATCACCGACAGCAAAAAACACTAAAAACCCTGATAAAATAAGACCCAAGAAAAAAAGCAAACCTAATTTTCTTTTAACCAAAAAAAACAAAGCGAACAACAAAGAAATAATTGCCGCACGAGAAAACCCCATTAACAAAACAACACTATAAAAACCGACAAGCGACAGAAAAAGCAAAAACGGCATCTCACGCCTGAACCTCAACAAAAAAATAATTGCCAAGGAACAAAAAACCCCCAGAACATTTGGCGACCCGAATAATGGATCATACATCCGTCCAGAGTAAGAGAACCAGTCCCCCTCCTTGAAAAACAAAAAGAAGATCAGAAAATAAGCAGGAAAAACAATGCAATAAACCCTTAATATCCTCACAATATCGACGCGAGGGCATGTCTGAGATATAACAAAAACAGAATATATCAACATAAAAAACTTTAAAGAATCCTGAACAAATCTATGCCCTTCAGAATTTAAGACGCCCACAGAAAAATTTATTACAAAAAGCAAAAAAACAACCCCGAACAAAAAAAGCGCCCGAGATGTTATTTTTTTTGCTACAAAACTAAAAAATACCCATAAAATAAAAAAAACATGCCCCCACATCAAGTACCAACCATCTAGAACGGGAACAAAAATAGCAAACAAAAAACCCAAAAAAACATCAAGTCTTCCAGTAACAACGCGGTCACTCATCATGATGTAACACTTTAAAAGCTGGCGACAATTTATTCGCAACCGAAATATCAACACCACTCTGAGCGAGTGTCTTTTTCAAAAAAACCAAAGCATCAGAAAGAGAATACCGGCCCGTGTTCGTTTTATGAACATCACCTAAGGCTACTGGCTTTTCCTTCTTAATAAGGCTCAATATTCTACCTACCAACGGATCGCTAGGTAGGTGATCATCATAAAAATGAGGGCCACCGAAATCTATACCATGCAACTTTATATTCTTGAAGCCTAGCTGAACCGCGATATCCACACAGATCAATACAGTGGAAATACTTTGCACATATACTTTAGAGGTACTAGACAAGAGCGCACGAGCATAAAGACCAGCACTCTTATCTCCAGTTATCTTTGTAGCACAATCATTTAAAAAAACAACATCGCCACCATAGTGCCTGGCAAATGAAAAGATACTATTCTTACTTTCCCACAAGTTTTTAGCGAAAAACTTTGCGCCCGATTGCTCCACCTTTAATTTATGCACCAACAGCTTCTGAGCCTTACTAATCTTAAATCTACGCTCATCATCACTACACAACTCATACAAATACAAGTCGAAATCGATAGACATTAAACCGGAAAAATTAAAACCGACGACATAATCTTTTTCAAAATCTATATCTTTAACACTATCGGCAGCGGACCAACCCGAACCAATTATATGGCAAACACCTGCCTTTGTATTACCAACATATAACGGCAAGTCAGACTTATTAAGCCTCTTCCACCCCCACAAAACATGCCCAATACAAAATTTCAAATTAGAAATCAATAAGGTTATCAGCGCATAAACTCTAAAAATCAAACACTCTTTGAAAAAATCAAAAAATTTCATGCCCCCTCCCTGAAAACTAAAAACCCACGTCTTTTTTTGTTACTGGAGCCCCAGCTTTTACATCAAACAGAACAGACTTACCTAGCAAATCATCGAGAAACTTAGGAGCCAGGCCATACCCCGGCCTCACACTCCTAACACAATCTTCATTTATAACATCACCAGCATACATATCTTTTACAAAATAAAGAGAGCGACGGAACTGCACATTACCAACCTCGCTTGATTTACAACCATAGTTTACTGCACCGAGTGCGGCCCAAGCTGTTTTACTGTCACGGCACAGTGCTAGCAATTCCGCCGGCTCCAGTGAAAAGCTATCGTCAGGGCCGCCACCCTCTCTGTCTAAAGTGAAATGCTTTTCTATTATCGATGCCCCAAGAGCAACACTAGCAATAGCGGTTGTATTATCAAGGGTATGATCTGATAACCCGGTTACCAAACCGTAACGCTGGGCCATGTCAGGAAGGGTTCTTAGATTATAGTCACCTGCAGGAGCAGGATACCCACTTACACAATGAAGAATTGCAAGTTCCTTACACCCTCCAGCTCGAGCTGCGTCAATCGCTTCTGCAATTTCCTCGGCATCAGCCATGCCAGTGGAAATAATCATCGGCTTACCGGTGGAGGCGACATAACGTATCAAAGGAAGATCGACGGCCTCAAATGATGCAATCTTATATGCCGGAGCATTTAGACTTTCTAGCAAATCTACGGCTGTACTATCGAATGGAGAACTAAATATGGTAATCCCTAATTTTCTTGCATATTCAAAGAGTTGCGAGTGCCATTCCCAAGGCATATGTGCTTGCTGATAGAGATCATAAAGAGTACGACCATCCCACAGTCCACCGCGAATTTTGAATTCTTCAGCATCGCTGTTCAACGTTATGGTATCCGCAGTATAGGTCTGCAGTTTGATGGCATCGGCACCAGCCATGTGTGCTTCTTCAATAATACGCAGGGCCGTTTCCAACTTGCCATTATGATTGGCGGACAGCTCCGCAATAATGTAAGGCGGTTCGTCTGCAGCGATGCGACGACCCGCAATGGTAATGCTAGGCTTGTTCATAAACACATTTCTCTGTGGATGGCTTGCGACGTTTCACGCAGCAGGCCGAAATGAATGACGGTTTAATTCTCGCTGTCGAAATGCTGATCGTGCTGCCCCGATGACGGGTAACCCTCAACGGATGCTGGAGCTGTATCGAGCTTCCAGTTTTGCGCGATGCCTCTGACGCCAAATGAAACTCACAATCCGCAACGCGATCAAATACGCGCGCCATAATGTTCACAACGCGAGACGGAGCACTCAACTGTTCAAAAACCCGCAGGTTTCGCGCAGCATTGAACTGGTTGCTCTCAAACCATCGAGAGTTCTCGACCAGCCTGATCGCATATGGGGTATACATACAATGCCACACATCCAGGTGATTGCGCCTTTGCAGTACCATTTCGAGATCGCTGGTCTTCACGGCACACTCACTCGTCATTAGGAGATCTCCATTGCTGCCAGCAATCGCTCTATCCCTCTACCATCAGTAATCTGACCGGCTGCGACTGCCATCGAATGAAGTACTTCACTCTTGCTCAAACGAGTGAATAGTGACTGTAACTGCTTGGTAAGTGGTAGTGTCAGATCGATAATCTGAACCGCACCACTAGCTTCAAGCGCTAGAGCAGCCGCTTTTTGATTTTCAGCTAAAACAACCAACAAGGTTGGCAAGCCAAGGCAGCAACGCTCCCAAGATGTTCCTCCACCAGCACCAATTGCCAGATCAGCGACAGCCATTCGCTCGGCCATATCGCTAATATCGCAGAGTACTTCTACTGGCCAGGGACATGAAATTGCCATATCACGTACTGCCTGCAGATGTGGCGCGGTTGCACCCAACACTACGGTGAAACGAATACCTTCAGGCAAGTCACAGCACTTTAGCGCCTCAAGAATGGCTCCACTCTGGTTATGCTGATCCACACCTCCCAATGCGATCAGGACTTGATGCAATGGCCTAACAGCGCGACAAGACAAGCTCTCGTCCCGCAACTTAGAAAACTCAGGACGCAATAGTGCATTATGCGGCCCAGCCAGAACAGCGCAGCCCTCAGGAACCCAAAGTCGGTAATGATGTGCCTGCCTGCCAAGATTCTGGTCAAGTAGCAAATCACACTGGTGTACTCGATCTGCAAGATCGTCGATGACCAGGAAGCGACAATGAGGAGGCCTAACGGCCTCCTCCCAACGCTTATCTAGAGCATAGTGGTCAACAACCAACCAATCGGGCCGGAAGTTTTCAATAACACTGCGGCAAGCCTGGGCATCTTCTTGCTGTGAGGCACCCAGCCAGTGGGCATGGTAAAGGCCGCTGTCCTGCGACTGCCCCAGTGGCAGACTAAACACCTCGAACCCTTGGCTATGGACAAAAGCATTCAGATTTCCAAGATGCTCTCGACCGACGAACAAGCTTCGATGCCCTCGTTCACGAAGTGCCCGCGCCAAAGTGAGGCAACGCATGACATGACCAGTACCTATAGCTATTGAAGCGTCGACCCTAAAAAGGATGTTCATGCACAAGACTCAGCAGCTTGCAGGGCCTTGAACATCCACTCGGCGCGTACCCAATCCTCGGGGGTATCAATATCTTGTACTCGGTGTCGAGGCAGAAGTACCGCTGCCGATTCTTTAGAAAACAACGGAGTCTCGGCCAACCATGCTGCGACTTTCCCCCAATAGAACTGACCCGCATCATGAAAAGCTTCTTCTAGATCCTGAGATCGAGTATTAAAGTGCGCTGGCTCGAACATAGACACTCGGCCATCGGGATCAAGATGCACGGCACGCTGGATTGGAAACGCATAGCTAGTAACCGAGAACGCGTAGCTCGCACAACTCTGCTCAAGTATTTCAAGACCGCGTCGCAAATCCTCTGGTGTCACGAAAGGGGCCGTAGCATAAATACAGCACACATGATCGATTTTCAGTCCCTGATGCTGCATAGCTTCGACGGCTTGCCGGATCACGGGTAAGGTACCCGTATGATCATCAGCTAAACTAGCCGGCCGCATAAACGGAACGTCTGCTCCAAATTGCCGGGCCACCTCCGCGATCTCGACGTCGTCAGTCGAGACTATAACCTTATCGAAACACCCACTCGACAATGCCGCCTCAATAGACCAGGCAATCATTGGCTTACCACAGAACAACTTAATGTTCTTCCGCGGAATACGTTTGCTTCCTCCTCGGGCGGGGATTACTGCCAGTCTCATGGCATCAGTGCTCGCTCAACCGCTTCGACCACCTTATCTTGTTGCTCCAATGTCATACTCTGGAACATCGGAAGGCTGATGGCATCACGGTAATAGGATTCGGCCTGCGGGAAGTCACCGGCCTCAAAACCCATACGTGCGTAATACGGCTGAGTGTGCACGGGAATATAGTGAAGATTGACGCCGATCCCCTGCTCACGCAGTGACTCGAACACCTGACGGTGGGACACGCTGACTTTGTCCAGCTCGAGACGAACTACATAAAGGTGCAAACCGGAGTAGCTGTCAGGGTGCTGCCAAGGGGTTACCAAGGGTAAATGTGCAAGTTTCTCATTGTAACGACGAGCCAAAACATGGCGACGCTCAACGTAACTATTCAGCCGAGTCATCTGACTGACACCCAATGCAGCCTGCAACTCGGTCATTCGGTAATTCAGGCCCAGTTCGATTTGCTGGTAATACCAAGGCCCATCAGATTCATGCGTCATGAGCGATGGATCACGGGTGATACCATGGCTACGCAGCAAGGCCATTTGACTAGCCAACTGATCATCATTGGTCAAGGCCATACCGCCTTCAGCAGTTGTGACTATCTTGACCGGGTGAAAGCTGAACACTGTAATATCGCTATAACGGCAGTTTCCGATAAACTCACCTCGGTACTTACCACCAATAGCGTGCGAGGCATCCTCAATAACCTTGAAGCCGTAACGCAGGGCCAACTCATGAATGGCCTGCATGTCGCAAGGCTGACCACACAGGTGTACAGGAACCACTACCTTAGGTAGGCGACCTTCCCGCTCAGCCACTTCCAGCTTTGCAGCTAACGCCTTGGGGCACAGGTTATAGGTGCTCGGGTCGATATCGACAAAATCCACCTGAGCACCACAGTACAGACCACAATTGGCTGATGCGACGAATGTAACGGGCGAAGTCCACAGCCAGTCGCCTGGCCCCAACCCCAACGCCAGACAGGCAATGTGTAGCGCCGAGGTGGCACTATTTACCGCCAGCGCGTGCCCTGCACCCACATGCTCTGCGACGCTCTGCTCAAAACGCGGAACCATTGGCCCCTGGGTCAGAAAGTCAGATTTAAGCACCTCGACCACAGCGTCGATATCGGCTTGGGTAATGTCCTGTCGACCGTACGGGATCATGAATCAGATGCTCCCGATCTTGTGTTGGTTGGCTTCGATCCAGGCCTGTAACTGAGCATCAGTCATCCACTCGCTGTTGTTGTCACTGGCATAAACGAAACCTTCTGCCACTTTCTTGCCATCCTTGATACGCTTCTCGCAAGTAGCCCAGTCATTGATCACTGGCAGAATCTTGAAGTGCTCAGGGTATTCAAACGTGGTGTAGGAGTCCTCGGCGCTGATCATCTGCTCATGGAGTTTCTCGCCAGGACGGATACCGACGATTTTCTGAGTAGCATCAGGTGCTACTACGCGTGCCAGGTCAGTAACCTTCATGGATGGGATCTTTTTGACGTAAATCTCGCCGCCTTCCATATCATCAAAGGCATGCCAAACCAACTCGACACCTTCCTCAAGCGAGATCATGAAGCGCGTCATACGCTCATCGGTAATCGGCAGCTCCCCCTTGTCCTTGATCGACATGAAGAATGGGATTACAGAACCGCGGGAGCCCATGACGTTACCGTAGCGCACCACAGCCATACGGGTTTCATGGCCGCCAGCGTAGGAGTTGCCAGCAACGAACAGCTTGTCCGAAGCAAGCTTGGTAGCACCGTAGAGATTGACCGGGCTGCTGGCCTTGTCAGTGGAAAGAGCGACAACACGCTTGATACCCCGATCAATACAGGCATCGATGAGGTTCATGGCACCGTTGATGTTGGTCTTGATGCACTCGAATGGGTTGTACTCAGCGGTCGGAACGATCTTGGTTGCCGCAGCATGTACAACATAATCGACGCCATCCAGGGCGCGGTAAAGGCGCTCTTTATCACGCACATCACCGATGAAGAAGCGCACTCGGGAATCGCCTTCGAATTTCTTGGCCATGTCCCACTGCTTCATTTCATCACGGGAGAAGATGATGATCTTCTTCGGGTTGTATTTAGCCAGCGTCATCGGTACGAAGGTGTTGCCAAAGGAACCGGTACCGCCGGTGATGAGGATGGTCTTGTTGGTCAGCATACTGCGTCTTTCCTAGATGGCGGCCTGGCGATCTGCAGGACGGAATGAACGAAAAGGTGCCGGAGTCAGTCGATAGAACGACCAGGTTTTCCAGCACAGGATGAAGAGGAAGGCTATACATAGGCCAATGGGTACGGCGAGCCCGCCGAGCCACGGCGATAACGCAGCAGTGGCCAGAACAAAGATCACCAAGCTTATGACGTGGCTACGGATGATCGGCTTATCCAGAGACTGCGCGTAAAGCGCGTAGTGGGGAATCATACCTAGGGCATACAATACTGCGCCAGCCAGTATCCAAGGGAAAAGGTACAAATGGTCGAGGTAAAGCGGCTTGTCAAGCCAAACCAGCAAGGGGTGGATAACAACCAACGCACATACGACGAATCCGACTGATAGCACAATAGTTTGGAAAAATAGCTTACGCATGCCACTGACGAACGCTGCCGGGTCTTGCGCATGGAAGGACTTGATCAACGCGGGATAAATGAACGCGAATACCCCAGCATCAAGGAATGATATCAGAGCATTACAGATACCGGCGAACAGCACATAGACCCCTAGGGTATTGAGATCGACTAATGCCTGGAACCAGTAACGATCAAGCGTGAACAGCCCACGCAAAGACAAGGTAGCGATCACTAAAGGCGTAGCAACAGCAACGCCACGACGAACCCATGTCCAATCTATAGCGCTACGCCACTGACCAATACCTAGACCATAAAGACGCCATACCCCGATAACTCCCCCTACAGCCGCACCCAATACCCAAGCCTGGAGCACGCACTCCAGGGTGCGCCATCGTGGGTCGAGAAACATCAAGACAGTGATCAAAACTGCCCAAAGCCCGGAGCGAAAAAACAGAATTATGCTCGCACTCATGGGCTGGCCAATGGCAATCAAGAGACGTCCGATTTCCTGATTGACATGCTCAAGCATAAGCAGTGCGAAGAACCAAGACAGCAAAAACCAAGGCATCCAGCCAGCCCAAAACAGTACGACTACGACAGGCGCTAGAATTGCGTACAGGATCAAGCACAGTGCTACATGAGCCTTGAGGTAGCCGCCCCAGGCAGTTGGTTGGTACTTTAAAAGCTCACGGGTAGAGTAGGTGTAAAAATCCAGACCAACGACAAACAAAGCATAGCCCACGGTAGCCGCGAGCAATCCGTAAAGCCCGAGGTCGCCGGGCGCAAGAAAACGGGCTAGAAAGAAGACCAGCAAAAACTTGCCCAGCAACGTCGAGGCGCGCAGTGAAATATTCAATAACGGAAGCAAGCGTATGATTTGCACAGAAATTACCAAAAATTACATTTTGACATCATTTTGCCAGCCATTGCCATCAAAAACCAAAACCACAATACGCAAAAATTTACAACACCCAGCGCAACCCAAAATTCTGGAATATCTACAAGCTGACACAAGAAGCCCGCTTGAGCAATCATCTGAGCGAGTAGCAAATTGGCTATACCCTACAAAATCGCAAGCCATCGCGGCTAACACCGCGCATCACACCCTTCAGCAGCCACGCTATAGTCAAGTTACTTTGATTAAAGAAACTTCAAACATGCCATTCCAAAATATCTATCAAACTAAAGGCATACTCTGCCCTAACGCTATATCAATAGCCATTTGACACACTAGCTAAAGCAATCAGTTCTTCCCCCTTATGACCTATATTACGTATTGGCGCAGAATAACTCGGGAGACAGTTCAAAGAGATAACCTCTCCCAGAGCCAATATCTTCCAAAAGCAATCAGCGCTCTCTGGCTTTGACTGAGGCATCAGCTTCAATAATTTTGGACAATGGTGCAGGGTTAATTGCAGACATATGCACGCGGTGCGCAAGCAGGAAATGACGCAGCAAAGCCAGAATGATACCCAATATCCCACCAAGCATTAGACCCAAGCCCACAATCAGGGTCTTTTGAGGACTGGCCGGATTAGCTGGCTCTAGGGCCAAACGGTCAACATTAACCAGACTCAATCCACGCATATCGGTACTGATACTCGACAAGCGCACACGCTCAGCTCTAAGTGGCGCGATATCACTCAAAAACACTTCTTCATTTTCCCGCTGGTTGAGCACCTCAACCTCGCGGTTCGTGTTCAACAACAAGAGCTCCTTGCGAATTTGCGCTACCCGCGGGTCGGCAAAATCGTCAGACGTGCGTTGACGCAAGGCTTTACGCTCTGCCTCGAGGGCGTCGGTGCCCATGAAATACAGGGGGATTTGCTGGTTGTTGACTTCGGTTCGAATGATGTTGCTGCCCGACTCACCTTCACTGGCCATGGACGATGGCGTTGACGGCTTTTTCAGGCCGAGCGAACGCGCAATGCTGATGGCTTCATCCAGTTGGGCGATGCGGTCTTCACGGCGTACTTTCAGCTGCACGCGCAGCGCCTTGAGTTCGTCCTGCAACTGCGCACGCTTGAGGTTATCGGCCTCCAGCAAGGCCGCAATCTTGCCTTCTTTCTCGGCATCATAGGCAGCACGGGCGGCGTCCAGCTTGGTGTCCACTTCGCTCAAGCGGTTACTGATGATGACCTTCAGGTCGTCAGCGATCTGTTTACGTTCATTTTCAATGGCGTATTGAACAAACCCATTGAGAATTTCATCACCCTCTACCCCTTTGGGGTAGCGCATCTCCAAGCCGATATAGGCGCTCAGCAGGTCGGCCTTTTTGGGGTCTGGCTGTACCAGCTTGAGTGAGTCACGGTTGAACTCGTCAAACACCTGCTCGGGCGACTGCCCTGCCCTGCCAAACGCTTCAAACAGTTTGGGGTTGGCACGAAAGTAGCTGAGGCGCGTGTCGTAGGAGTCCAGCGCTGCACCTACTCGCACCAAGGCCTTGCCAGGCGGTAGGGAATAGACCTCGGTACGGTTCAAGGCATCCAGGTCGTTGAGGGCTGCAGGGCGCAGCAGCGTGCTCACTTCATACTCAGGCGTGGCCAAAAACGCATAAGCGCCGGCAATGGCGCCCACGAACAACGCCGTAGCCGCAATCAGCTTCTTTTGCTTCCAGATGGACTGCATCATTGCAAAAAGGTCAATTTCATCGTGGGCGACAACGGAAGGTACGCGGGTAATACTGGTCACACCAAATGCCTGTCTGATTGAGTTGAACTGACTCGCCCAAGACAGGCAAAAACGTCCATCGTCATCGCTGCCGACTACGATCCTCGAACACTCCCTGTCGTCAGACGACGCAAGGCGGCATTGTGACAGTTTCTGTAAAAGTGAACCACCCTTGAAACTAAGTAACGCTAACGACTCTCGTTCAGACGCCCGCTAATGGGGAGCGCCTCGGCCTGAGCGCTTGCCGGAACAAGTGGCGCATCAAGGCCAACCCCACCCCCACCACCACACCTGCAACCAGGCCGAGCAGTACAATCAGTAGCTTCTTGGGTTTTACCGGCTTGTCTGGCTGCTCTACCACACCGTCCTGCCGGTAAGCCGCAACCAACGCAGGGTCGATGCTCAGGTTGCGATAAAACGTCAAGGCTGCCTGTTGCTGGCGAAGGTTCTGAATAAATGGGTCATCGGATTGGCGCTTCTGCAGGTTTTCAATTTCTGCCTCCAGCGCCTTGCTGCCGCGCATATAGGTCAGCGAACCTTCCATGCCCGCAGACACTTCAGTGGAGAGGTTACCGGAAATGATCGGCGGCTTTTCCAGGCCAATGGACTTGGCGACCAGAAGCGCCTCTTTCAATTGCACGATCTCATCTTCGCGTTGCTTGCGTGAGCTTTCCTGCGCGGTCAGGATTTGCCGCTGCAGGTTGTTGGCCTTTACCGTGGCATCGCTTTTGATGTTCTTGAGCACTTCCTGCTTGGCGCGCTCCCCTGCCAACTGGGCATAGTTCGTCACCCATTCGGCAGCCTGCTGCGGGCTGTAAACGTTCGCGGTAATGGCAAAGCGCGTTGGGGTGTCCTTGGCAGCGACCGCCACAACCAGCAGCTTGTTGAAATCGCTGTACAACAGATCCTGAGAGCCTTTGCGCTCCTGCTCTGTGAGCGTAGGAAGGTAGGCGGTCTGGAAAAAGCTGCGGCGCAGCGACTCGGACTGCAGGTGCTTCACGTAGACATCGTAGATATCCTTGACCGTAAGCGTGTCTAGCCCGGTGTCGGGGCCGCGCCCATAGTTGAAGTGCGCGATGTCATTCTGCGTCGGGGGCTGGACGAATACCTTGGCTTCATAAACAGGCCTTGCCAGAAGCGCATAGGCAAGGGCTGCCAGAAAAATCACGGCGGTCGTGACCATAATCAGCATTTTCTGCTGCCATAAGCCTTTGATCAGCTCAATCAGGTCGATGTCATCGGATGCGATCAAGCGTTCGCGGTCTTGGGCCATTTATTCTTTTTTTCCTGGATCCAAATTGTAAATGAGTTGTGATATCAACTCCTAAAACGTTCAGGGCACTCGCGAGCTGGAAATGACAGGAAATATGGCAATAAGCCATGAATTGAAGAACTGCCTTTTACCTTGCTTGTTTCTGACCTTACCGCTCGGTTTTTCTCCTGGTACCACGCAGTAAGGCCCCGCTTTTTTGCGCTCTATTTACAACTGTTCCATGTCAGAAAAATACAGGTTAATACGACTCGCCAGATGAAGTGAAGTTCATTTCACCTGGCTGCCGATCGTCGAAAAAACTGCATTTATCATTAATGATAATAACTAGCAGTAGCGCTATTCACCTTGGGCCTTTATGTGGGTATTTCCACCGAAAGTGCCTTTCCTTGCTCGTTGTATCGACACGTCAATGCGTGCGCCAATGCAGCCTTGGCCCGCTTCTCTCCGTGCACCAGCAGCACCCTTTCAGGCCACTGCTGCATTCCGGTGACGAAATCCACCAGGCCTTTTTGGTCGGCGTGGGCCGAGTAGCCACCCAGCGTTGCGACTTTGGCCTTGATTTCGTACATCTCTGCATCCAGGTCAATCATCACAAAGCCTTCGGCGCCCTCGCTGGCCTGGATCACCGCACCCGGCGTGCCCCTAGCCTGATAGCCAACAAACAGCACCTGGTGCCGCGGGTCGCCGAGCATGGCCTTGAGGTAGTTAACGATTCGCCCACCTGAGCACATGCCATTACCTGCAATGACGATAGCAGGCCTGCCGGTGCTCGCCAGGTAGTTGACGGTTTTCTGGTGCTGCACATGGCTGTCGAGGGTGATCAGTTGCCTGAAGCGCAGCGGTTTTCGCCCCTCGCTAAGGCGTTGTTGGGCTTCATCGTTCCAGAAGTCGTTGAGTTCACGGTAGGCCTGGGTGAATCGGCTGGCCAGGGGCGAGTCAAGGATGATGGGCAGTTGTGGCCAGTCGATGGGCAGCCCTTGCTGCGCTTCCCGCTCGCCTGTGCAAGGCTCGGCAGGCAGCAGCGCCTTGCGATGGAGGATATCTTCGATTTCGTAGAGCAGTTCTTGGGTGCGACCGGCACTGAATGCCGGAATGAGGATGGTGCCATGGTCAGCCAAAGCCTGGTCTATTGCCTGTTCGAGCCGTTGCTGACGGTGAGTACGGTCTTCATGCAGGCGGTCGCCGTAGGTGCTTTCCAGCACCAGGATGTCGGCGCGCTCCGGCGATTTGGGCGGCTGCAACAACGGTGTATGGGCCGCCCCAAGGTCGCCGGAGAACACGACGCGCTTGCTGGCAGCGGTTTTCGGGTAGTGGATATCGCACTCGATGTAAGCAGACCCCAGCACATGCCCCGCACGCTGAAGGCGGATGTTGCAGGCCAGCTCCGGGGTATTGATGAGCGCATGCCACTGGTCATAGGGCACGGCAACGATGGATTGCTCTACGCGCTTGAGGTAGCGGTCTACCGTGCTCTGGTCACGGGTAACGCTGAGTTTGAAAGCATCTTCCAACACCAGCGGCAGCAGCTTGGCAGAAGGCTGACTGCAGATGATCGGGCCATTGAAACCTGCGGCGAGCAGGTTGGGAATGCGCCCTACATGGTCGATGTGAATATGGCTGATCAGCAGGGCCTCGATGCCCTCGACCGGGAAGTCGACTTCAAGGTTGGCCGCAGGGCTCGACTCGTCACCCTGAAACAGGCCGCAATCGATCAGCAGGCTGTGGGCAACATCAAGATGAAGCTGGTGACAGGAGCCGGTTACGCCTTGGGTGGCGCCGTGGTGGGTAATAGCGGGAAAAACCATACGAGCCCGTTCCGTGCGTGTTTATGGAGCGCTATTACTCCACAGAATCGCGCGGGCACGGTGCCAGAATCGGAGGGGATGGTTGTAGGAAAAGCCCTATTTTTTAGTACTCTCCAGTATTCCGCTGCCTGAAGCCAGGCTGGCCTCAGACACTGGAGCGGCGAGCACGGCCTTTGGCGCGCAGGGCGATGTACATTCCCAGCAGTGGGCCTACGGCGAGCCCCATCAACAGCGCCACCAGCACAATCACCGCAACGGGCAAGGCCGGTGCAGACCAACCAAACAAAACCAGCGCCACGGATTGTTGGTTTTCCAGCACAAACAGCAGCACAACCGCAGCCACCGCCAGAACGAACAGCACCAGCAGCAGGCGTTTAAGGTTGCGCATGTTTATCTCCTTTTCCAGACAGTATCACGCCTGTTCCTCGTCTTCATTGACCCGATCCCGTAACTCTTTACCGGGTTTGAAATGCGGCACGAACTTGCCATCAAGGCTGACAGACTGACCGGTCTTGGGGTTGCGCCCTACGCGGGGTGCGCGGTAGTGCAGCGAGAAGCTGCCGAAACCGCGAATTTCAATGCGGTCACCCGTCGCAAGGCACTGGGACATTTGCTCAAGCATGGTCTTGATGGCCAGCTCCACATCTTTGGACGAGAGCAGCCCCTGATGGGTGACAATACGTTCGATCAACTCGGACTTCGTCATATTTTTCCCTTCTTTATCAAGCAGCTAGATCATTGCTTCTTCTGTTTGTAGCATGCTCGGAGGGATTTGAACAGGGTGGATCTTGACTTAATCAAAAATTCAAAATTGCACCATGGTGGGGATGGCCCAGGATGATGGGCTGGCATCAGGAAGCGGGTGCCGGTCTGCAAGGGCTGGGTTGGGGCTGATGACGCTATCGCGGGCAAGCCCGCTCCTACAAAGGCCGTGCAAGCTATAAGAGCCGGGCTGAACTGCGATGCAGACGCCGCGAACTTACTGGCACCGCGATGCAGGCGCCGCGAACTTACTGGCACCACGCCGACGCTATCGCGGGCAAGCCCGCTCCCACAAGGATCTGCTCAGGGGTGCTTTTTTGCGGGCACAAAAAAGGGCGACCGAAGTCGCCCTTTTTCTTAACCAGTCAGAACTTAGTTCTGCTTGGCCATTGCCTCGCGCAGCAGGGCAGCCATGGTGGTGTCACCAGTGACTTCTGGAGCGGTTTTCAGGCTCTGGATCGCTTCGCGCTCTTCTGCATCGTCTTTCGACTTGATGGACAGGTTGATTACGCGGCTCTTACGGTCGACGCTGATGATCTTAGCTTCGATCTCTTCGCCTTCTTTCAGGACGTTACGCGCGTCTTCAACGCGGTCACGGCTGATTTCGGAGGCTTTCAGAGTAGCTTCGATGTCGTCAGCCAGGGTAACTACAGCGCCCTTGGCGTCAACTTCTTTCACGATACCTTTGACGATAGCGCCCTTGTCGTTGACAGCAACGTAGTTGGAGAACGGATCGTCTTCCAGCTGCTTGATGCCCAGGGAGATGCGCTCGCGCTCTGGGTCAACCGACAGAATGACGGTTTCCAGCTCGTCGCCCTTCTTGAAGCGACGTACGGCTTCTTCGCCGACTTCGTTCCAGGAGATGTCCGACAGGTGAACCAGACCGTCGATGCCGCCGTCCAGACCAATGAAGATACCGAAATCGGTGATCGACTTGATGGTGCCGGAGATCTTGTCGCCCTTGTTGAACTGGCCAGAGAAGTCTTCCCATGGGTTGGACTTGCACTGTTTGATGCCCAGGGAGATACGACGACGCTCTTCGTCGATGTCCAGAACCATAACTTCCACTTCGTCGCCAACTTGAACGACTTTCGATGGGTGGATGTTCTTGTTGGTCCAGTCCATTTCGGAAACGTGTACCAGGCCTTCCACGCCTTCTTCCAGCTCTGCGAAGCAGCCGTAGTCGGTCAGGTTGGTGACGCGCGCCATGACGCGGGTGCTCTCTGGGTAACGTGCCTTGATAGCAACCCATGGGTCTTCGCCCAGTTGCTTCAGGCCCAGGGATACGCGGTTACGCTCGCGATCGTACTTCAGAACCTTGACATCGATCTCGTCGCCAACGTTGACGATTTCCGATGGGTGCTTGATACGCTTCCAAGCCATGTCGGTGATGTGCAGCAGGCCATCGACGCCGCCCAGATCAACGAATGCACCGTAGTCGGTGAGGTTCTTGACGATACCTTTGACTTGTTGGCCTTCCTGCAGCGATTCCAGCAGAGCTTCGCGCTCGGCGCTGTTTTCGGCTTCCAGGACGCTGCGACGGGAAACGACAACGTTGTTGCGCTTCTGGTCCAGCTTGATGACCTTGAATTCCAGCTCTTTGCCTTCCAGGTGGGTGGTGTCGCGCACTGGGCGGACATCAACCAGGGAACCTGGCAGGAAGGCGCGGATGCCGTTGACGTCAACAGTGAAGCCGCCTTTGACTTTACCGTTGATAACGCCCTTGACCACTTCTTCGGCGGCGAAAGCTGCTTCCAGAACAATCCAGCACTCGGCGCGCTTGGCTTTTTCACGGGACAGTTTGGTTTCGCCAAAGCCGTCTTCGACCGCGTCCAGCGCAACGTGAACTTCGTCACCGACCTTGATGGTCAGCTCGCCAGCTTCGTTGTAGAACTGCTCGAGCGGGATGACGCCCTCGGATTTCAGACCGGCGTGGACAGTAACCCAGTCACCGTCGATATCAACAACGATACCGGTGATGATCGCACCTGGTTGAAGGTTGAGGGTTTTCAGGCTTTCTTCAAAAAGTTCTGCAAAGCTTTCGCTCATTTTAATTCCTGTAGATTAGGGCGAAACAGACGCCCAGCAACCACACTCCAGACAATGTGGGTTTCGTTCATAGTAAGGGCAGCCTGCAGGACGTTGACTGGTGGACCTGCAAACCTCCCTGATCACCCGGCGATGTCGCGCAGTGCGACTTCACTCATGATGCGTTCCAACACCTGCTCGATGGACAATTCCGTGGAATCCAGCTGAATTGCGTCGGGCGCCGGCTTGAGCGGGGCCACTGCGCGCTGGGTGTCGCGCTCATCGCGCGCACGTATCTCATCTAGCAGACTCGACAGACTAACATCATCGCCCTTGGCCTTCAACTGCAAGTAGCGTCGACGCGCACGCTCCTCGGCACTGGCCGTCAGGAAAATCTTCAGCGGGGCATCGGGAAACACCACGGTGCCCATGTCACGACCATCAGCGACCAGGCCCGGCGATTCCTGAAATGCACGCTGGCGCTGCAACAATGCATCCCGTACGGCCGGCAGCGAGGCCACCTTGGAGGCATTCGCCCCCACGGTCTCGTTGCGAATGACATCGCTGACGTCGTCGCCTTCCAGAATAATACGCTGCGGCTGGCCATCGCTGGCAGCGATGAATTGCACATCCAGATGAGCGGCCAGCGCCTTGAGCAGTTCTTCGTTGGTCAGGTCGACACCGTGGTTGCCAGCAGCATAGGCCAGCAAACGGTAAAGCGCGCCCGAGTCGAGCAGGTTCCAGCCCAGGCGCTTGGAGAGCAGCCCGGCTACGGTGCCCTTGCCGGATCCGCTAGGCCCGTCGATGGCGATGACTGGTGCTTGCTGGTTCACGACTTGCCCTCTTCAGCAACACGGATGCCGACTTCGGCACACAGCGCCAGGAAGTTCGGGAACGACGTGGCGACGTTGGCACAATCATGGATGCGAATCGGCGCATTTGCACGCAGCGAGGCAACACTGAAGGCCATGGCGATACGGTGGTCACCGTGCCCATGAACTTCACCACCGCCGATAGGGCCGCCATCGATGATGATGCCATCCGGGGTCGGCTCACATTTCACGCCCAGGGTCAGCAGGCCATCAGCCATGACCTGGATGCGATCGGATTCCTTGACCCGCAACTCTTCGGCGCCACGCAGTACGGTACGGCCTTCGGCACAGGCAGCCGCCACGAACAATACCGGGAATTCGTCGATGGCCAGCGGCACCAGCGCCTCAGGAATTTCGATGCCCTTGAGCTTGGCGCCACGCACGCGCAGGTCTGCCACAGGCTCGCCGCCGACTTCGCGCTGGTTTTCCAGGGTGATGTCGCCGCCCATCAAACGCAGGATGTCGATGACACCGGTGCGGGTCGGGTTGATGCCAACGTGTTCAAGCAGCAACTCGGAGCCTTCGGCAATCGACGCTGCCACCAGGAAGAACGCCGCCGAGGAGATGTCGGCAGGCACTTCGATCGACGTGGCAGTGAGCTTGTGGCCGGACTCCAGCGATGCGGTCGCCCCTTCAACCGTGACCGGGTAGCCGAAGCCACGCAGCATGCGCTCGGTATGGTCGCGGGTCGGTGCAGGCTCGGTAACGGTGGTTTTGCCTTCGGCATACAGGCCCGCCAGCAGCAGGCAGGATTTCACCTGGGCACTGGCCATTGGCAGGGTGTAGTTCAGCGCCTTGAGCGTGTGACCACCACGGATGGTCATCGGCGGACGACCTTCAGCAGCGGTCTCAATGACCGCACCCATTTCGCGCAGCGGGTTGGCCACACGGTTCATCGGACGCTTGGACAGCGAGGCATCGCCGGTCAGTACGGTATCGAAGCTTTGCGCGGCCAGCAGGCCGGACAGCAGGCGCATCGAAGTACCGGAGTTACCCAGGTAGATCGGCCCAGGTGGCGGCTTCAGGCCATTGAGGCCAACGCCATGGATGGTCACGCGGCCGTGATGCGGGCCCTCGATCACCACACCCATGTCACGGAAGGCCTGCAGGGTAGCCAGCGCATCTTCGCCCTCAAGGAAACCTTCCACCTCGGTGGTGCCTTCGGCCAGCGAGCCGAGCATGATCGAGCGGTGGGAAATCGATTTGTCGCCTGGTACGCGAATACGGCCGGACAGGCGACCACCAGGATTTGCCAGGAAAATCAGATCGTTGGAGTTCATAGCGTCCACATAGGCCCGGCGGGCCAGGATTTTACTGAAATGCTCGCGAGCTACCCGAGCGCGGGTGAACACACCCAGCAGCTGGTGCCCGTCCCCTGCATCGACCGCATCGCGCAAGGCGTCGAGGTCGCTGCGAAATGTATCCAGTGTGCGCAGAACAGCTTCGCGGTTGGCGAGGAAAATGTCGTGCCACATGACCGGGTCGCTTCCGGCGATTCTCGTGAAATCGCGAAAGCCACCCGCAGCGTAACGGAAGATATCCAGGTTTTCGTTGCGTTTTGCCAACGAGTCGACCAGACCAAAGGCCAACAGGTGCGGCAGATGACTGGTTGCCGCGAGCACCTCGTCGTGGCGCTCGACCTGCATGTGCTCGACGTCGGCACCCAGCGCACGCCAGAGGCGATCAACCAGCGCCAGGGCGGCGGGATCGGTCTCGGCAAGCGGGGTCAGAATGACTTTGTGTCGACGAAACAGCTCGGCATTGGAGGCTTCCACGCCGCTTTGCTCGGAGCCGGCAATCGGATGCCCTGGCACGAAGTTCGGCAGGCGTGAGCCAAAGGCCTCGCGCGCTGCGCGCACAACATTGCCCTTGGCGCTACCGACATCTGTCAGTACCGCCTGCCCCAGTTCGAGCTGCGCGAGTTTGGCCAGGAGCTTTTCCATGGCCAGAATCGGTACGGCCAATTGAATGACATCGGCACCGACACAGGCCTTGGCCAGGTCGTCTTCGCAGCGATCGACTACACCCAGCTCAACCGCCAGCTTGCGCGACTGCGGGTCGAGATCGACCCCGACCACTTCACGACACAGGCCGCTTTCGCGCAGGCCCTTGGCGAAGGACCCACCGATCAGGCCCAGGCCGACAACGACCAGGCGCGCAATAATGGGCTCAGCCTTTTCTACTGTCACGTCAACCACAAACCGGCACCCTGTTCAGAACATCACGCATGGCTATACCTCAGAGTACGGCTTTCGGATAGGAGCCCAGTACTTTCAGGGCCACCGCCTCCTGGCTGATCTTCTCCAGCACGGCCTTGATCAGCGGATCGCGGTGGTGCCCGACGAAGTCGATGAAGAAGACGTAGGTCCATTTGCCGCTGCGCGACGGACGGGTTTCGATGCGGGTTAGGTCGATACCGTTCTCGTGGAACGGCACCAGCAGTTCATGCAGCGCACCCGGCTTGTTGCTCATCGAGACGATGATCGAGGTCTTGTCGTCGCCCGTCGGCGGGACTTCCTGGTTACCGATCATCAAGAAGCGCGTGGAGTTGTCCGGGCGGTCTTCGATTTTTTCCGCCAGACGGGTCAGGCCATAGAGCCCAGCCGCCATGTCACCGGCAATCGCCGCGGAGTTCCATTCGCCCTTGACCCGCTTGGCCGCCTCGGCGTTGCTCGATACAGCAACGCGCTCGACGTTCGGGTAGTGCGCATCCAGCCACTTGCGGCACTGGGCCAGCGACTGGGCATGGGAGTAGATACGGCTGATGCTGTCGGTCTTGGTGTTCTCGCCCACCAGCAGGTGGTGGTGAATACGCAGCTCGACTTCACCACAGATCACCATGTCGTGCTCGAGGAAGCTGTCCAGGGTGTGGTTGACCGCACCCTCGGTGGAGTTTTCCACCGGCACGACACCGAAGTTCACGGCACCGGCTGCAACCTCGCGGAACACCTCGTCGATTGCCGCCATTGGCTTGCTGATCACGGCATGGCCAAAGTGCTTCAGGGCCGCCGCCTGGGTGAAGGTGCCCTCTGGGCCGAGGTAAGCCACTTTCAGCGGCTGCTCCAGGGCCAGGCAGGAGGACATGATTTCGCGGAACAAACGCGCCATTTCCTCGTTGCCCAGCGGCCCCGGGTTGCGTTCCATGACCCGCTTGAGCACTTGTGCTTCACGCTCGGGACGATAGAACACCGGGGTTTCGCCTTCGCTCAGGGACGCCATCTTGACCCGTGCAACTTCCTGGGCGCAACGCGCGCGGTCGCTGATCAGCTCGAGGATTTTCTCGTCGAGGCTGTCAATGCGCACGCGCAGCGCCTTGAGCTCCTGTTCGGACATCAGGCGTGTTCCTTCTCGAATTCAGCCATGTAGGCCACCAGTGCCTCGATCGCTTCAAGGCCCAGAGCGTTGTAGATCGACGCACGCATGCCGCCTACCGAGCGATGGCCCTTGAGGTTGAGCAGGCCACGGGCATCAGCACCGGCCAGGAAGGCTTTGTCCAAACGCTCGTCCGCCAGGCGGAACGGTACGTTCATCCAGGAACGGGCGTTGTGCGCAATCGGGTTGGTGTAGAACGCGCTGCTGTCGATGAAGCCGTACAGGCGGTCTTTCTTCGCCCGGTTACGACGCTCCATGGCCTCGACGCCGCCCTGCTCCTTGAGCCATTCGAAGACCAGCCCGGAGAGGTACCAGGAGTAGGTCGCCGGGGTGTTGTACATCGAGCCGTTGTCGGCTGCGACCTTGTAGTCGAGCATGGTCGGGCAGCTGCTGCGGGCATGGCCCAGCAGGTCTTCACGAACGATGACCACCACCAGACCGCTCGGGCCGATGTTTTTCTGCGCACCGGCATAGATCATGCCGAACTGCGAGACGTCGATCGGGCGCGAAAGGATGTCCGAAGACATGTCGACCACCAGCGGCACGTCACCGGTTTGCGGAACCCAGTCGAACTGCAGGCCGCCGATGGTTTCGTTGGAGGCGTAGTGCAGGTAGGCGGCGTCCTTGGTCAGGTTCCACTCGTTCTGCCCAGGAATGGCCAGGTAATCGTATGGCTTGGCGCTGGCGGCAACATTGACGTGACCGAAGCGGCGCGCTTCTTCAATCGCCTTCTTCGACCAGATGCCGGTTTCCACGTAGTCCGCAGTGCCACCCTCGGGCAGCAGGTTCAGTGGAATTTCAGCGAATTGCTGACTGGCACCGCCCTGCAGGAACAGGACCTTGTAGTTGGAGGGAACAGAGAGCAGATCACGCAGATCCTGCTCGGCTTTCTCGGCGATGGCCACGTAGTCGTCGCTACGGTGGCTCATTTCCATGACCGACAGGCCTTTGCCATGCCAGTCCAGCATCTCGGCCTGGGCACGCTGCAGCACAGCATCAGGAAGCGCAGCAGGGCCTGCGCAGAAGTTAAAGGCTCGTTTGCTCACATCCACTCTCGCTCTGCTCTTGATGTCTGCGGGATTCGCTGCGAGGCCGATTACCAGCCCCGCAGGCCCTCCCACATAAAATCCGCGTTTACACTATTCCTGCGGCGCTTCTTCTGCGTCCGCGTCAGCGCCAGCATCAACGTCGGTATCAACGTCTGCATCTGCATCGACGGCGGTGTCGGCTTCACCTTCGAAACCTTCCTCGTCACCTTCCTCTTCGGAAGGCTCCTGCACGCGCTCAAGGCCCACCAGGGTCTCGTCGCTCGCCAGTTTGATCAAGGTTACGCCCTGGGTATTACGACCCAGGCTGGACACTTCGCTGACACGGGTGCGCACCAAGGTGCCCTGGTCGGAAATCAGCATGATTTCCTCACCGTCCTGCACCTGAACTGCACCGACCAGGCGGCCGTTACGCTCGTTGCTGACCATGGCGATTACACCCTGGCCACCGCGCTTGTACTCTGGGAACTCGGTGATCGCCGTACGCTTGCCGTAGCCACGCTCGGACGCGGTGAGGATCTGGCTGCCCTCCTCCGGAATGATCATCGAGATCAGTTTCTGACCTTCGCCCAGACGCATGCCGCGCACACCGCGCGCGGTACGGCCCATGGCACGTACGTCGGACTCTTTGAAGCGTGTCACCTTGCCCGCGTCGGAGAACAGCATGACCTCACGCTCGCCATCGGTAATGGCAGCGGAAATCAGGATATCGCCCTCGTCCAGCTCCAGCGCGATCAGGCCAACGCTGCGCTGACGGCTGAACTGCTCCAGCGGGGTCTTCTTCACGGTACCGTTGGCGGTCGCCATGAAGATGAAGTGGCCTTCGGTGTATTCCTCGACCGGCAGCATGGTGGTGATGTGCTCACCCTCATCCAGCGGCAGCAGGTTGACCAGCGGACGACCGCGGGCGGCACGCGAGGCCTCAGGGATTTCGTAGGTTTTCAGCCAGTACACCTTGCCCTTGCTGGAGAACAGCAGCAGCGTGGTGTGGCTGTTGGCAACCAGCAGGTGCGAGATGTAGTCCTCGTCCTTGACGCCGGTCGCCGACTTGCCTTTGCCGCCGCGACGCTGGGCCTGGTAGGCCGCCAGCGGCTGGGTCTTGGCGTAGCCGCCATGGGAGATGGTCACAACCCGGTCTTCTTCCGGAATCATGTCACCCAGGGTCAGGTCGAGGCGCGCGTCGAGAATTTCGGTGCGGCGCACGTCGCCGTATTCGGCACGGATCAGTTCCAGCTCTTCGCGGATCACTTCCATCAGGCGCTCGGCACTGTTGAGGATGCGGATCAGCTCGCCGATCTGGTTGAGAATCTCCTGGTACTCGGCCAGCAGCTTCTCGTGCTCCAGGCCTGTCAGGCGGTGCAGACGCAGGTCAAGGATCGCCTGAGCCTGTTCAGGCGACAGGAAGTACTTGCCGTCGCGCAGGCCATATTGCTCGTCGAGGGTTTCCGGACGGCAGGAATCGGCGCCAGCGCGCTCGACCATGACCTGCACGGCACTGGACTCCCAAGGGGTGCTGATCAGCGCTTCCTTGGCCTCGGACGGGGTTGGCGATGCCTTGATCAAGGCGATGACCGGGTCGATGTTGGACAGGGCAACCGCCTGGCCTTCAAGGATATGGCCACGTTCACGCGCCTTGCGCAGCTCGAACACGGTACGACGGGTAACCACTTCGCGGCGGTGACGGACGAACGCCTCGAGCAGGTCCTTGAGGTTCAGAACCTTTGGCTGGCCGTCGATCAGCGCGACAACGTTGATGCCGAACACGCTTTGCAGCTGGGTCTGGGCATAGAGGTTGTTGAGAATGACCTCAGGCACCTCGCCACGACGCAGCTCGATCACGATACGCATACCGTCCTTGTCGGACTCGTCACGCAGCTCGGTGATACCTTCGAGTTTCTTTTCCTTGACCAGCTCGGCGATCTTTTCGATCAACCGTGCCTTGTTCAGCTGATACGGCAGCTCGGTGACCACGATCTGCTGACGACCACCGACCTTGTCGATGTCTTCGACGGTGGAGCGGGCGCGCATGTAGATGCGGCCACGGCCCGTGCGGTAGGCCTCGATGATGCCGGCACGGCCGTTGATGATGGCCGCGGTCGGGAAGTCCGGACCCGGGATGAACTGCATCAGTTCATCGACCGTGATGTCCGCGTTATCGATCAGCGCCAGGCAACCGTCGATGACTTCGCCCAGGTTGTGCGGCGGAATGTTGGTCGCCATGCCCACGGCGATACCGCTGGAGCCGTTGACCAGCAGGTTCGGGATACGGGTCGGCATGACCGCCGGGATCTGCTCGGTGCCGTCGTAGTTGGGCACCCAGTCGACGGTTTCCTTGTGCAGGTCGGCCAGCAGCTCGTGGGCCAGCTTGGTCATGCGCACTTCGGTGTAACGCATCGCCGCTGCGTTGTCGCCGTCGACCGAACCGAAGTTGCCCTGGCCGTCGACCAGCAGGTAGCGCAGGGAGAAAGGCTGAGCCATACGTACGATGGTGTCGTAGACCGCCGTGTCACCGTGAGGGTGATACTTACCGATCACGTCACCGACCACACGGGCAGATTTCTTGTACGGTTTGTTCCAGTCGTTACCCAGCTCGCTCATCGCAAACAGAACACGACGATGCACGGGCTTCAAGCCATCACGCGCATCGGGCAGTGCTCGCCCGACAATGACGCTCATCGCGTAGTCGAGGTAGGACTGTCTCAGTTCGTCTTCGATATTGACCGGGAGGATTTCTTTGGCCAGTTCGCCCATGAGAAGCCTGATTCCTTTTTCTGGTGAAACTCCGTCACATCCATGATCGGACGAACGAAGCTCGCCGCCGCAAAGCTGCTGCCCTGCAACGACTTACGACAAATCAACGAGTTAAGCCATGGATCTGCGCAGTAAAGACAGCCAAATTGAGCGGTCTTGGAAACCGTCGGATGTTACCACAGTCGCCGAGAGCTTGGGAGTACGGCAAAGCGTCGCCGGTGCAGGCACCCTAGCACCCGCGACGATAAAGGCCGCCAAGGGCCACTCAGTCAATGCAGGCGCTTGCGGCACATCAATTGGGCCATTTTCGCGGTATCCGGGCGCTCGACGATGCCTTTCTCGGTGACGATGGCGTCGATAAGGTCCGCCGGGGTCACGTCGAATACCGGGTTGAAGGCATCGACATCGGCACCGACACGCTGCCCGCCGACGTCCAGCAACTCACTGCCGGCACGCTCTTCGATCGGGATGTCATCGCCACTGGCCAGGCTCATGTCGATGGTCGAGCTCGGCGCCACCACCATGAAACGCACACCATGGTGCATGGCGTTGACCGCCAGTTGGTAGGTACCGATCTTGTTCGCCACGTCGCCATTGGCAGTGATGCGGTCTGCCCCGACGATGACCCAGGTAATGCCCTTGGTTTTCATGAGGTGAGCCGCCGCCGAATCGGCATTCAGGGTCACCGGAATGCCTTCGTTGGCCAGTTCCCAGGCCGTCAGCCGCGAGCCTTGCAACCAGGGCCGGGTTTCATCGGCGTAGACGCGCTCGATCATGCCCTCCAGCCAGGCACCGCGAATCACCCCCAGCGCAGTACCAAAACCACCCGTTGCCAGCGCACCCGTGTTGCAGTGGGTGAGTACCGCCTGCTCGCTGCCCTGATGCTTGCGGATCAGCTCGACACCCAGCTGAGCCATGGTCAGGTTGGCCTCGCGGTCACTTTCGTGAATCGCGATGGCCTCAGCCTCCATGAGCGCGAGCGGGTCATCGGTGCTCTTCAGGCGTTCCAGGCGCTCGCGCATGCGGTTCAGCGCCCAAAACAGGTTGACTGCGGTTGGCCGCGACTCGGCCAGAACAGTGAAATCTTCTTCCAGCGCCGCTTTCCAGTCGCCACCGACGGCCAGGCGCTGACGCACCGCCAAAACGATGCCATAGGCAGCGCTGATGCCAATTGCAGGTGCGCCACGCACCACCATGGAACGAATCGCCTCGGCCACACCGTGCGCATCGGTATACGCCAGCCAGGTTTCCTCCGCTGGCAGGATGCGCTGGTCGAGCAGGTACAAGGCACCGTCTCGCCAATCGATGGCCTTTACCTTCTCTGCAGCCAACAGTCGATCGCGCATGCCTCACCCCACCATTCAGACATCAAAAGCGAATGATTATAACGATCCCCAGGCGCGGGCGCTCGGGTATACTTCGCCCTTACTCCTTTAGCCCTTGGATTTTCTGCCATGCCCAAGCTTGCCACCCCCCTCGACCTGTTGCTCCTGCCAACCTGGCTGGTGCCCGTCGAACCGGCCGGGGTGGTGTTCAAGGACTACGGCCTGGGCATCCGTGACGGCAAGATCGCCTTCGTGGGCCCACGCGAAGACGCCCTGCGCCACGGCGCCGGGGAGATCCGCGAGTTGCCAGGCTGCCTGCTCAGCCCCGGCCTGATCAACGCACACGGCCACGCGGCAATGACCCTGTTCCGTGGCCTGGCCGACGACCTGCCGTTGATGACCTGGCTCGAAAAGCACATCTGGCCGGCCGAGAGCCGCTGGGTCGACGAAGCCTTCGTGCGCGACGGTACCGACCTGGCTATCGCCGAGCAGCTCAAGGGCGGCATCACCTGCTTCTCGGACATGTACTTTTTCCCGAAGATTGCCAGCGAGCGCGTACACGAGAGCGGCATTCGCGCCCAGATCGCCATTCCCCTGCTGGACTTCCCGATTCCTGGCGCACGCAGCACCGATGAAGCGCTGCACCAGGGCGTCGAGCTGTTCGGCGACCTGCGCCACCATCCCCGCATTACCGTGGCCTTCGGCCCGCACGCGCCTTACACGGTGAGCGACGAGAACCTGGAGAAAATCCGGGTGATCGCCGAGGAACTGGACGCGCCGATTCACATGCATATCCAGGAAACCGCCTTTGAGGTCCAGCAGTCGCTGGAGCAGCGCGGCGAGCGCCCTCTGGCACGCCTGGCCCGCCTCGGCCTGCTTGGCCCGCGCCTGCAGGCGGTACACATGACCCAGGTCAGCGACGAAGACCTGGCGCTGCTGGTAGAAAGCAACACCAACGTTGTCCACTGCCCGGAATCGAACCTGAAACTGGCCAGCGGCTTCTGCCCGGTCGAGCGCCTGTGGCAAGCCGGCGTCAACGTCGCCGTGGGAACCGACGGCGCGGCCAGCAACAACGATCTCGACCTGCTCGGCGAAACCCGCACTGCGGCCCTGTTGGCCAAGGCAGTGGCTGGCTCGGCCACCGCACTGGACGCACACCGCGCCCTGCGCATGGCGACCCTCAATGGCGCACGCGCACTGGGCCTTGATGCGATTACCGGCTCACTGGAGCTGGGCAAGGCCGCCGACCTGACTGCCTTCGACCTTTCGGGCCTGGCTCAGCAGCCGGTCTACGATCCGGTTTCGCAACTGATCTACGCCTGCGGCCGTGACTGCGTGAAGCATGTCTGGGTCAACGGCAAGCAACTGCTGGACGAGCGGCGCCTGACGCGCCTGGACGAACAGGCCCTGAGCAGCGCAGCCCGCGCCTGGGGCCAGCGCATTGGCGGCCATCACGAATAACCCGTCGCCAGCCCCGCTGCCGACCCGTAACGTATTATTGAAGCTTCAGAGGACTGTTCCATGAGCAACGTCGACCACGCTGAAATCGCCAAATTCGAAGCCCTCGCCCACCGCTGGTGGGACCGCGAAAGCGAGTTCAAACCGCTGCACGACATCAACCCGCTACGGGTCAACTGGATTGACGAGCGCGTCAAGCTGGCCGGCAAGAAGGTGCTCGACGTTGGCTGCGGCGGCGGCATTCTCAGCGAATCCATGGCCCAGCGCGGCGCGACCGTCACCGGTATCGACATGGGTGAGGCACCGCTGGCCGTCGCCCAACTGCACCAGCTGGAATCGGGCGTAAACGTTGAGTACCGGCAGATCACCGCCGAAGCTCTGGCCGAGGAAATGCCAGGCCAGTTTGACGTGGTCACCTGCCTGGAGATGCTGGAGCACGTCCCTGACCCGTCCTCGGTGATTCGCGCCTGCTACCGCATGGTCAAACCGGGCGGCCAGGTATTTTTCTCGACCATCAACCGCAACCCCAAGGCGTACCTGTTTGCGATCATTGGTGCCGAGTACATCATGAAGTTGCTGCCGCGTGGCACCCATGACTTCAAGAAGTTCATCCGCCCCTCGGAACTGGGCGCCTGGAGCCGTGAAGCCGGCCTGAGCGTCAAGGACATCATCGGCCTGACCTACAACCCGCTGACCAAGCATTACAAGCTGGCGGCCGATGTCGACGTCAACTACATGATTCAAACCCTGCGCGAGGAATGAGCATGCGTTTGCGAGCCGTACTTTTCGACATGGATGGCACCTTGCTGGATACGGCGCCGGACTTCGTCGCCATCTGCCAGGCCATGCTGGCCGACCGCGGCCTGCCCCCTGTAGACGAACAGAGAGTTCGTGACGTGATTTCCGGTGGTGCCCGGGCCATGGTCTCGGCAACCTTCGCACTGGACCCAGCCGACGCGGCGTTCGAAGCACTGCGCCTGGAGTTCCTTGAGCGCTACCAGGCCAACTGCGCGGTCCACAGCTGCCTGTTCGACGGCATGGCCGAATTGCTGGCCGACATCGAAAAAGGCAACTTGCTGTGGGGTGTGGTCACCAACAAGCCCGTGCGCTTCGCCGAGCCGATCATGCAACAGCTCGGCCTGGCCGAGCGTTCGGCGCTGCTGATCTGCCCGGACCATGTAAAGAACAGCAAGCCCGATCCAGAGCCACTGATCCTGGCCTGCAAAACCCTGAATCTGGACCCGGCCAGCGTGCTGTTTGTGGGCGACGACCTGCGTGACATCGAGTCGGGGCGCGATGCCGGCACCCGCACCGCTGCCGTGCGCTATGGCTATATCCACCCCGAAGACAACCCGAACAACTGGGGTGCGGACGTGGTGGTCGACCATCCACTGGAACTGCGCAAGGTGATCGACAGCGCACTCTGCGGCTGCTGATAGCGACTATTTAGAGGTAAACACCATGTTCGACTACTCCGCCCGCCCCGACCTGCTCAAAGACCGGGTCATCCTTGTCACTGGCGCTGGTCGCGGCATCGGCGCAGCCGCCGCCAAGAGCTTCGCTGCCCACGGTGCAACGGTGCTGCTGCTGGGCAAGACCGAAGCCAACCTGACCCAGGTCTATGACGAAATCGAAGCGGCCGGGCATCCACAACCGGTGGTCATTCCGTTCAACCTGGAAACGGCGCTGCCACACCAGTACGACGAACTGGCGGTGATGATCGAGAATGAGTTCGGTCGGCTCGACGGCCTGCTGCACAACGCCTCGATCATTGGCCCACGGACACCGATTGAACAGCTGTCTGGCGACAACTTCATGCGGGTGATGCATATCAACGTGAACGCCACGTTCATGCTGACCAGCACCCTGCTGCCACTGTTGAAGCTGTCGGAGGACGCTTCGGTGATCTTCACCTCCAGCAGTGTTGGCCGCAAAGGCCGCGCCTACTGGGGCGCCTATGGCGTGTCGAAGTTCGCCACCGAGGGCCTGATGCAAACCCTGGCAGATGAGCTGGAGGGCGTTGCCCCTGTGCGCGCCAACAGTGTCAACCCAGGCGCAACCCGCACCAGCATGCGCGCCCAGGCCTACCCGGGCGAAAACCCCGAAAGCAATCCGCTGCCGGCCGATATCATGCCGGTGTATCTGTACCTGATGGGCCCGGACAGCGCCGGCATCAACGGCCAGGCGTTCGACGCGCAGTAAGCTTCAGCCTTGCACCAGAGCCATCCGTTCGCGGGGGCTCTGGCGCTCATGCGACACTTCCATTTGCATGCAGCGCTCAAGGAACAGGTACATGTATTCGTAACTCTTGCAGATGGCCTGCCGCAGCTCGGCCTGCAAGGCCTTGGACGGGTTATTGCCAGCCAGCGTGCAGATGATCTCCAGCGCCTCCCATGGGTGCGCATCGTCATACTGAGCGTGCAGATTCAGCCACTTCATGGCGCGCTTGCGCTGCGCTTCCGGAAACGCCTCGGCATAGGCACCGGTAGAACAGACCAAGGCCGACCACTCGCCGGTAGCCCCTTCAATGGCATAGTTGGTCGCTGCAATCGCGATGATCAGCTGGTCTGCCGAGCTGGTGTGCCAGCACCAGTGGCTCAACGCCTGCAGCTCTGTCGGCACCTGCTGCGCCTGCAGGTCGTCGAGGCTGACGCCATGGGCATGGCACCAGTTCAGCCAATAATCGGCATGATTGAGTTCGACGCGAATGTTGCGCATCAGCCAGCGGCGCGCCAGGTCCTCACCGGGATGGCGGGCAAAGCGGGTCTTGGTCAGGTTCTGTGCCATGTACAGGGCGAACTGTTCAACCACCGGCCAGCCACCAATCAGGTACTGACGCATCGTTCGAGCCCCCAAGCGGTTATCTCGCATGCGCTGGTAAAGCTCGTGCTCGACCACCTTTCGCTTACTTTCGCTGCAGGCTTCAATCAACTGTTGGGCCCAGAGCGGGTAACTGGCGGGATCCATCAACGGACCGATTCGAACAAATGCATCATTCACTGTCAGCTCCTTTTCCTTGTGATTGTTAATGTTCAGCGAAACGTTCCTGGCGCCTTCATCATCTGAGCGCGCTCCGGCGCACGTTTGCGCTGCAGGCTGTCGCACGAAAACACCGCCGGACGCTCGATGAGGTACCCCTGTGCGTAGTCCACGCCAATTTCCCGCAAGGCCTGTTCAATCAGCGGGGTTTCGACGAACTCGGCGATCGTGCGTTTGCCCATGACATGGCCAATGTGGTTGATCACTTCGACCATCGCCCGATTAATCGGGTCATCCAGCATGTCCTTGACGAAACTTCCGTCGATCTTAAGGAAGTCTACTGGCAAATGTTTCAAATAGGCGAACGACGACATGCCTGCGCAGAAGTCATCAAGCGAGAACCTGCAGCCCAACCCCTTCAAGTCGTTGATGAAACGAATGGCGCTACCCAGGTTGGCAATGGCACTGGTTTCAGTGATTTCAAAGCAGACCAGCTGCGGTGGAATCGAAAACTCGCTGAACATGCGGTGCAGGTATTCAAGGAAGTTGTCGTCGCCGATACTGCTCCCGGACAGGTTGATCGCGCACATGGCCAACGGCCCTTGGCGCGGCCTGTCCAGGGCTTCGCGAATCACCTGAAACACGTTGCGCACGACCCAACGGTCCAGCGCGGTCATCAACCCGTATCGTTCGGCGGCCGGGATAAAGCTGTCAGGCAGGATGGTGCGCCCACTCTCATCGTGCAGCCGCAGAAGAATCTCAAGGTGCCCACCGGCATTGCCAGGCTCACCCAGTGCAGCAATTTCCTGGGAGTAAAGGCAAAAGCGGTTTTCTTCCAATGCGACGTGCAAACGCTGAATCCAGGCCATTTCACCAACGCGCATGGACAACTCGGTGTCGTCGGCATGGTAGACCTGAACGCGGTTACGCCCCTTCTCCTTGGCCATATAACACGCCATGTCCGCGGCCCGCAACGACGCTTCCAGGGTAGCCGGAGGCTGGCTGAGGGGAACCAGGCCAATACTGACCGTGGTCATGAACGGGCGCCCTTTCCAGACAAAATGCAGGCTCTGCACTGTCTGACGAAGGTTTTCGGCAATGCGCTCGGCCTGTTCCGGCGGGCAGTTTTCCAGCAGGATGCCGAACTCATCCCCCCCGAGACGCGCCAAGGTATCCCCTTCACGCAACCCACCCTGAAGCAAGGCACAAATGTGCCGCAGCAACTCATCACCCGCCGCATGGCCAGAGGTGTCGTTGACCAGTTTGAACTGATCCAGGTCCAGGAACAGCAATGAATGGCGCGCCGTACTTCGGCTCAGGCCCGCGAGCGCCTGCTCCAGGCGGAACTCGAATTCCCGGCGGTTGGCCAACCCTGTCAGGGCGTCATGGGTGGCCTGCCAGGACAGGTTGGCAATGTATTGGCGCTCCTGGGTCATGTCATGCAGCACCACTACAACGCCACTGATACGCCCTTCGTTGAGTATCGGCGCGCCCACCAGGGCGACGGAAACGGTGCTGCCATCGAGCCGCTGAATCAGCTTGGCATGCTCACCGCCTTCATGCAGGGTGCCGTTGAGAATGTGCTCAATCAGCGTCAGGCTGTCCTTCTCGGCATGCTCATCAAGCAGATTGAACAGTGCCGCCAAGGGCAAGCCCTGCGCCTGCTGGGCATCCCAGTGGGTCAACTGCTCGGCAGCCGGGTTCATGTAGGTAATACAGCCATCGACGTCGGTGGTTATCACACCATCGCCAATCGACGCCAGGGTGACTTGCGCACGCTCTTTTTCAACCTGCAGCGCACTGGCAAAGGCTTGGCGCTGAACCAGCAGCTTGTGCGAGCGCTTCCAGGCCAGGGCAATCAGGAACAATGCGGTCGCCACGTTGATGAACAGCAACAGGCGCAGGAGCACCCGCGAGCCTTCGCTCAAGGCATCGCTGAACGCCTTGGCGGCAGGCGCCACGCCCTCATTGATCGAGGCAATCCTGGCCTTCCAGTCGGCCACTTTCCTGGCCGAGGCCTTCCCACGCGCAAAGCCTTGGCGTATTTCCTGGGCAAGAGTGTCGAGTTGCTGAACGAAGCCGTCGCCGACGGCCCACAGTTGAATGGCCTTTTCCAGGTAACTGACATGACGAAAATTCAGGTACAACCAGATCACACTGGAGACGTCATCGGGGTGGTTGCCACCCTGCAACATGCCCTTGCGAGCCGCTGCGATGTCCGGTGTCGGCAAATCCAGTGCGGTGCGCAGCTCATGCCCCCCCATGGGCACGGCGATAGCCCGCTGGTACTTCTCGAACGCCGCCTGATCGCCACTGTCGGCATACAGCGTAAGGTAGTAGATGGCGTCCTTCTGGCCCTTGGACCAGAGGCTTTCGCCACCCACGTAACCACGCACAGCCGAGAGCGCGTAAAGGCTGATGCTTCCTAGCAACGCCTGAAACAGCACGACCGCGACAAATGGCCAAATGATGCCCAGCAACTTTGGCGCTTCGAGAGTCCGTTTTCCCTTCATGAGGTCCCTTGTTGCAGAGCCGTATGAGTCTAAACCTACAACAGACTAGGATATTTGCCACCAGGGCAAATGGCCTTTACCTCAAAATTCGCTTTTCCCGCTCAACTTTGTTGCAGATGCCCGTACAGTTTGGCGTATAAACCGCCATCAGCGATGAGCTGCTGATGGCAACCGTCCTCGGCAACATGCCCCCCATCGAACACCAGAACACGGTCTGCCTGCTTCACCGCCGACAGGCGGTGGGCGATGATCAAGGTCGTGCGGGCACTGAGAAAACGGGCCAGGGCCTGATGCAGGTTGTACTCGGTCGCCGCGTCCAGGGCAGACGTGGCTTCATCGAGGATAACCACCTTGGGCTCGGCCAGTACCATCCGGGCAATGGCCAGACGCTGACGCTGCCCACCGGACAGGCGTACCCCGGAGCGCCCTACCACGCTGTCCAGGCCCTGAGGCAGCGCAGCAATGGTGCCATCTAGCTGGGCAATGCCCAATGCCTGCCAGCATGCTTCGTCGGTGCAGTCGCGGCCCATGGTCAGGTTGGCGCGCACGGTGTCGTTGAACAGCGAGGGGTGCTGCAACACCACGGCCACCTGCTCACGCAGGGTTTCCAGGCCAATTTCCTGCAAGGTCGCGCCACCGAAGCGGATCGTCCCGGCCTGCGGTGTGTAGAGCCCCAGCAACAACTGCACCAGGGTGCTCTTGCCGCCACCGCTGGCACCGACTATCGCGACCTTTTCGCCGGGTGCGATCGACAGGTTGAGCTGGTCGAGCACCGGCTCCTCGCCGTAGGCGAAACGCAGGCCGCGCACGTCGATGCCAACCGTGTCACGGCCCTTGAACGGGTCGACGCCACCGGCAAACTGCGGTTCATCGTCACGCGCCAGCAGTTCATTGATGCGGGTCAGCGCACCGCCAGCGGCGTAGTAGGCGTATTGCAGGTTCAACAACTGCTCTACCGGCCCGATCATGAACCACAGGTAGCTGAACACGGCCAGCATCTGGCCAATGGAAAGGTCGGAGAACAGCACGGTGAGCATTGCCGCCGCGCGGAAAATATCGATACCAAACTGGAACAACAGGCCACTGGCACGCCCACTGGCGTCACTCTTCCACTGCGAGGCGACGGCATAGTTGCGAACCTCCTGGGCACGTACCCCCAGTCGCCCAAGGAAATAGCCCTGGCGGTTACCGGCTCGAATTTCCTGAATGGCATCCAGCGTTTCGGCCAGCGCCTGGGTAAACCGCGAGGTGCTGTCGTTCTCCAGTTTTTTCAGGTGCTTGACCCGCTTGCCCAATTGCACGGTGGCAAAAATCACCAACGGGTTGAACAGCAGGATCAACAGCGCCAACTGCCAATGCATCCAGATCAGGATGCCGGCCGTACCGGTCAAGGTCAGTACCGCTACCAGGAAGCGGCTGAGGGTTTCACCGACAAACTTGTCCAGGGTGTCGAGGTCGGTCACCAGGTGCGTCGTGACCGTTCCGCTGCCAAGGCTTTCGTACTCGCTCAGGGAGATGCGCTTGAGCCGCTCGATCAGGCGGATACGCAAGCGGTAGACGATGTCTTTGGCCAAACCGGCAAACAGCCTGGCCTGAACCACGTTGAATGCCAGCGCGAATACCCGCAGGCACAGGGTCACCAGAAGCATCAGGCCGATATAGCCAGCGGGCACGTGCCAAGCCTGCGGCAGAAACTGATTCATCCATTTCAGCGCGGCGTCGCCATGCCCCAGCAGCACTTCGTCGACGAGCAGCGGCAGCAGCAGCGGGATCGGCACACTGCACAGCGCCGCCAGCACGGCAACGCCATTGGCGATCCACAGGGCTTTTTTATGTTGCAGTGCCAGGCGACGAATTTCAGCCCAGCTCAGACGATCGCCATGACTTGCCGGTGAACCCGGCACCGGGTCGGGTGAGCCCGGCAGGTCAAGCATGAGCGGCACGCTCCAACCAACGACCGAGCAACGGCGCCAATGCGTCTTGAGGCTGGTAGCCGTTGGTCAGCAGCGCCAACTGGCCATTGCGCTCGGCCAGCAGGGTCGGGAAACCGGCAATACCCAAATCCTGCACCCAGACGAAATCGGCAGCCGTGGCCTGGCGTTGTTCGGCGCTGGTGAAGCGCTCGGAGAACACCGCACGCTCAAAGCCTGCCTGGGTAGCCAGTTCGACCAATTGCGGCGCACGGGTGACATCTTCGCTGCGCTCATAGAAGGCCTGCTGGATAAGCGTGAGCAGGCCCCAGGCGCGTTGCGGGTCAAGGCTGCGCGCGGTCACCAAGGCGCGGCACGCAGGTTCGGTGTCGTAGACGAAACCCTCGGGCATCGCCCCTTCAATGCGAAACGGCTGGCCAGTCGCTTCGTGCACCGCTTGCCAGTGCTCAAGGATGTAGCGTCGGGTAGACACATCAAGTGCGCTGCTACCGCTACGCAGGCCACCGACCACCAGATGGGTCGGCACCCCCGCCGCCTGCGCCTGGGCGATCAGGGCCTCAGCCACTGGTGCAAAACCCCAGCACCAGGAGCACATCGGGTCCATCACATAGAGCAGGCGAGCGGACATCATCAAACCTCGGCAGCTTTGCGGTAATTATGGCCAATCGGGTGCGGCTGGTTGCGGGCCTTGGCCAGTTCGATCTGCTTCTGCCGGTCGATGGCGCTGCGGCGCGTCTTCTCGCTCAGGCTGTCCCAGCAGTGCGGGCAGCTGATACCTGGCGAGTAGTGCTCCGAAGCACGGTCTTCCACGCTGATCGGCGTGCGGCAGGCGTGGCACTGGTCATAATCGCCTTCGCTCAGGTCATGACGAACGGTGACCCGGTTGTCGAAGACGAAGCACTCGCCCTCCCAGCGGCTCTCTTCCTGCGGTACTTCCTCAAGGTATTTGAGGATGCCACCCTTGAGATGATAGACCTCTTCGAACCCCTCGCCGAGCATGTAGCTGGAGGCTTTTTCACAGCGTATGCCGCCGGTGCAGAACATGGCGACTTTCTTGTGGCGGCTTGGGTCGAAGTTGGCCTTGATGTACTCGGGGAACTCACGGAAGGTCGTGGTTTTCGGGTCGATCGCCCCTTCAAAGGTGCCGATGGACACTTCGTAATCGTTACGGGTATCGATCAACAGCACTTCCGGGTCGCTGATCAGTGCGTTCCAGTCCTTGGGCTCGACGTAGGTACCGACCTTCTTGTTCGGGTCGACGCCCGGCACACCCAGGGTGACGATCTCTTTCTTCAGTTTGACCTTGGTGCGGTAGAACGGCTGTTCATCGCAGTAGGACTCTTTGTGGTCGATGTCTACCAGGCGCGTATCGCTGCGCAACCAGGCCAGCAGGCCATCGATGCCTTCACGGGTACCGGACACCGTACCGTTGATGCCTTCTTCAGCCAGCAACAGGGTGCCTTTGACGCCATTGGCGGTCATCGTTTCGAGCAGCGGTTCACGCAGCTCGACGTAATCTTCGAGGGTAACGAATTTGTACAGCGCCGCCACGACGATAGCTTGGGTCATGCCTTGATTCTCCAGGTGGCTGTCCTCGCAAAGGACGAACCGGGTGTCAAAAAAAACGCGCCGACGAGCGGCGCGTTGCACATTCTAACAAAAACCCGGCAGCAAAATCAGTGTTTGCTACCACCGGCACAGGTTGGCGAGGCCGGGGCTGCACCGACCTTCTCCCACTCCTGCGGCGTGTAGGTATGCAAGGCCAAGGCGTGGAACTGGCTCATCAACTCGCCCAGGGTGGCGTACACCTTCTGGTGGCGCTTGACGCTGTTCAACCCCTCGAACTGCTCACTGACCAAAATCGCCTTGTAGTGGGTTTCCTGGCCACGGCTGTGCATGTGGCTTTCGTCACGCACTTCAAGGTGCTGCGGGGCCAGGGCGGCCAGGCTTTGCTCAATTCGTTGCTGCATCGACATGACGGGCTCCGCTTACGGCTTCTTGGCCGGCGCGGCCTTGCCCGCGGACGGGTCCAGTTCGGTGGTCATGTCAGACAGCAGCTTGTTGACCACCGGTACTGCGCTTTCCAATTTCTGCTGGGTCAACTGAGCCGACTGCTGGGTGACCATCGGCATTTTTTCCAGGACTTTCTTGCCCAGTGGCGACTCGTAGAACTTCACCAGGTCTTTCAGCTCGCTTTCGCTGAAGGTGCTGGTGTAGAGCTTAACCATATCGGGCTTGAGCTTGTTCCAGCCGATCGCCTGGTCAAGGGCGGCATTGGCCTTGGCCTGGTAGCTGTCCAGCACAGCCTTTTTCGAAGCAGGTGCCTTGGTCTGTTCAAAGCGCTGGGCGAACATCTGCTGCACTTGCATGTAGACCGGGGTTCCGAGCTTGTCGGCGTGCGCCAGCTTAAGGAAGGCTTCGGCGCTGGCATTGTGGCTGGCAGTATCGGCAAGCACCTGGCCGCTGGCACAAACCAGTACAACTGCGGTGCAAAGGGCGCGAAGACGGGTCATCGGAAATCCTTAATTGTCGGAAGAGGTGGCACCTCAGAGTAGAGCATTCTGCGCCGACTCGGGCTGAGCGCTCAAGTGGATCGACACGTAAAGAAACCGCCGTGTCGAATCAGGACCTAAACTGCGGAATCAGACGACAAAGGAGTGACCGCAGCATGAGCCGTAACGAAACAGACAGCCTGGGAACGGTCGAAGTTCCGGATCAGGCCTACTGGGGCGCCCAGACGCAGCGCTCGCTGATCAACTTCGCAATTGGCAAGGAACGGATGCCGCTGGCTGTCCTGCACGCCCTGGCGCTGATCAAGAAGGCGGCCGCCCGGGTCAATGTGCGCAACGGCAACCTGCCAGCCGACGTTGCCCGGCTGATTGAGCAAGCCGCTGACGAGGTACTGGCCGGGCAACACGACGAGCAGTTTCCGCTGATGGTCTGGCAGACCGGTAGCGGCACCCAGAGCAACATGAACGTCAACGAGGTGATTGCCGGACGCGCCAACGAGCTCGCCGGCCAGGGCCGAGGGGGGAAAACCCCGGTCCACCCCAACGATCACGTCAACCGCTCGCAGAGCTCCAACGACTGCTTCCCCACCGCCATGCACATCGCCGCAGCACAGGCAGTACATGCGCGGCTACTGCCGGCGATCAGCGAACTGGCTGCGGGCCTGGCAGAACAGTCGGTGCGTCATCAGCACCTGGTCAAGACCGGGCGCACCCACATGATGGACGCCACACCGATTACCTTCGGCCAGGAACTGTCGGCTTATGTCGCCCAACTCGACTACGCACAACGGGCAATCCGCTCGACACTGCCGGCAGTCTACGAGCTGGCACAGGGCGGTACGGCAGTCGGTACCGGCCTGAACGCACCGAAAGGCTTTGCCGAAGCCATCGCCGCAGAGCTTGCGGCCTTGGCCGGGCTGCCCTTCGTCAGCGCACCGAACAAATTCGCCGCGCTGGCCGGGCATGAACCACTGACGCTCCTGGCCGGGGCGCTGAAAACCCTGGCGATCACCCTGATGAAACTGGCCAACGATTTGCGCTTGCTCAGCTCCGGCCCGCGCACCGGGCTGGCGGAAGTGCGGTTGCCGGCCAACGAGCCGGGCAGCTCGATCATGCCCGGCAAGGTCAACCCGACCCAATGCGAGGCGCTGTCGATGCTGGCCTGCCAGGTGCTGGGCAACGACGCCGCGATCGGCTTTGCCGCCAGCCAGGGGCACCTTCAGCTCAACGTGTTCAAGCCGGTGATCATCCATAACCTGCTGCAGTCGATCGAACTGCTGGCCGACGGCTGCCATAACTTCCAGCAGCACTGTATTGCCGGGCTTGAGCCGGATCCTCAGCAGATGGCCGACCACCTGGAACGTGGGCTGATGCTGGTGACGGCGCTGAACCCGCACATCGGCTACGACAAAGCCGCCGAGATTGCCAAAAAGGCCTATGCCGAAGGCAGTACCTTACGCGAGGCCGCACTGGCGCTGGGCTATGTCAGCGACCAGCAGTTCGACCAATGGGTACGTCCCGAACACATGCTCGATGCGGGCGACAACGGCTGAGTCAGCGTGCCAGGCGCACGCGCCTGGCACGCCAACCGGCAATCAGTGACGGCCCCAGCGCAATCAGCACCGAGCCAAGCACCACGATCACGGCACCGATGTACGCCAGGCCATTGATCTGCTCGGGTTGCACATAACCTGGCCAGAGCATGGCCGCCAAGGCAACACAGCCGAACGTCACCAGCGGGGTGATCGCCAGGGTCGCACTGACCCGCGATGCTTCCCAGTGGGCCAACGCTTCAGCAAAGGCACCGTAGGCAACCAGCGTGTTCAGGCAACAGGCCAACAGCAACCAGCCTTGCAGCGGGCTCAGTTGCAGCGCCTCCAGTGGGTGTGCCCATGGCGTCAGGATCAAGGCACAGATCAGGTAGATCACCATCATCACCTGTGGCGAGCTCCACACGGTGAGTAACTGCTTCTGGCCCAAGGCATAGAACGTCCACACCGCAGCGGCCAGCAGGATAATCAGAATGCCCTTGGTGTAGGTCCCCAAGGAGGTCAGCAGCTCGTCCAGGCGCTGATTGAAGAACAACCCGAAGCCCAGCAGCAGAATGACCAGGCCGATCCCCTGCCCCAGGCTGAAACGCTCCTTGAAAACCACAACGCTACTGATCAACAGCAGCACCGGCCCCATCTGGATCATCAGTTGCGCTGTGCCGGGGCTGAGTATGTTCAGACCGATCAGGTAGAGCACATAGTTGCCGACCAGCCCGCCCACGCAGAGCAACAGCAGAAAACGCCCGTTTCGCCCCAGGGCACGCACGGAGGGCAGACGCCGCGTGGCGCCAAGAAAGGCCAGCAGCAGGCCACCAGAAACCAGCAGGCGGAACCAGGTGACAGTGACCGGGTCCATCACCAGCAACACCTGCTTGAGCTTGATCGGAAGGATGCCCCAGAGCACGGCCGTCAACAACGCCAGGAACAGACCGTAGACCCAGCGTCCGGAAGAAATATGCATGACCGCCTCGAAAAACCCTGTGGTGGGGGGAGGCTTGATTCTACGGCGGTCACCGCAACTTACACAGTTACAGATATAGAAAAGAATTCAGCATCTCATTCCATGAAAGCCTGCAAGTGTTACGCGGGCTCTGTTGGAGCTGGCTTGCCTGCGATGGCGTCGGTGGGGTGTCCGTGAGTTCGCGGCGTCTGCATCGCGGGCAAGCCCGGCTCCTACAGGTTACGCGGGCTCTGTTGGAGCTGGCTTGCCTGCGATGGTGTCGGTGGGGTGTCAGTGAGTTCGCGGCGTTTGTATCGCGGGCAAGCCCGGCTCCTACAGGTTACGCGGGCTCTGTTGGAGCTGGCTTGCCTGCGATGGCGTCGCTGGGGTGTCAGTGGGTTCGCGCCGTTTGTATCGCGGGCAAGCCCGGCGCCTAAAGGCTGCGTGGGCTCTGTTGGAGCTGGCTTGCCTGCGATGGCGTCGGTGGGGTGCCAGTGGGTTCGCGGCGTTTGCATCGCGGGCAAGCCCGGCTCCTACAGGTTGCGCGGGCTCTGTTGGAGCTGGCTTGCCTGCGATGGCGTCGGTGGGGTGCCAGTGGGTTCGCGGTGGCTGCATCGCGGGCAAGCCCGGCTCCTACAGGTACGCGGGCGCTGTTGGGGCAGGCTTGCCTGCGATGGCATCGGTGGGGTGTCAGTGGGTTCGCGGTGTTTGCATCGCGGGCAAGCCCGGCTCCTACAAGTTACGTGGGGTCTGTTGGAGCCGGCTTGCCTGCGATGGTGTCGGTGGGGTGTCAGTGAGTTCGCGGCGTTTGTATCGCGGGCAAGCCCGGCTCCTACAG